>JACROV010000066.1 GCA_016214285.1 Candidatus Omnitrophota bacterium | reverse complement strand
TGATGAAGCGAAAAGAAAAATCTTTGAATACGTGGAAATGTATTACAATTGCAGACGGGCTCATTCAACGCTTGGGAATCTGAGCCCTTTTGAGTACGAAAGACAGGCGATTCTAACTTAATAAAACGTCCACTGGATTGGGGAAGGTCAGTTTTAAAGCTCTTTAAACCCGAGAATGAAGATACACTGAATGGATTACTTGATTACGCTATTTCTATAGTTGATGATTATCTTACACAAGAATATGAATATTCTGTTTTTAAAGAACCCAAGTTCTCGGAGAAAGGTAGCGATTTAAATAGTTTTCTTAAATGGGAGCAGCTTGGGAAGGGAAACGAATCGACACCCTTGTTAAATAATTTACTTGCACAATATAAAATAGCGATGAAGGGTGGCATAGGTGGTCAGCCAAAATATAGAGATATGATAAAAGATATTATTTTGACCCCTGATACGGCTGAAATAACGGTATAAATTTGGAGTAAAGCAGATAATACAGATAACGTACCGGGCACTTTAAAAAGGGACAGGCAGATTTTGGCATAACACGTAACACCTGACACTTGACACAAAGTTGAATATGTCATCCAGGCAGTTAGCGAAAAATACGTACCAGAAACTTCTTGACGACATCGCCGGGATCTATGACCGCGCCTTGAAGGACGTGCGCTTGTAAAATAATCCTATGGACAACGTTATATCCAAAAATAGAATTTCTATCCGGTTGACCGATGAGCGCTGGGCACATATTACGGAAGAACACTGTGAGTTGGCGGGCCTGCGGCTAGAGGTCATGGAAACAGTCAAAGATCCATCGCGGATTTTCGCCGGGAGTCTTGGAGAGTTGATCGCGTTACGCGAGATGGCGAAGGGGAAATATCTGGCTGTCATTTACAGGGAATGGGAGCGGGATGGTTTCATCATTACGGCCTTTTTAACCAAACGGATCAAATCGTTAAACCGGAGGAAACTGCTATGGTCAAAATAGCGATCGAAGAATTCTTGAATATGCTGCCTGCCGTCAAACATTCGCCGCGGAAATTTCTATGGTCGTCGTACGACCCCGAAGGGGATGTCCTTTATATCAATTTTAAGAAGCCAAGCCATGCCACGGACAGTGAGTTGACCGACAATGACATCATCGTCCGTTATGACGGCAAGGAGATCGCGGGGATCACCATTTTAAACGCCATGAAGTATAAGAAAAAGAGGATCTTGAAATGGGATACGCGCGCAACGCGAAAAGGATAGAAAATGGAATGCCAGGGGAGTAAGCAGGGTTTTCGGGGGACGCGCGCCTGCGTGGCAGTATATTTATCCGCCTTCGTAGAATACCACGGCTTTTTAAGCCGTGGATGAATGCGGTAAAAAGCCGTGGCGCTGTTCGATATTTCCTTGAATGGAGGAATATCGAACAGGCGGATTCCGCCGGAGCAACATGCCGGCGGATAACCCCGACGAGTATGGCGAAATTATCGAAGAGAATTTTGCCATATCTTATCCCGAGAAATTTCTTTAGAAATTTCCGGGACTTTACCCTTGAAATCGCAGGGGCGATTTCTAAGGGCGAGTCGGGGTAAACCAGGGACCACGGGCTTTAGCCCGTGGGGCTCCATGAGTGAAGAGCTGGAAATTTTGAAGATAGTGGTTGAACGTCTGGAGCGATCTCGCGTGCCGTATTTTATCTTCGGGTCCATGGCGGCGAATTACTACACCGTGCCGCGCATGACGAGGGATATCGACATCGTCCTTGAATTGAAGCCGGCGCATTTAAAGTTATTTATCGACAACTTCCGGGATGATTTTTATGTCGAGGAGGAGTCCGTCAAGGAAGAAGTGGACCGGCGGGGGATGTTCAACCTGATCCATAAAGAATACGCCTTCAAGGTGGATTTTATCATCCGCAAAGAAACCGGGTTCCAGGATTCGTGTTTCAAGCGGCGCAGGGAGGTCCGTCTGGAAGATTATACGGCGTGGATGATCTCCAGGGAAGATCTCGTTATCGCGAAATTATTGTGGGCCAAAGACAGTTTATCCGAGCTTCAATTAAGAGATGTGAGGAATTTATTGCTGACAGCCGGGAACCCGGACACGGCTTATCTGGAGCAATGGGTCAGCCGGCTGTCTTTAAAAAATGTTTATGAAAAGGTCAGGACATGAACGATACTTCTCCGGAGATGGAAAAGCGGTATCATGACATGCTGATGCGGCGGTCGGGCGAAGAGCGCCTTGAGATGGGCTGTTCGATGTTCGACGCGGCCAGGGCGATCGTCAGGAGTTCTATCCTTAACGAGGACCCGGGGTTGACGGAACGTGAGCTTAAGGAGAAAATTTTTCTGCGGTTTTACGGTTTGGACTTTTCGGAAGCACAGAAACAGAAGATCATCGCCGGTCTGAAGGGATAAAGGCGGGATTGGCGATACGATAACTTTTCAGAGAAAGGATTGATAATGGAACTTGATATCCGGGAAATTCAGAAGATCATTCCGCACCGGTTTCCGTTTTTGATGATCGACAAGGTGGTGGAGCTTGTCCCCAACGACAGGCTGGTCGCCATCAAAAACGTCTCGGTCAACGAACAGTTTTTCGTCGGCCATTTCCCGAACGAAAAGATCATGCCCGGGGTTTTAATCATCGAAGCCCTGGCCCAGGCCGGGTGTATTTATTTTTATTACAGCAAGGGCATGCAGGGCAAGACCCTGACGTATTATCTGGCCAAAACGACGGCCAAATTCATCGCGCCCGTTGTCCCCGGCGACCAGTTGCGGCTGGAGATCAGGACGCTGAAATTGATGCCCAAAGCGGGATTTCTGGATACGAAAGCGTTTGTGGGAGACAAGCTTGTGGCGGAGGCGGAAATTGGTTTTGGCATCAAAGAAGTTTAGGGGGGAGAATAACAAACTGCCCTATGAGCTGATTGACGGATATTTTCATTAATGATAGACTAACCCTCAATAATTTATTACCCCGCCTTCGCCAAAATACTTTCGTGTTTGGCTTCGGCGGGGAAAATTCGCGCAAATGAGTTATGTTTACTACGTTCCATAACTCATGCGCTCATTTTCGGGGAGTAGCGCAGCTGGCTAGCGCGCAACGTTCGGGATGGTTCGACGCGCCCCTCGCTAGGCTCGGGGCTTGCTCACCATTTGTTTCAATGCGGCGAACCACCCTGAGCAAGTGAGCCCGGATCCATTCGACACCGCTCAGGGTTCGGCCCTGAGTATCATCGAAAGGCCGAAGGGTGAACGCGTCGAAGGGCGTTGAAGATCATGAGGACGCAAAGATGTGGTTTTTATATATTTTGCGATGTGAGAACGGTACCTTTTATACGGGAGTTACAAAAGATTTAAAACGACGGGTCAAGGAACATGCCAGCTCTACAACGAGGAAGTATACGACCTTCAATCAACCAGAAGCACTTGTCTATTCCGAACCATTTGGGGATAAATTTGAAGCAGAAGCAAGGGAAAGCCAAATCAAAAGGTGGAGTCGATCTAAAAAGTTAGCGTTGATCAGCGGGGATTTGCTTCGATTAAGAGCTTTAAGTAAATCACGAGATTAAAATATTCGGGGAGTAGCGCAGCTGGCTAGCGCGCAACGTTCGGGACGTTGAGGTCCAGGGTTCAAATCCCTGCTCCCCGATTCTATTAAACACGACGGTCGGTGGGTTCTCCCTCGCAACTGAAAACTAGGGGAGGGTTGCTCGGGATCAATTCCGGCAACAACTTATGTCACTACGTTCCATAAGTTGTGCCGTCATTGAAAATCCCCGCTCCCCGACCATTTTATTCGCCTTCGTAGTTACTTTTTGGCGAATAAAACCCCCGGCAGGGGGTAACTCGCCTCCTAATTATGATCCAGGCGCATATCTTTTATTCGGGCAGGGTCCAGGGCGTGGGTTTCCGTTTCACCGTCGTGCGCTACGCGACGGATCTGGATTTACGCGGCTGGGTCAAAAATCTCCCCGATGGCCGCGTCGAGATCCTGGCAGAGGGCGACCGGGAAAAGATCGAGCAGTTCTGCCAGCGCGTCGAAAAACATTTCCAGGGATACATCAAAGACGAAAATATCGATTTTGTCCCCGCGCAAGAGAATTACGCGGACTTTGACATTGCCTTCTAGCTCTTCGATCCTTCGACTTACGCTCAGGATCGAACCCTGAGTGGAATCGAAGGGTTCGACACTTCGACTTCGCTCAGTATGGTTCGAAGTGTGGTGAGCATAGTCGAACCACTAGGTATGGACAAGGAAAAGGCCCAAAAAGAAATTACCCGGCTGTCCCACGAGATCGAGGGACATAATTACCGATACTATATCCTCGATGAGCCGAGCGTTTCCGACAAGGAATATGATGAGCTCCTGCGCGAGCTCATCAAACTGGAAGAGCAATTCCCCGATCTTGAAAGTCCCGATTCTCCCAGCCAGCGCGTGGGCGCGAAGATCCCCTCCGGGACTGCCACCGTTACTCATCGCGTCAAAATGTATTCGCTGGATAACACCTATTCGATGGACGAACTTCAGGAGTGGCACGAACGCGTGGTCAAGGGCCTTCCGGGACAAAAGGTGGAATATGTCGTTGAGCTTAAGATCGACGGGGTCAGCGCTTCATTGACTTATGTCAGGGGGCGGTTTACGCTGGGCGCCACACGTGGCGACGGGGTGACCGGTGAAGACGTCACGCACAATTTGAAAACGGTGCGATCCATTCCGCTCAAGTTGATGGAGAAGGAAGGGGAATATCTGCCGGAGGTCCTCGAAGTGCGTGGAGAAGTGTACATGAACTTAAAGGATTTCGCGGCCTTGAACAAAGAACGTAAGAAAAACGGTGAACCCATTTTCGCCAATCCCCGCAACGCCACCAGCGGGTCGGTCAAACTGCTCGATTCGCGGATCACGGCGCAAAGAAATTTAAGCTGTTTTATTCATTCTTTCGGTGTTCTCGAAGGAACAGCTTCTTTTAAAACGCAGTGGGAATTCCTGACCGCGATCCCCGATTGGGGATTGCGCGTCAATGGTGAGCGCAGGCTGTGCGGGACGATTGATGATGTGGTGGCCTGTTGTCAGGAATATCAACGCAAGCGCGATACAATTCCTTATGAGATCGACGGGGTTGTCATCAAGGTCAATTCTTTGAAACAGCAGGAGCAGTTGGGGTTTACCCTCAAAAGCCCGCGCTGGGCGGTCGCGTACAAATTTCCCGCGCGCCAGGTGACGACAACGGTGAAGGATATTACCGTTCAGGTCGGGCGTACCGGTATTTTGACGCCGGTGGCGGAACTCGAGCCGGTCGAATGCGGCGGTGTCACGATCGCGCGCTCCACGCTGCACAACTTTGATGAGATCAAACGTCTAGGTGTTAAAAAAGGGGACCGCGTCCTCGTGGAGCGGGCCGGCGATGTTATTCCAAAGATCGTTAAAGTCGTTGAGCCGCCGGGCAAGTCCTCCGGACTTGCCCGAAGCAAGTCCGGACAAAAAGCTCTTAAGGTACCGGCGAAATGTCCGTCGTGCGGCGGCGCGGTCGCCAAGGAGGCGGAAAAAGATGTCGCGTACCGGTGCGTGAATCCGCTGTGCCCGGAGCAGATCGAGCGCGGGCTTTTGCATTTCGCCTCGCGCGGGGCCATGGATATTGAGGGCCTCGGAGAGTCCGTCATCCATCAGTTATGTGAAAAAGGTCTGGTCAAAGATTTTGCCGATATTTATTTTCTGAAACCCAAAGACCTTTTGGAGCTTGAACTCTTCGCGGAGAAAAAGGCTGAAAACCTTTTGAAGGCCATTGAAGGCAGCAAAAAGCGGCCGCTGTCGCGGTTTTTATTCGGGCTTGGGATCCTCAATGTCGGCGAGAAAGTTGCCCTCATTTTGGCCCGGCGGTTCGGTTCGCTGGGAAAGTTACTGAAGGCCAAAAGCGAAGATTTGGAAGGGGCCCGGGGGATAGGCGGAGTGATTGCTGTATCTATTGTCCAATTCTTTAAACAACCGGCGACTCTTACGCTCATAGCGAAATTCAAAATAGCTGGGGTTAATTTCGTTGAACCGGTTACTTCAAAGCGTTCCGGTAAACTTCAGGGTAAAAAATTTGTTTTTACCGGAGAACTGACATTGATGACGCGCGGGCAAGCCGGGGCGCGCGTTCAGGAGATGGGGGCGGATGTCATTGCCAGCGTGAGCGCCGCCACGGATTTTGTCGTCGCCGGCGAGAACCCCGGCTCGAAATATCAAAAGGCGGTGAACTTGGGCGTCAAAATTCTTAATGAAAAACAATTCCAGGAGATGATCAATGAGCGCTAATGGCCGTTGCAACGAACATTATTTGTCTGTGTTGAGTGTTTTGGTTGTTTTGTGCGTGCTGACCGTGTCGGTCGGAGGCTGCGCATCGTTACGCAAAAAGTTCACGCGCAAGAAAAAGGAAAAGGCCAATGAACAGGCCTTTGTGCCGGTTTTGGACCCTGTCGATTATCCGCCGCCGAGCGTTTCTCCCGAAGAGCGGTACCGGTATAATTATTCTCTCTGGAAGGTATGGTACCGGGATCTGGTCAAGAATATCGACGGTAAGGAAAGCGACAAGAGCCAGAAATACCTTGTCGGCCAGATCATCGCCAAGCTGGAGGAAATGAAGAAATGGGTCAGCGAAGCGAAGCAAAAAGAACTCTCCGAAGCGGTCGGCGAATGGAACGCGATATTAATGATGTACGAACAGCCGGCGGCGATGCGCAGCACGATGTCGTTAAAACGTAAAGTGGAAGCGAGCGCGAGGAAAATCCGTGATCAGTTTAACCCTGAAGCCACGAAAGAATTCCTGGTCAGCGGACAATGAGCGGATACATTTTTTTGGAAGAATTCATCAACTATCTGGCGGTCGAGCGCGGGCTCTCCAATAATACCTTGATGGCCTATCGCCGCGACCTGGCGCGATATTTTTTGTTCATGAACGAGAAAAAGAGCAAAGACGCCCGCGCCATCGAGCGTAAGGATATTACCGATTTCATGCAGGACCAAAAGGGCCGGGGGCTTTCAACGACGTCGATCTGCCGGAGTTTGTCGGCGATCAAGATGTTCCACCGTTTTTTGGTACGTGAGGGCCTCGCTAAAACGGACCCGACGAATCTTGTTGATATGCCCAAATTGTGGAAGCGGATCCCGGATGTGTTGAGCGTCCAGGAGATCGAGGCGGTCCTTGGCGCCGCCAAGGGGGGCCATTGGCGGGCCGTGCGGGACCGGGCGATCCTGGAATTGTTTTACGCCAGCGGGATGAGGGTCTCGGAACTGGTCAATTTAAAGTTGGGAAGTATCAACCTCGAAGTCGGATATGTGCGTTGTATCGGCAAGGGACGGAAAGAACGTATTATTCCCGTCGGAAAAAGGGCGCGCGAGGCGCTGGGAAAATATTGCGCGGCCGCGCGCCAGAAATTAAACAAGGGCAGCGTGTCCCCGGACCTGTTCTTGAGCCGGTTGGGGAAAAAGATGAGCCGCCAGAGCGCGTGGAAGATCATCAGGCATTACGCGCGCAAGGCCAATATCAAGAAGGTGATCAAACCGCATACCCTGCGCCATTCTTTCGCCACGCATTTGCTGGAACACGGGGCGGACATGCGTTCGGTGCAGGAGATGTTAGGCCATTCGGACATTTCCACCACGCAGATCTATACACACGTGGATAAAGAGCGCTTGAAGGCGGTCCATAAACAATTTCATCCGCGCGGATAAAACAGTAATGAAAAATTATTTGAGCCGTGTCGACAAACGTATTCTGAACGTCATTCGCAATATTGGCCGCGCTGCCGACCGGCAGGGGCTGCGCGCGTATATTGTCGGGGGTATTGTCCGGGATATTATCCTGGGCCGGAAGAATCTGGACATTGATATCGTGACCGAAGGGCCGGCGATCCCCTTCGCGCAAAGCGTGGCCAAAGCGACGGGCGCGAAAGTGATGGTTTATCCGCAATTCGGTACAGCCACGTTACAGTGGCCTTTCGGGTTGCGGCTCGATCTTGTCGCGGCCAGACAGGAAACGTATCCGCATCCCGGCGCCTTACCCCAGGTGCGCCCGGGGACGCTTAAAGACGATCTTTTCCGTCGGGACTTTACCATCAACGCGATGGCCATTTGCCTCAATCATGACCGGTGGGGTCAATTGGTCGATGAATTCGGCGGATTATCGGATTTGCGGGAGAAGAAGATCCGGGTGCTGCATGAGCGCAGTTTCAGTGATGACCCGACACGTATTTTACGCTGCGTGCGGTTTGAGCAAAGGCTGCGTTTTCATATCGAGCCCTGGACGCTCGGGCTTTTGAAACAGGCCTTGCGGGAAGAGGTGATCCCCGCCATAAATGGCGGGGATAAACGAGGGGTTGACAATGTCAAGCCGCCGCGGTATTTTACCGAGTTCAAGAAAATGCTCGCGGAGGAGCAGCCACAGCGGCATCTGACGCGGTTGAAGGCTCTTGGGGCTTTACGGATCGTCGATGACGCATTGAAAACTGATTTTCATTTATTGAAGCAAATTCAGCAGCGGTTAAGCCAGGCGCCTGAAGATATTGCCTGCAACCGCTGGCTTATTTCTCTGATGGCGATCACGGGAACAATGAGCGGCGCGAAGTTACGGTCATTCTTGCGTAAATTTCCTTTTCGTAAAGAGGAAAGTGAAAGTATTCTGCAGGCCGCCCGGAGTGAACATGTTTTACGGAAATTGTCTGCTCCCAAGCTATCCCGAAGTCAGGCGTACGGGATTTTAAAACCGCTTCATCAAGACACGGTTGTCTATTTGCGGTTTCGGGTGTCGCAAAAAAAAGTGGTACAGCGCGTTGACCAGTATCTTCGTCATGATGCCGGGACACGGATCGATATCGACGGCGAAGACCTGAAGCGGCTGGGAGTCAGCCCCGGTAAAAAAATAGGGACAATCTTGCAAAAAGTCTTATTTATGAAAATCGACGGGCGCGTTAAGAATCGCGAACAACAACTGGCCGCCGCCGCGGCGCTCGCTGCAAAATAAGGAGCACATATGGATCGTATTGACCGGGTCAATGAACAGATCAAGAGAGAGATCGGAGTCATTATACAGCAGGAATTAGCAGATCCGCGCCTGCGGTTTGTGACGATCACGAACGTTGATGTCAGCCGGGACTTAAGAACGGCGAAAGTATATTTCAGCGCGCTAGCCGATAGGCTCCCTTCGGCCGAAGGCTCCGGGGACCTACGTCCGCGGGGAGGAGGGGAGAATTCCGCGGCGCAGGCGGCGAAAAAGGCGCTCGAGAGCGCCACGGGGATCATACGCCGGCGCGTGGGGGAGAACGTCAAGATGCGCTACACGCCCGAGCTCCATTTTATTTACGACCGCTCCGTCGAATTCGGCGCGCGGGTCGAACAAACCTTAACGGAGATCCACCATGACGACACGGGAAAAAGTCCTAAGCGCGCTGCGAAAGCATAAGAGTTTTCTGATCTCCTCACACGTCAATCCTGACCCGGACGCGCTGGGTTCGGAGTTGAGCATGGCCATCTTTTTGCGCGCCATGGGAAAGAACGTGCATATTGTCAATGAGGAACCCGCGCCCCGACGGCTCGCTTTTTTGCCCCAGGCACGTCGGATCAAAGGATACGCGAAGAGCCGTAATATCGTCTGCGACGCGGCGATCATCCTCGATTGCGGCGAACTGGACCGTATCGGCAAGGTGCAAAAGCTTATTTCTGCGGACACGTTCGTCATCAACATTGACCATCATGTCACCAACGATTTCTTCGGTGATCTGAACCTCGTGGAGCCCAAGGTCTCATCCACGGCGGAGGTCTTGTATTTGTTATTTAAGGAAGCCGGGCACGCGCTGACGAAGGATCTGGCGTTCAATTTGTACGTCGGGCTCATGACGGACACGGGATCTTTTCGTTTCGAGAATACGACCGCCCAGACGCACGCGATCTGCGCGGATCTGATGCGGTCCGGGTTTCCCGTAACGGACATCTACCGCAAGGTCTACGCCTCGATCCCCTGCAAAGATCTTAAGGAATTCACGAGATTGATCAGCCGTTTTGACGTTTTTTACGGAGGCAGGGTCGTATGCATTGAATTGTCCCGTAAAATACTGGCAAGATTTTCGGAACAATTTGACTTGCGTGATACAATATTTCAATTCTTGCGCGCCATGCATGGGGTCGATGTCTTTGTGATCTTCACGGAAGTGGGTCCTAAGAAAACGCGCATCAATTTACGGTCTTCGAGTAAATTCGACGTGGCAAAACTGGCGAGCGATTTTTCCGGCGGCGGCCACAAACGGGCGAGCGGCTGCAGCATTGATAAAGGGATGAAAGAGGCCCGGCAAATTTTTCTTGGCCGGATAGGTAAATTTCTACGGGCATAAGAGATGAAGCAGACAGGCACATTTCCAAAGCAAACGAGCATGATCAACGGCATTTTGGTCGTCAATAAACCCATGGGGATCACTTCCCATGACGTGGTCCAGAACGTGCGCCGGAAGTTCCGGATGCAGCAGGTTGGCCACGCGGGGACACTGGATCCCCTGGCGACCGGTGTTCTGGTCGTCCTCTTGGGCAAATCCACAAAACTATTTAGCCAGTTCGTGGACATGGACAAGGCCTACCGGGCCACGTTGATCCTGGGAACGGCGACGGATTCCGCGGATATCCAGGGCAAGGTGCTCGCGCAATTGCCTTACGAGCACATCACGCGCGGGCAAATGGAAGAGGTCTTTAAGAGCTCCGCGGAGGAGACGCGGCAGGTCCCGCCGATGGTTTCCGCCGTGAAAGTCCAGGGAAAGAAATTGTACCAGCTGGCCCGCAAAGGCATCACCATCGAGCGTCAGGCGCGCCCGATCAAGATCCATTCTCTTGAGCTCAAAGAATTCAACCCTCCCCAGGTGCTATTTTATCTGGAATGTTCCAAGGGAACTTATGTGCGTCAGCTGGCGGAAGACGTCGGTAAAAAGCTCGGATGCGGGGCGTGCATTACGCAGATTGAACGGACCAAAGTGGGGCCGTTTCATATCGAAGAGGCTGTGAATCTCGCAGACATAGATGAACGTCATATACGCAATTGGAAAGGTTAAAAAGAAATTCAAGAACGCCGTCTTGGCCGTCGGCGTTTTTGACGGCGTGCATCGCGGGCATCAGGCCCTGATCCAGGGGGCCGTCCGACGGGCGCAACAGCTCGGCGGAGAGCCGCTGGCGATGACGTTCTGGCCGCATCCGGTGCACGTCCTTCGTCCGGAATTGGGACTGCCCTATATCATTTCCCTCCAGCATCGACTCAAACTTATCGAAGAGCTCGGCGCGAAAACGTGCATCGTCGTCCACTTTACCCGCCGCTTCGCCCGGTTGTCCCCGGAACAATTTATCCGCCGTTACATCGTGGCCCGTATCCATCCTGAGGAAATTTACGTTGGAGATGATTTTCGTTTCGGCCAGGGCCGGGAAGGTACTTTGGAATATTTTGAACAAGCGGGGACGAAATACGGGTTCAAGGTCAGGGTCGTCGACCCGGTCAAGACCGGGGAAAAGAAGATCGGCAGTTCGCTGATCCGGCAATTGATCGGCGAAGGCAAATTGGCCCAGGCCGCCAAACTTCTGGGACGCGGGGTCTCCGTCATGGGAAAGGTCGTGCACGGCGATGCCCGGGGAAAAAAGTTTGGATTCCCGACGGCCAATATATTTATCCAAAACGGCGTGATTCCACCTTTGGGTGTCTATGCCGTAAGGGTCAGGATCGGCAAAAAGATCTTTAACGGCATGGCCAATATCGGCCGGCGCCCGTCGTTCAAGAAAAACGACCGCGTTCATCTGGAAACGCACATATTTGATTTTCACCGCAGTTTGTACAATAAAGGGATCATCGTCGAATTTGTCCAAAAGATCCGCGAAGAAAAAAAATTTAATTCCCGCGCGCAATTCATCGCGCAGCTGCGTGATGACCGCGCGCGGGTGCAACGCATTCTCTCCTAGGTAATATCCTTCAAAGTCGTCTTCTTCCGTATATCTTTCCTCAGGGGCGTGGCCTGTCTCTGTTTTTGGGCTCGCTGAAAACATCTTGCAGAATTTGTCACTAATTTGTTGACAATACCCATGGCAGGGACTATATTGTGATTCAAAGTGGCATGTAGTGGAGTGTAGTGGTTTATCCGCCTTCGGCGGATAAACCAGAAAGAATCCATGTTTTACGGCGAATACAAGCACAGTATAGACCGGAAAGGGCGGCTTATTCTCCCTTCCAAGTTTCGTGTTACGTGCAAAGAATGCGGGGTCGAACGGTTCCTGCTCACGCGCGGTCTGGACAAATGCATCTTTATGTTCAGTGAAGAAGAGTGGCGCATCCAGGAACAGAAGTTCAAAAGCGCATCGTTCACCAGGCAGGAAACGCGCAGTTTCAACCGGATGTTTTTCTCGGGGGCCGTGGACGTGATCCCCGATAAACAGGGACGGTTCATCGTTCCCCAATATCTTAAGGACTACGCCAACATTAAACGGGACACGGTTTTGATCGGCGTCTCGAACCGGATCGAGATCTGGGATAAGAAAACCTGGGAGCAGTTTTACGCCAACTCAAGCGGGTCATTTGAACAGATCGCGGAAAATCTGCTTAATCTTTGAGATAAATCATAGTCGTCAGTCATCAGCTGTCAGACTGAAGACTGAAAGCTGAAGGCTTTTTCATGATGACACTTGTTTGCCAAGAAAAAATGGACGAGATAAAAAGAGAGCACATTCCGGTCATGCTTGAGGAAGTCATGGAATTCTTAGACCCGAAAGAAAATGACATTGTAGTTGACGGAACGCTCGGCCTGGGCGGACACGCCGAAGCGATCCTTAAAAGGATCGGGCCCCGCGGACGTTTGATCGGCATCGACCGGGATGAACGGTCGTTACGTATGGCCAAAGAGCGGTTACGGCCGTACCTTGAACAGACTCATTTCGTACGGGGAGATTTTCGGGATCTGGACCGCATTTTGAGCGGCTTAGGGGTCACGCAGGTCAACGGGATCCTTTTGGATTTTGGTATTTCCAGTTTTCAGCTCGATGATCCGCAACGAGGTTTTAGTTTTCAGATGGAGGGGCCGCTGGACATGCGCATGGATCAGAACAATCCGTTTTCGGCGTTCGAACTGGTGAATTCTCTTCCCGAGGAAGAACTCGCCGCGATCCTGCGCGATTACGGCGAGGAACGTTGGCACAACCGCATCGCCCGGACCATCGTGCGCCAGCGCTCCATGCGTCCGATCGCAACAACCGGTGATCTAAGGGAAGTCGTTTTAAAGGCTGTGCCCTCACGAAAAGGAAGAGGTGAACGGATCCATCCGGCAACCAGAACATTTCAGGCGATCCGCATCGCGGTCAACCGCGAACTGGAAAGTATCGACATCGTTTTGAAGAAGTGCGTTGATCTGTTAGCTCCCGGCGGGCGTATCGCCGTTATCGCTTTTCATTCATTGGAAGACAGGATCGTCAAACAACAGTTTCGCGCTTTAGCGCAAGAAGGCAGGGTAAAACTGGTGGTCAAGAAGCCGTTGCGTCCCGGCGAAAAGGAATGTCAGGAAAATCCGCGCGCCAGAAGCGCCCGGTTAAGGATAGCCGAGCGCGCGGTTTGATTACAGTCCAAGAAAGGATTTCTGCCCCATGAGTTTAGCCGGATTTATGAAATACACGTTTTCGATGACCTTCCTCATCCTGATCTACATCCATTTGCAGATGCAGATCGTGGATCTGGCCTACCAGGGACAACGCAAGGAAGCCCAGATCGCAGATCTCCTTGACAAGAACGGCAGCACGTTCTACGCCATCTCCAAATTAAAATCGGCCAACCATCTCGGGGAAAAGTTGTTGGCCGAGAATTCGAAAATGCAATTTGCCGGGGCCAACGACATTATCTACGTCGCCGCGTCCGGAGAAATGATCGGCAGCAATGATCTGGAGCGGGCGTCGCCGGTTGGGCAAAAACCGAGTATTTTAGCGAATTTATTATCCTTCGCGACCCAGGCGGAGGCCAGGAGCAGGGAGTAGAAGAAAGAGCAGGAGTGTGGAAAGTCGACGTCATGTCCTTCGATTCAGCCTCGTATTTCTGATATTGATTGCTTGCCTGGCCGTTTTCGTCGTTAAGCTCGTATTGATGCAGACCTTCCGTTCCGATTACCTCGCCGGTCTCGCCGCAAGACAGCACCGTCATCTCGTTGAACTCGAACCCGTCCGCGGCACCATTTACGACCGCAAAATGCGTCCCATCGCCTTTAACGTGTCGGTCTATTCGCTGTTCGCCAGCCCCCGGATGATGTCCGAGGCTGACAAGCAAAGCGCCCTGGAACACCTCTCCGAGATCTTGGGCACAAGCAGGGAGTCGATTGCCTCCGATCTGGACAAGGACAAATATTTCGTCTGGATAAAACGGAAATTGCCACAGGAAGCGGCCGAAAAAATACAGAAACTCAAACTCAAAGGCTTGGGTTTTCGCAAGGAAAGCAAACGTTCCTATCCCGGCGCGGCGCTGGCCGCGCATGTGCTCGGGTTTGCCGACATCGATAATAACGGTATGGAAGGACTTGAACTTTATTACAACAAGGAATTAAAAGGCAAGCCCGGCTGGATGCGGGTGATGCGCGACGCCCGCCAGACGGGATTGTTGCTCGACAATAATTTCCTGCCGGCGCGCGACGGCCTTAATCTGGTCCTGACCATCGATGAAACCATCCAATATATCGCCGAACGCGCCCTGGCGCAGGCCGTCCAGAAATATAACGCGAAAGCCGCCACGATCATCGTGATGGATACAAGAACGGGCGCGATCCTCGCTCTGGCCAACCAGCCGACGTACGACCTTGAACATTATTCCGCCAGCGACGCGCAGAGCCGCACCAACCGGGCGCTCAGTTACGTTTATGAGCCGGGATCGGTCTTCAAGGTGGTAACCGCCGCCGCCGCGCTGCAAGAAGGGAAATTCACGGAAAGCGACAAGATCTTTTGCGAGAACGGCAAATACAAGATCGTCAACAACATTCTGACCGACCATCATCCGTACGGGACGCTTAGCTTCACCGAAGTCTTCGGTTTTTCTAGCAACATCGGCGTTGTCAAGATCGCCCAAAAGCTCGGCGCGCCGGCCATTTATCAATACGCGAAGAAATTCCGTTTCGGCATGCCCACGGGGATCGATCTCAAAGGCGAAGTAAAAGGCTGGATTAAAGACCCCTCGCGCTGGTCCAAGACCAGTATCGGCGCTATCCCCATCGGATATGAGGTGACGGTAACGCCTTTGCAGCTTTTGAGCATGATGGCGACGGTGGCTGATAACGGAACGTACGTGCGGCCGTTTGTGGTAAGATATATCCAGGACAAACAGGGGCACGTCGTCAAATCGTTCGAACCCAAGGTCCTCGCTGAAAACGTTATTGAAAAAGAAACGGCCCGGCGCGTGACCGAGATCCTGGTTGACGTGGTTGAACACGGCACGGCCCAGAAGGCGCAGATCAAAGGCATCAGGGTCGCGGGCAAAACGGGGACGGCGCGCAAGGTGATCGGCGGCGCGTATTCCGAGGGGAAATATTACGCCACCTTCGCCGGATTCGCCCCAGCCGATGACCCGCGCCTGGCGGCCATCGTCATCATGGATGAACCGCATCCCGCGTATTTCGGCGGCACGGTGTGCGCCCCGGTTTTCAAAGAGGTCATCGAGAACGCCCTTAAATATTTAGCGAGTTCCGGGTAATGCTTCTAAAGGAATTGTTAAAAGATATCTACTCCGGTCCGCTGCCTCGCGGGAATTTTTTCCCCCGGCAGCTGGCCATCAGGGGGATCGGCTCCGATTCCCGCGCGGTCGAAAAAGACAGTCTGTTCGTCGCGCTCAAAGGGACCAGGCACGACGGCGCGCAGTTTATTGACGAAGCCATCAAAAAAGGCGCGCGTGTGGTTGCCGCAAGCCATCCGCCCGCGGAAAAGCGCGCGGATGTCCTTTTTCTGCACGTCGATGATCCGCATAAATTCCTGTATGAGGTCACGCGCCGGTTTTACGGCCCGTTGTCCTCCAAAGTCAAATCGATCGGCGTAACCGGCACCAACGGCAAGACGACGATCACCTATCTCATCGAATCCATTTTGCGCGAAGCAGGCAAGACCTGCGGCGTCATGGGCACCGTCAATTACCGGATCGGAAAGAAGATCTTGCCGTCTTCGGGCCGCGGCCCGAAGAATACCACCCCGGGCCTCGTGGAGAACCAGCAGTTTCTGGCCAACCTCGCAGAAAAAGATGTCGAATATTGCGTGATGGAAGTCTCCTCGCACGGGCTCGATCAGGGGAGGGTCGAGCTTATCGATTTTAAAAGCGCCGTGTTTACCAACCTGACGAGCGATCATCTGGATTATCATCGCACCCGGGAGAATTATTTCCTGGCCAAGGCGCGCTTGTTCACGAACCTTTCCCCGCGAAGCGTGAGCGTGATCAATGTCGATGATCCCTATGGACTGAAACTGGTTTCGATGACGAAGTCCCGTGTGGTGAAATATGGTATTTCCAGCGCGGCCGAGGTTTGCGCCAAAGACATTAAAACCGGCGTGTATGAAAGTCATTTCACGGTACGCGCGAGCGGGCAGTCGATCAATGTCCGGACAAAACTGATCGGCCTGCATAACGTGTACAACATTTTGGCCGCGGTCGGGGTTTGTCTCAACGAAGGAATAGCTCCGGATGTGATCAGCCGCGGGATCGCGCGGCTTGAACACGTGCCCGGCCGGCTGGAGCGCATCGAAAGCCCCAAAGGATTTGCCGTGTTCATCGATTACGCGCACACGGAGGACGCGTTAAAGAACGTCCTGGAGGCGCTGCGCAAGATCGGTCCCAGGCGGATCATCATGGTCTTTGGCTGCGGCGGCGACCGCGATAAAACCAAGCGTCCGAAAATGGGAAGAGTGGCCGGACACCTCTCCGACGTCGTTATCGTGACCAACGACAATCCCCGCAGTGAAGATCCTCAGTCGATCATCTCCGGGATCATCCTCGGATTTTCCACCGGCAACTATCAGGTCGTCGCGGACCGGGAGAAGGCCATTCAAACGGCTATCGTCATGGCCGGCGCCGGGGATATCGTTTTGATCGCGGGCAAGGGGCACGAAGATTATCAGATATTCAAGGATAAAACCATCGCGTTCAATGAACGTAAAATTGTAGAGAAATATTTGGAATGCTAACTCTCGCGCAGATATTGGCGGCGACCGGCGGTACGCTTATCCACGGCCGCCGCGCTCCGGGGCGCTTTGCCGGAGTCTCGATCGATTCGCGCACGCTTAAGCGCGGCAACGTCTTCGTCGCCGTCCGCGGGAAAAATCTCGACGGCCACCGGTTTATCGCGCAGGCCGTGCGCAAAGGCGCTTCTCTGTTAGTCGTTTCGAAGAAAGTATCCGGCGCGAAGGGTGTGCCGGTCGTCCTCGTTAAGGACACGACCGTGGCCCTGGGACAGATCGCCTGCGCGTATCGAAAGAATTTTGATATCCCCGTCATCGCCATTACCGGCAGCGCCGGGAAAACGACCACCAAAGACATGATCGCCGCCGTGCTGGGATCAAAGCTCACGGTGCTAAAAAACGAGAGAACCCTGAACAATCAATACGGTGTTTCCTTGACCGTCCTGGGGTTGAAGCCCGATCACGAGGCGCTGGTCATCGAACTGGGGACCAACAACCCCGGAGAAATAGAATGGCTCGCGGCAATCGCCCAGCCGACCATCGCTGTCCTGACCAACATCGGAGAATCCCACCTCGCAGGGCTCAAGAACAGAATGGGCGTGTATAAAGAAAAATCCGCGATCTTTCGCGGCATCGGCGCGAAAGGATATGTCATTTTCAATAACGATGACCCGTATCTGCGCAGGATTTCTGGTGAAAAAAAACATCCGCGAATCATTACCTGCGGAGTTGAACGCAAATCCGATCTGCAAGCCCGGCAGATCAAGGTGAAAAATAATCGAAAAATGTGTTTTCAGGTCAACGGTCACGGCTTTATATTAAATACACCCGCGCCGTGCTATGTGTACAACGCATTGGCGGCGATTGTCTGCGGGCGTTTGCTCAAGATCAGTGATCGCGGCATTAAAAAAGCTCTTGAGAAGCTGACCTTCGGCAGCCATCGTCAACAGATACGGGAGATCCGCGGCGTCACGGTCATTGACGACACGTACAATTCCAACCCGGTGTCGGTACGTACCGCCATCAAGACGCTGGACGCTCTGACGGCCCGGGGAAAGAAAATTTTTATTACGGCGGACATGCTGGAGCTGGGCGCGCGAAGCACGCCGTTACATCGGGAAAAGGGGCGCTGGATTGCCCGGTCATCAGCGGATGTGGCCATCACGGTGGGAAAATTTTCCCGGCACGCCGCCGGCAGTATCCGGCAGGGCAACCGGCGCATCGACGTGTTCCATCACGACAGCGTCGCGGGAGTTTCCCGGCGGCTTAAAAAACTTTGTCAGCCGGGAGATATCGTTCTGGTCAAGGGTTCGCGCGGGATGCGAATGGAACGGGTCGTCGATTTTTTGCATCGTCATTTAAACAAGAAATATTAAACAGGGGTCCAGATGTTCTATTATTTGTCCCAATTAAAGGACGTTTTCTTCGGATTCAATATTTTCCGCTACATCACTTTTCGCGCCGCGATGGCCGGGTTAACGACGTTTGTCCTGTGCGTTATCTTAGCGCCGTGGTTCATCCGCAAGCTCAAAGAGTTCAAGATCCGCGAGATCGCCAAACGCGATGACTGCCCCAACCTCGACAAGTTCCAGCATTCCAAGCAAGGGACGCCCACGATGGGCGGGATCTTCATCATGACATCGATCCTGATCTCGGTCGCCCTGTGGGCCGATCTGGGGAATCATTATGTTCTCTTGACGATGTTCACCGGTGTGTATCTGGCGATCCTGGGCGGCGTCGATGATTATGTCAAACTGACCCGTCGCGGCCCCAAACGCGGCTTGCCTAAACGCACGAAACTGCTTTGGGAAATCCTGCTGGGGTGCTTCGTCGGATCCTATATTTATTTTCATCCCGGAACCTCTACGAAACTCGACGTCCCGTTTTTAAAAAGTATTATTTGGGACTTGGGTATTTTTTATGTCCCGTTCGTGGCCTTTGTCGTGGTGGGAACCTCGAACGCCGTCAACATGACCGACGGCCTTGATGGGCTGGCCATTGGGTCGATCATGATGGTGAGCTTGACGCTGGCGATCCTTAGTTATATCACCGGCCACGCGCAATTCAGCGAATACCTTTTTATTCCCTTTGTCCCCGGCGCAGGGGAGCTCACCGTCGTGTGCGCCGCGATCCTGGGGGCCAGTCTGGGATTTCTCTGGTTTAATTGTCCGCCGGCATCCGTTTTTATGGGAGACGTGGGATCATTGTCGCTGGGCGGGACGCTGGGGATCATCGCGGTCATCATCAAGAAAGAATTGCTTCTGGTCATTATGGGCGGGGTATTTGTCATTGAAACGTTATCCGTCATTCTGCAGATCGTTTCGTTCAAGTTGCGGCGTAAAAGAATTTTCAAAATGTCCCCGCTGCATCATCATTTGCAGTTATCGGGCTGGCAGGAATCGCAGATCATCATTCGTTTCTGGATCATTTCCATCATCCTGGTCATCGTCACCCTGATGACATTAAAAATCCGTTAATGGATCTCAAAAATAAGACAGTAACGATTTTAGGCGGCCAAAGAACCGGCATGGCCCTGGCCCGGCTGGCGGCCCATCTGGGCGGCAAGGCGAAGATTTCCGAAAAGGGCGGCGAAAATACTTTGCCCGAGGATTTTCGGCAGTGGGCCAAACAGCGCAAGGTGGCGTGCGAGTTCCGGGGGCACACGCGCGCCTTTATCGAAGAGAGCGACGTGGTGGTCTTGAGTCCCGGCGTGCCGCATGATAGCGGGGCGGTTTCTTGGGCAAGGAAAAAAAATATTTTGGTGCTCGGTGAGATCGAGTTCGCGTTCCAGTTTTGCGAGAAACCCGTCATCGCGGTCACCGGCAGTAACGGCAAAACGACCGTGGTGACCTTGATCCACCAGGTGTTGGAAGCCTCCGGCGGGCGTTCATGTCTGTGCGGCAATATCGGCGCGCCGTTCTCCGGTCAGGTCCTTGATCTGGGCGATAAAGATTTTGTCGTCCTGGAGATCAGTTCGTTCCAGATGGAGACGGTTGTTGAACCGGGAACTCCAGGTATCCGCGGATTCAAACCGCATGTCGCGGTCATTTTGAATGTCAATCAGAACCATCTCGACCGTCACAAGGATTTTCAGGAATATTTTGACGCCAAGAAAAGGATCTTCCTGAACCAGGACGCCCGCGATTACGCCGTTGTAAACGCGCAAGACCAGGGATTGAAGGATTTGGCGCCGCGACTCAAAGCGCAGGTGCGGTTTTTCAACGCCGCGCCGCTGTCCTTACCGGGGATCACGCCGAACCCGAATTTCGCCGTCGCGCGGGAGGTGGCGGATATCCTCGGCATCAAAGACGATGTTTGCGCGAAAGTGTTCCGGGATTTCAAGGGAGTAGAGCACCGTCTGGAGTTGGTGCGCCAGATCGATGGGGTCAACTTTATCAATGACTCGAAAGCCACGACCGCCCAGGCCGCTATTTGGGCGCTGGAGCGGCTTAATGCTCCCGTCATTATGATCTGCGGCGGCCGTGACAAAAATATCGATTTCTCCGTCGTGGCGCCGTTCGTCCGTCAGAAGGTCAAAAAGATGATCGCCATCGGCGAGGCCCGGGCGAAATTGAAGAAAACCTTTGAGTCTGTCGTCGCGCTTGAAGAATATGCCACTTTACCCGACGCCGTTTCGCGGGCCCGTGAGATCGCCCAAAAAGGTGATAGTGTGCTTTTAAGTCCGATGTGCACGAGTTTCGACATGTTCGCCAATTATGAAGAACGAGGACGCTGCTTCAAAGAGCTCGTCCACAACCTGCCCGCCCATGCGTGAGATCCGTCTGTCCATCGCCGTTCTGGTAATGTTATTTATCTGCATCGGGACGATCATGATCTACAGTTCCAGCGGCGTTTACGCCATGCGGGAGCTGGGGGACAAAACTTATTTTCTTAACCGGCATTTATTTTTTCTGTTTGTCGGATCTCTTTTGATGTTTGGCGTGATGGCCGTCGATTACCGGGAACTGCGCTTGTGGGCGAAGCCGCTCATGATCTGCGCGGTGATCCTTTTGGTCCTGGTCCTTATCCCGGGGATCGGGAAAGCCAGCTACGGCGCGCGGCGGTGGTTCAAGCTCGGCGTGTTGAGCTTTCAGCCGTCGGAATTCGCCAAACTTACCATGCTTGTTTATATGGCGGATTTCCTCGCCCGCAAACAGACAAAAATAAGCGAGTTCTGGAACGGATTCTTGCCGCCGATCATGATCCTGGGCGTCATGTGTCTGCTCATTATCAAGCAGCCGGACCTGGGCAATTGCGTGCTGATAGCGAGCATCGTCGCGATCCTGTTGTACGTGGCCGGGGCCAAGGTCATCCACATCGCTTACTTGGGAGTAGCGGCCCTGCCGTTTTTGTATGTCCTCGTTGTGCACGTGCCTTACCGCTGGGCGCGTATTATGGCGTTCCTGAATCCCTGGGAAGACAGCAAGGGAATAGGTTTTCAATTGACCCAGTCGCAGATCGCGCTTGGTTCCGGCGGACTTTTCGGGGTGGGCTTGGGCAAGAGCGCGCAAAAACTTTTTTATCTGCCCGCCGCGCACACCGATTTTATTTTTTCCATTATCGGCGAAGAGCTGGGCCTGGCCGGGACGCTGGCCGTTATTTCTTTGTTCGTCATTTTTATCTGGCAGGGCGCGCGCCTGGCCAAACGTGTCATGGACCCCTTTGGTCATTACCTGGCCGTGGGGATCGTGGCGATGCTGGCCTTGCAAACGGTGGTCAATATCGGGGTCAGTATCGGGGCTATGCCAACGAAGGGGCTGCCGCTTCCATTTATCAGTTACGGCGGTTCCGCTTTGATCTTTAACATGATCGCGGTCGGACTGCTTTTGAACATTTCACGGATCCAGGATCAATGAATATCACCATCGCCACCGGCGGTTCCGGCGGCCACATCATCCCGGCCTTGAAGGTCGCCCGGGAACTTCAGAAAAGAAAATGCGCGGTGCGTTTCGCGGGCGCGCTCAATATCTGGAAGGAGCGCGTCACCCGGTCCGGATTTTCCTTCGACGAGCTGGAGTTATGCGGGACAGATCTTGCCCGTCCGATCCGGTCGGCGCGCGCCCTGTGGTTATTTTCAAAAGGGACTTTTGCAGCCGGAAGTCTGCTGAAGCAATATAAAGCCGACGTGGTGGCTGGCTTTGGTGGATATGGGGCGTTTCCGGTCGTATTGGCAGCGGTTCTTTCCGGGCGCCCGACGCTGATCCACGAGCAGAACGTCCTTCCGGGCAAGGCCAACGCTGTTTTATCGAGGCTGGTGAAAAGGATCGCGGTCAGTTTTCCGCAGAGCCGCCGTTATTTTCCGGCCGCGAAAATTGTTTTGACCGGATGTCCTTCGCACAGGCCCGCCGCGCATCTGGACAGGGCGGAACTTCTTAGGGAATTCGGGTTAGATGAGGGGAAGAAAACTGTTTTGATCCTCGGCGGCAGCCAGGGAAGCCGCTGGCTCAATGAAGTATCTGTGCGGGCCGTGTTGGAATTAAGAAGCAGAGTGCCTTTGCAGGTGATCCATCTCGGCGGGCAAGACGGTTACCCGGTATTAAAGGAGCAATACGCGCGTTTGGGAATACCGTTCGCCTTGTTCGCGTTCTTTGAAGCGATGGAGCGCGTGTATCCTGCAGCGGATCTCGTTATCGGCCGCGCGGGGGCCGTCAGTGTGACGGAATTGATCCGTTTTCGTAAACCCTCGGTCTTGATCCCCTATCCGCACGCGGGCGGGCACCAGACAAAGAATGCCGAAGTGCTCGCGCAGGCCGGCGTTGGAGAATTCATCGAGCAAAAGAATTTTACCGCGGCATGGTTGAGCGGAGCCGTGGAGCGCAGGCTGGCGCAGAAGCCTTCCCCTCAGGAGTGGGAACGGCATTTTGGCGAGCTCCTTTCGCTCGATCCCGCCGCGGCGCTGGCCGATCAGATCGTGAACATAAAACAATGAACCGCGCAATTTTGTTATTCATTTTATATTTTGCGATGAATTCGACCTGCGTTGCTCACGCCGAAGACGAATGGAAGGAGCGCAAGGGAAATCACTTCATCATCTATTACAAGAACGCGCCGCTGGATTTTATCCAAAGCGTCGAGGAAATGGCCGGGTATTATTACCAGGAGATCACCGGCAACATGGGTTTCACGCGTTACAAGAATTGGACTTGGGACGAGCGGGCAAAGATCTACATCTACGACAACACCGAGGATTTTCAACAGATCGGGGAGTACGCCAAGTGGTCGGAAGGGGTAGCGTCCTCGCGCGAGCGCGTCATCCGCAGTTTTCCGGCCGCGCACGGGTTCTTCGATTCCACTTTGCCGCATGAAATGGGGCACATCATCTTCCGGGAATTCGTCGGGTTTAAGGCGAAGATCCCCATTTGGTTCGAAGAGGGCGTTGCCATGTACCAGGAAAAAGCGCGGCGCTGGGGCGCCAATGATGCCGTACGCCAAGCTATCAAAGACGGAAGATTTATGTCACTCAATGACATGACAGTGATGGAATTATCTGGTAGAATGAACACCGAAACGATCCAGCTTTTTTACGCGGAATCCGCCAGCATCGTCAATTATATCATCGATGAGCTGGGACAGCAGCGGTTCATCAACCTCTGCCGGAAATTACAGGCCGGCGACCCCTTCGAGTGGGTCTTCACCTCCGTGTACGTGCGGTTCAAAGACCTCGACGCGCTCAACAAGGCGTGGGTGGAATATTTGCAAAAGTAAAAATAAATTATGACAAAATTTCAATGACCAAATCTCAAATCACAAACAATTTACAAATTACAATGACCTAATTTTATAAATACTCGACCGGCTGTTTGGGGCATTTGAATTTGGTTATTGTTTGTAATTTGGTATTTGTGATTTGTTTATTGCAAGGACCGTAATGACTAAACACTATCACTTTATCGGCATCGGCGGTATCGGAATGGGGGCGTTGGCCATTCTTCTTTTGAAGAAAGGCTGCAAGGTCTCCGGTTCGGACCTGCGCGAGAATCAGATGATCCAGAATTTAAGGGAGCAGGGCGCGCGTGTCACGATCGGTCACGCGAGAGAAAATATCAGCGGCGCGGACTTCGTGGTCTTCTCCTCGGCGGTCGCGCAGGATAATCCCGAACTTCAGGAGGCGCGCGGGAAGAAAATCCCCGTCATGCAGCGGGCCCAGCTTTTAGTCGACTTGATGCAGGGGCAGACCTCGATCACCGTCGCCGGCGCCCACGGCAAGACGACCACCACCTCGATGATTTCCAACATGCTCATCAAGGCGGGGTTGCAGCCGACGACCGCCATCGGCGGCATGGTCACCAGCGGCTCCTCAGGCTACCAGGCCAGCTTGGGTGAGGGAAAATATTTCGTCGCGGAAACGGATGAAAGCGACGGATCGTTTTTGAAATTCTCTCCAAAATATTCTGTCATTACCAACATCGATTTCGAACATATCGATTATTTCCGTGACTGGGATGGTATCTTGCGCGCGTACGCGCAATTTATCGGACGCACCGCCCGCGACGGGTTACTGGTCGCCTGCGGGGACGACGGCAATCTGCGCGGCATGCTGGCGCGGAGCCCGTGTCCGGTACGCACCTACGGGTTCAGTCCCGAGAACGATATTACCGCGCAGAATATTGTGCTCGACGTCAACGGCGGGCAATTTGACTGCCTGGCCAACGGCAAACCCTTAGGCACAATACGCCTGCAGATCCCGGGCAGGCACAACGTGGCCAACGCCCTGGCGTGCGTAGCTCTGGGGTTGCATTTGGGGATCGACTGGAACGTCATTCGCGAAAGTTTGGGTGAATACACCAGCGTGCAGCGGCGCTTTGAGATCAAGGCCAGATCCGGTGATATCTGGGTTGTCGACGATTACGCCCATCATCCGACGGAGATCCGGGCGACACTCGCCGCGGCCCGGCAAATGGGGCGCAAGCGCGTTATCGCCATCTTTCAGCCGCACCGCTACACGCGCGTCCAGTCGTTGTGGGATGAAATGGCCAAAAGTTTTTACGGCATCGATTATCTGATCTTGACCGATATTTACGCGGCCAGCGAAAAGCCCATTGAAGGGATCACCTCCTCGAGGTTAAAAGAGCGCATCGAAGAGGAAAACCCGTGCCGCGTGGTCTATCTGGAGAAAAAGGATATTCTGCGCCACGTGATCGACAGGGCGACACCCGGGGACCTCATTATCGTTCTGGGCGCCGGGGACATCACGTATGTCGCGGATGAACTCGCCTGGGCCGTGCAGGGCGATTCCAGCGGCGGGCAATCCCAGCCGCGCGCCCGGTTATTGAGCTTTCCTTTTTCAACTTCAAATCTCCCGCCGACGTCAAAGAATCCCGGGGGAGATTTGAAGTTATGTTTATCGGGAGGGAGCTCAATAACGGCAGCTTTGGAAAATTACGATATCAAACACCTCGGGCGCATCGGCGTTTTAATGGGCGGATATTCTTCGGAACGGGAGATCTCTTTGAAATCCGGCACGGCGGTCGCCGGGTCGCTCAAACGTCAGGGAGGCGAGGTCGTCTCGATCGATATCACGGTCAGGGACAAGGAAAAGATCACTTCGCTGGTGCGTTCCTATAATCTCGACGTCGCTTTTATCGCCCTGCACGGCCGGTTGGGGGAAGACGGCGCCATTCAGGCGATCCTCGAGGAGATCGGCGTCCCCTACACGGGTTCCGGTGTTGAAGCGAGCCGCCTGGCCCTCGACAAAGTGCTCGCGCAGGACTTGTTCCAGAAATCCGGTATCCAGGTACCGGCGCATATCAGTTTATACAAACAGGAAGCGGCGCATCACGCCGGCCTTATTCAGGCAATTGATTTTTATCCGGTCGTCGTCAAGCCGGCCCGGGAAGGTTCCAGCATCGGTATCAGTCTGGTGCGCGCGCCGGAAGGATTGGCGGAAGCTTTGAAAAAAGCCTGGAAGTACGATGACAAGGTCTTGATCGAGCAATATATCCAAGGGCGGGAATTGACGGTCGGTATTTTAGGCGACGAGGCGCTCGCTCCCATTGAGATCCGTCCCAAGTCGGAGTTTTTTGATTTCAAAGCGAAATACAGTCCCGGCGCGACCGAGTATATCGTTCCGGCCCACCTCCCGCAGGAACTCGCGGATAAGGTCCGCCAGAGCGCGCTCGCGGCGCACCGGGCGCTGGGTTGCGCCGATCTTTCGCGGGTGGATTTTATTTTAGCCGGGAACGGCGCGTATTACGTTCTGGAGGTCAACACCATTCCCGGATTTACTTCAACGAGCCTGCTGCCGAAAGCCGCCAGGGTCATGGGAATAGATTTTGACCGGTTGTGTCTGCATCTGGCCGGATTGGCGTATGGTAAAAAGAAGAAGATCAAGAACCTCCGGTAAAAGCGGCGGAAATCCATTTGCGTTTTTTGGCACACCTGCTTTTCGGTATATTCTGGCGGGCGGCATCGTGATCGTGGTCGTGTTCTTCGGCGCCAGGCAAGCGGCGCAGGCGCTCTTTGATTCCAGATATTTCAAGATTAAAACGGTCGAGATCGACCGCACGCTGAGCTTCCTGGACAAGCGGGACTTCGCGCCGTTGAACGGCAAGAGCATTTTTAGCGTCGACGTCGTCCGGTTCCAGCGTTCTCTGGTGGACAAGTATCCGCAGATGGCGCAGGCCAGCATGACCAAAAAGTTTCCCGACAGGATCCTGGTCCTGGCCAGGAAGCGCGCGCCCTTCGCGCAAATCTATATTCAGAACAAGACATTCCTGATCGATGACCAGGGCATTATTTTGTTCGGCGCGCCGGAAAAAGGAGAGGAGTTCCCGCTTATCTCCGGGATCTTCAGCCGGCGGCGGATCACGACAGGGTCAGCCTTGGGCGGAGAGAGCACGCTATTGGCGCTCAGCATCATTAAGGAATTCCAGAATAATCATTCATTTTCACCGTATGTCGTGAAGAAGGTCGACATGGACAATCTCAAGGAGATCGATTTTTACCTGTCCAACGGATTGAAAATAATTGTTGATAAAACCGATATTGAGCGGAAAATGAATACGTTGGCGATGGTCCTGTCCCGCAGCCGCCTGGACACGGAGCAGGTGAAATATATCGATTTGAGGTTTAAGGATCCGATTCTAGGGACAAAGTAGTTAAATCCAAAATCCGAAGCACGAAACTCGAAACAAATTCAAAAACCAAAATTCTAATGTCAAAACATTTTAATGTTGAGATTTTGAATTTAAATATTGTTTCGTATTTCGGATTTCGTGCTTCGAATTTAAACATATGATCAGAGAAAAATATTACTGCGGTCTGGACTTAGGCGCGCAGAAGATCAAAGCCGGAGTTTTGAAGGTCAAAGACGCCGCGCAAATGGAGCTCGCCGGCATTTACGAGCAGAAAACCGCGGGATTTTGTGACGGCGCGGTGAGCGACCTGGGCGAATTATCCGATTGCGTCCACGCGACCGTGCACACCCTTCTTCAAAAAACCAACCTCAAACTTAGAGAAGTGCAGCTGGGAGTGGGTTCGGAACTCATTGAGGTACGCGCAGGCGGCACCACCATTCCTCTGGTCGAGCGCACCAACAAGATCATCACCCGGCGAGATATCAAAAAGGTCAATGACCAGGCGCGGCTTCTGAGCCTGAAGATGGACGAGGAAATTCTCCACGACCTGCCCCAGCAGTATATGGTCGATGAGGTCAATAAAGCGCTTAACCCCGGAGGGCTTTACGGACGCAAGCTCGGCGTCCAGTCCTTGATGATCTTCACCAATGCCAACCGCATCCGCAACATCGTGCGGGCGGTCCATCAGGCGGGGTATGAAGTGCCCAATGTTTTTTTCACCAGTTACGCGGCCTGCGAAGTCGCCCTGGATGGCACCGAGCGCACGCAACCGAAGGCTCCTCCCCCTCGGGGGACCTCTGGCCGCGGGGAGGGACGCATTTTGATCGACATCGGCGCCAAGGCAACGAGCGTCCTTTTATTCCAGGACAATATTTTAAGGCGCTTAAAGAAGATCGAGATCGGTGGTGACGCGTTCACCCGGCGCATCGCGGAACAATTGAGCCTGCCGCTTGATCTTGCCGAGGAGATCAAACGCTCCTACGCCGCGACGCTGGAGGCGTATCATTCCAGCGATGAAGAGATCCTCGTCAAGCGCGACAGCGCCTACAAGCCCGTCAAGGGCAAAGATATTTGCGCGGCTATCGAGCCCCGGATCCGGGAATTGCTGGAGAATGTCCAGAACGTCCTGCGCGAGTTTGGTGTTGCTGACGAACTGGAAACGGGCATTGTGATGATCGGCGGCGGGTCTTTGTTGACCGGCCTCATTGAGCGCCTCAGTCAGGCCACGCGCCACCCGGCGCGCCTGGCGAAAATGAACGTGGTCTCGGCCCGCAGTCCAGGTAACGCGGCGCTATTTTCCGGCGTGGTGGGCCTCGCCAAAAGCGGGTTCAAGCAAAGTTTGCGCTACGCGCTTTCTCCCGACGGCCACTGGCGCGCGAATCTTCTCAATCGTTTCAGGGAACTGTATCACGAATATTTTTGATTTTGTCTGCCTTTTTGCCGGATTGATGGGGCCGCCAAAATCAACCCCCCTCCCGAAAGGAGCCTGCCCGGCCAGCGTTTTGATTCATCCCGCGGAATGCGAAGCATTCCCGGGACTAATCCTTTGAAATCGTTTACGATTTCAAAGGGCTATGTGAATCAGCGGGGGTGAGGGATGCAGAGAAGCAGGGTTTTACTTGGTCCGGACGCGCAGGCGGTTTAAGTGGTAGGCGATGTCTTTCAAGAGGTTCCCGATGCGCTGGATGCCGCTGAAGATAAAGAGCATCCAGAAAGAATTCAACAGGACCAAAACAACCACGATTGTCATGTTGACCGACTGCGCGGCGAGGATGTGTTCGGTGGGCGTGCCGGTCTCGGGGACTTGGTAGCTGGAATCGATCACGTTGAACATGTTCACGAACCAGACGAGGAAAATCGCGACGAGGATGATCTGGAAGAACATGAAATAGAAGTGGCGCATGAGCCACTTGGCGGTCATGTTGTCCCAGTAACGGACTGTGGCAAGGATATTTTTGTAGGACATAAATTTTTCTCTTTAAACATATTTTAATAGAGTCCTCGTCAAAAGCAACAGGAATTAGGAGTTTTTAACCCTTTCGGCCGGCAGGCTCCCTTCGGGAGGAGGAGGACAATGACATGAACGACGCCACGCCACGCAAAATACTGATCATCGATGATTCGCAACTGGCCATCATGATGCTCCACGATGGGTTGCGCCAGAACGGCTTTGAGGTGTTGATCGCCTCCGACGGCGATGAGGGGCTTCAGATGGCCTTGTTGGAATCGCCGGATCTCATTATTCTCGACATGCACCTGCCTTCGATGAACGGACGCGAATTCCTTAAGGAACTCAAAGGCTGTGCGTACGACCCGCCTATCCCCGTCATCGTGCTGACTGCCAGTGAACCTGTCCAGGACCTGGCCTTAGACAGCATCGTGCGTGCCTGCTACCAGAAACCCATGCCCATCACCCAACTGGTCGCCAAGATCAATGAATGTCTGCAAGCGTAAAATGGTTGACCCATTCGACGGCGTACTTCGACTCCGCTCAGTACCCTGCAAGAAGTACCCTTCGGGG
>JACROV010000065.1 GCA_016214285.1 Candidatus Omnitrophota bacterium | reverse complement strand
TTGGTCTAAAGCAATGCTTGAGAGACATCCTTGATTACATCGCTTCTACCATGCATCTTTCTAACCCTCAGCGTCGATCTTCTTTCGATCTCGCGGGTTTGAAGGTCAACACAGGGGGCGCTTAAGTGATAACGCATGAGAGGATATAAGATATTAGGGTTATGCCCTTGACTACCACTTCCAGCATACGATGGGCACGAAATCCTGTTGCACTGTTCATCAAAGGCATAACCCTATAAGATATTACTGGCCTACATAAGAGAAGGTGGACATAGAGATGCGATTTTAAAATTAATTTCTAAATTAAAAACGAAATAAATTTACGCCAACAACTCAATCGAGCGGATTTCTTCCGCAGCTTTGCTGCTCCAAAAATCGCTCATTTCGGATGTTAGGCAAGTAATGTTCATCAATTACCAAGGAGGTAGAAATCATGAAGCAAATCATTCTCGTCGTGGGTGCAACCGGAATGCTTGGCGAGCCCGTTGCAAGGCAATTGGAGAAGGATGGATATGCTGTTCGTGTTTTGGCACGAAATCCCGAGAAAGCCAAAGCAAAACTTGGGGATTCCTTTGAGTTCGTTAGGGGAGATGTGGAAGTCCCCTCTTCATTGGAAAAGGCCATCGAGGGATGCTTCGGGGTTCACATAAATTTAAGAGGAGGCCCTAAGGACGAGGATTTCGACCGCATCGAACATCGAGGCACTGTTAATGTTGTTGATGTATCCGCAAGGCTGGGAGTTCAACGCATAACCTACTTGTCTGGCGCTGCGGTGTTTGAAGAGAATTCCTGGTTTCCTTCCGTCAAGGCCAAACTGCAAGCCGAGTCGGCAATTCGTGGAAGCGGGGTTCCCTATTCCGTATTTTGCGCAACTCATTTTATGGAATCTCTTTCACTTGCTATCAGAGGGAAGCGGGCTTCTGTCATTGGGCAACAACCGCACCGTTTGCACTGGTTGGCGGCAAGTGATTATGCAAAGATGGTTTCTAAATCATTTCAATTACCTGAAGCGGCCAACAAGAGATTCTTTGTTTACGGCCCTGAAGCGTTGACGATGACAGAAGCGCTCAAGAAATACTGCTCGATCGTACATCCCGGGGTAAAGGTGTCTTCCGTTCCAATTTGGCTACTGTCACTGATCGGCAGAGTCTCCTTTAACGCTGAATTGCAGTTTATTGCCGAGTTGATGAGATTTTTTGAAAAGGTGGGAGAGGGGGGAGATCCCACAGAAGCCAATCGCTTGCTTGGCACGCCCACAACAACTTTGGAGCAATGGTGCAACAGACAGCGAAAAAATGCCTAACAAGGCGCTGCACCTGACGCCAAAAAGCGGCGCAGGTGAGCTTGGTCGTTATGCCGACTAAATTGAGAACTATGGAAGATTACACAGCCCCCGAGTGGAGCAGTTCTGCTCTCATTACGATTGACATACAATGCGATACCCTTGACGGTCAGCCATTCGAGATTCCGGGAACGACGGCAATTCTTCCACGGATGAAGTCGCTCCTTGCCGCCTTTCGTTTGTCGGGGCGGCCCATTATTCACATTGTACGAATCTATCAGGCTGACGGGTCGAACGTTGATCTATGCCGCAAGGAACTTGTCAGAAAGGGCGCGCACTTGCTCCTGGCAGGGTCTTCCGGGTGTCAGTTGGCGTCGGACATTCTTCCCCAAGAAGGAATACTCCTTGACGAGGGACTGCTGCTTTCTCATGGCATCCAGACAATCGGCGCTAATGAGGTGGTGGTCTATAAACCGCGCTGGGGCGCGTTTTACAATACGCCTCTGGAGCAGTATCTCAGCAAACAGAATATTTCAACACTCATATTTTCCGGATGTAATTTTCCGAACTGCCCACGCACCTCGATTTACGAGGCAAGTGAAAGGGATTTTCGGGTTGTGCTAGTAGATGATGCTGTCTCCGGTCTTTACGATCAGGGGCGAATTGAAATGAGAAATATCGGAATTGAATTGCTGTCAACGAGCCAAGTCATTAATGCGGTTGAGGGCAACAATAGACAAGCATAACATTGCGTTCAAGCGGGACGCCGCAAAAGCGTGGCGCCCCTTAACTTTACGTTAGCCGGATGAGTCGCACCTACTGCAGAGAGGAGATCAACACATGACATCGCCAAAAGGCCACCTCGCCGACGTCCTGATTCGTCCGCTTCGCGAAGACGATGTTCCGGCGGCTGACCACATCATGCGGATCGCATTCGGAACCATGCTGGGAGCACCCGAACCCGCGAAGTTCTTTGGGGACTCAAGCTGGGTGTCGCACCGACGGAAGGCCGCTCCGGACGCGGCCTTTGCGGCCGAGGTAGACGGCGAGCTTGTGGGTTCGAATTTTGCAGCGATCTGGGGGAGCTTCGGATCCTTCGGCCCGCTGACCATTCGCCCGGACGTATGGGATCGCGGGATCGGCGGCCGGCTGATGGAGCCGGTGCTTGATCTCTTCTCTCGGCGGCAGATTCGACTGGCGGGACTGTTCACCTCTTCGAACAATCCCAAGCACGTGGGCATGTACCAGAAGTACGGTTTCCGGCCCCGGTATCTGACGGCCATAATGGCCAAGGCGGTCGAACGCGCCGGTCCGGACCTGTCGTGGGGCCGCTATTCGCAACTGTCGGAGAGCGACAAGACGACCGCCCTTGAGGGTTCTCGCAGCTTGACCGGTGCGCTGTTCGCCGGTCTCGACGTCAGCTCTGTGATTCGCAGCATTCAGGCAAACGCCCTGGGAGACACTGTTCTTCTCTGGGATGATTCGGAGCTGGTTGCGTTCGCTGCATGCCATTGTGGCCCGGGAACCGAAGCGGGAAGCGGCGCCTGTTATGTAAAGTTCGCTGCTGTTCGACCTGGTCAACGGGAGTCGCGTTACTTTACCGAGCTGCTTGCGGCATGCGAGAGTTACGCGGCCCTGAACGGGGCTACCCGCTTGGTGACCGGGGTGAACACCTCTCGTCAGGAAGCCTACGAGCAGATGCAGCGACAGGGGTTTCGAATCCAGACTCTTGGGATCGCTATGCACATGCCCAACGATCCGGGCTTCAGCCGCCCCGGGGCCTACGTCCTCGATGACTGGAGGTGACATTTTTCGCCCACGTCGTTGCGACGTGACGTCGGCTAACAACCGGTTGCAGCGGACGGCGCTACGCTCCGCCACTGAACCGGAGCGTTCTCCCCTCCGCTCCGCGGAGGGGAGAATCCCGGCGGTAACTCGCCCGACTGCCTAAGGCAGCGTCAATAAATAACATTTACAACTTGTGGACTTTTCTTGGCCGAATGATGTAGTTCCATTCGCCATGAAAAGCGTCGGGAGTCACGTTGACGGTAGCAAATTCTTCGTTGGACACTTTGAGAGAACAGGTGCCAGTCACCCGGGCGGGGACCAGCAGGCGCTTTGGGACACCTGCTCACTAACGTTCGCGGCGCGACGGCGCTCTTCCCTGTGCCCGCGCTTTTACCTTGACAATAATATGGCAGGAACATACACTTGTATGTAATGGACACATATAAAATGTTTGGCACCAATCAATCTTTAATATTGGCTATCCTTTCTGAGAATCCACAAAGGGAGTATTACCTGCATGAACTGGGGCGCTTGGTGGGCAAGAAACCGGGCGTCTTTCAGATCGGCATCAACTCACTTGAGAAGCAAGGCTGGGTCGTGAGTCGTAAGCAGGGAACGATGAGGTTTTTTAAGATCAATGAACAGCATCCTTTGTACAAAGAGATCAAATCGGTTGTGCGCAAGACTGTCGGTGTTGAGGCAGAGCTGAAGAAGATTGTGAACAGCATTGATGGCATCGAGAAGGCGCTGATCTATGGCAGTTATGCGAAAGACAGCATGCGCCCGGATTCAGACGTCGATGTCCTGGTGGTGGCCAGAGACAGCAAGGTCGAGGATAAGCTTGTGACCGAGCTTTCCCGGATAGAGAAGACGCTCGGGCGCGAAATTAATTATAAATTTTATGATGAGAAAAATTTTAGACAACGTCGGAAGGACAAAGACCCCTTTTTGGCTGAAGTGCTCTCTGATAAGTATGTTCTTCTGAAAGGAGTTGTATGAAAGATTGGGGAGGGTATCTGCGGAAGGGGCTGATCAAGGAACAACGCCCAAGCTTTGACCAGATCGAACAACAAATCGTCAGGGCGGAGAAAGACCTCAAGACTTTCGGGCTTGTCCTGGGGTCTGACCCTGAGTGGGCGTGCACGATAGCTTATCAGGCTATGCTTCGCATGGGCCGCGCCCTCATGTTTTCCCGCAGCTACCTTCCCGCCGACGGTCAACAGCACAGGACTGTCGTTGAGATTACAGGTAAACTTTTGGGGGAGAAGTTCGATCTTCTTGTTCAGTACTTTGATCGCATGAGGCGTAATCGTAACGTGTTCTTCTACGATTCGTTCGATACGAACAACGAAGCGCAGGCGAAGAAGGCCTTTGAGACAGCTTGGGCGTTGCTCAAGGTGGTCAAGGATATGATTCGCAAGCACAACCCGCAGTTTGATTTCAAATTTTAACCCGTCCAGAAAAGGGAAGGGTATTATTTCGAGAGAACAGGTGCCAGTCACCCGGGCGGGGACCAGCAGGCGCTTTGGGACACCTGCTCACTAACGTTCGCGGCGCGACCGCGCTCTTTCCTGACATGCCTTTGGGGGAAGAGCTTGCCGGGGGCATGTTGAAGGTTGGCCGAGCAGGCTCCCTTCGGGAGGGAAATTGAAAAATATGTTTAAGGAATCCCTGCCTTGCCGGCAGGCAGGCGAAACAAACGAATTCAAGAAATCCACCGCTGAGGTTAGGGCGGGGGTCGTTTCTATTGCGGCTATGCTCAATAAGCATGGCCGGGGAGAGATGAGAAAATGAAAAAACAAATAAAATCTGCCAAACGAAATACTTTCGATGACGCAGCGTTGTTTAGAGAAATTCGCGAGTTAATCCTTTCAGCGAGAAAAACTGTCATCAGAAATGTTGATACCATTCAGGTGATTACCAATTTTGAGATTGGCCGAGGAATCGTGAAATACGAACAAGGAGGAAAAACACGCGCCGAATATGGCGAAAAAATACTGACGGGGGTATCACAAAAACTAACTCAGGAGTTTGGGCGGGGTTTTTCAAAAACAAACCTAAAATTGATGCGCCAGTTTTTTCTTATGTATGGCAACCGAATTGGTCAGACACTGTCTGACCAATCGGCCAATAATCAAAAAAGCCAGACAGTGTCCGACCAATTGCAAAAAACGCGGACACCGTCTGCGCAATTGGTGAAAGCAGAATCATTATCTCGAAAATTTACTTTAAGCTGGTCTCAATACGTATTTTTGATAGGCATTGACAATAAGCCGGAGAGAAATTTTTATGAAATAGAAGCCGCAGAACAAAACTGGTCATTGCGAGAGCTTAAACGACAGTTTAATTCCAGCCTTTATGAAAGGTTAGCGCTTAGCCGCGATAAAAAAGGTATAAAAAAGTTATCCCTAAAAGGACAGATCATTGAGCAACCGCACGATCTCATAAAAAATCCTTATGTATTGGAATTTCTCGGGCTTGATGAGAACGCTAAATATTCAGAATCTGATTTAGAAACTGCCATTATTGATAAACTTGAACATTTTCTTTTGGAGCTCGGTAAAGGATTTTTGTTTGAGGCCCGGCAAAAACGATTTACTTTTGAGGAAGACCATTTTTTTGTAGACTTAGTTTTTTATAACCGTTTGCTCGGGTGTTATGTTCTCATTGATTTAAAAATCGGCGATTTGACCCATCAAGACCTCGGTCAGATGCAGATGTATGTCAATTATTTTGACCGTTATGTGAAAAGAGAGAACGAGCATTCGACTATCGGAATAATTCTCTGCCGCAAAAGCCGTGAAGCCATAGTTGAAATCACGCTTCCAAAGGGTCACAATATCCATGCCAAAGAATGCCGTCTTTACCTGCCATCAAAAGAAGAATTAAAGCGTAAGCTTCTCGACTGGACTAAAGACCAGGATGTTTCTTAGTTTTTAAATAAGAAAAAGAATATGCTCAAAGAATCCGAAACAATCGAGTTCAAAAAATCCACCGCCGAGGTTTCCGCCAAAGGCGGATCCCTGCCCGTCCGGCAGGCGGGCGCCTCTGGCGGAAAGGCGGGGGTCGTTTCCATTGCGGCAATGCTTAATAAATATAGCCGTGTGGTTGAGGCAGGGCGGCTGGAGTTTAAAGAAGGGAAGAACAGGAAAATATGACAAGGCTAAAGGCAAATCAGCACTACGGTCAGTTTCTCGCATCGGTTAAGGAGAGGATCCGTAAAGCACAATATGACGCGCTCAAAGCAGTCAACAAAGAATTGATCGCGCTTTATTGGGATCTTGGCCGGATGATTGTGGATCGTCAAAAAAAGCATGGTTGGGGAAAAGCAATTGTAGAAAATTTAGCGGAAGATCTGCGGAAAGAATTTCCGGGGATGCAGGGTTTTTCCGTTCAAAATTTATGGTATATGCGTCAGTTTTATATGGAATATCATGGGAATGCAAAACTCCAGCCATTGGTTGGAGAAATTAGCTGGACCAAGCATTTGATTATCATGGCGCAATGCAAGGACGATTTAGAGCGCGAATTTTATATCCGCATGACCCGAAAGTTTGGGTGGACGAAAAATGTCCTTATCCATCAAGTGGAAGGCAAGACTTATGAGACAACAATGTTGAATCAAACTAATTTCAATAAGACTGTCCCTGAGAAAATCCGTAATCAGGCAAAGCTGGCCGTTAAGGACGAATATACGTTTGATTTCCTGGAATTAGGCGAAGAACATAGCGAGCGGGAGTTAGAAAAAGCGATTATGTCACGCATGGATCGGTTTTTGCGGGAGATGGGCGGGGCAGTGACTTTTGCAGGCAGTCAATATCGTCTTGAAGTTGGCGGGCAGGAGTATTTTTTTGAAAAAAGAATTGCCGGCACCGGAACAGGTGGCGAGACTGTTGCAGGAAATTTAAGTCTTCAGTGGGTTATAGAATCAACGTGCCAGGCACTTTTGAACTTTTGAAGAGGACATGATGTCCCCCATTCACACGCCCATTAGGCTTTAATGAAAAAGAAAACAAAAAATAAAGTGTACGCCGGGATCGATATCGGCGGGACGAAGATCGCCGTCGGTCTTGTGGACCAGGCGGGGAAATTGCTCGCGGTCAATAAATGCCCCACGCCCGAACCCGGCACGGGCGCGCGGATACTCCATCTGGTCGAGAAATTGATCCGGGAACTCCTGGAGGAAGAGGGGGTCACCGTTTCGAGCCTGCGTGGTATCGGCGCGGGTGTGCCGGGCATCGTCCGTCCGGACCGCCGGGGTATTCTGATCACGCCCAACGTGGGGTTGTCCCGCTATCCCCTCGCCGCCCTTCTGGAAAGATCGTTTAAAACGAAAGTGGTCCTGGGTAATGACGTCAATTTGGGCGTGCTGGGCGAGAAATGGTTCGGCGCGGGGAAAGGTATCAATAATATCGTCGGATTATTTCCCGGCACCGGCGTGGGCGGGGCGATCATCATCGGCGGGCAGCTGATCACCGGAGCCCAGGGGGCCGCGGGCGAACTCGGGCACATGATCCTTGACCTGCACAGTTCCCAAAAAAGCGCCGGATTGTACGGGACGCTGGAGGCTTTGGCCAGCCGGCGGGCGATCGAGCGCGCAATCAAGGAGGCCGTCGCCCGGAAAGCGCCGACCGTCATCACGAAGATACAGAAAGGGAAGCTTGATACCATCAAAAGTCAGGTTATTGCCGAGGCCTTGCGGCGCAAAGACCCCTTGACGGTGAGGGTGATGAATGAGGCATGTCATGTGCTTGGCCAGGCTTGTGTTTCTTTACGGCACATCTTGAACCCCGAGATGATCATTTTAGGCGGCGGCGTCATCGAAGCCTGCGGCGATTATATGCTGCCCCGGGTCCGCGATATATCCGCCGCGGATCCGTTCTTTAAGGGCATCGATAACTGCCGCATTGAACGTTCTTTTCTTGGGGATGATGCCATTATTTTAGGCGCGGTGGTTTTGCTAAAGCAGGTCCTGGGCGAGAAGATAACATCCGGGGTGGATTATTATCCGAAGTTGCGCGCCGACCAAAAGGGGAATGTCTGGGTCAACGACAAACTGGTCAGGAAAAATATTTATATCCGTGCCGATGGAAAGGTCAAGAAGATCAACGGCGCCGCCGTTTTTAACGAGTTGGATCGTTCCCGCCGGCTGGGTATAAGCGCGTTACGAAGGGTGTGCAAAAAGGGGCCGAAAATATTGATCGTCGGGTCCACGCGCCGCCGGCTGCGGATCACGCAGGAAGGGAAAAAGTTTCTCAAGGAACACCTTGTCCAGACGCGGCTGCTGGATGTCAAAGAGGCGGTGAAGACCTACAACGCGGCCAAAGAACGAAAAACCATGGTTGTCTACCGAAGAGAGGCATAAACCCTGTGCATGATATGGTTTATAAAATCAAGGCGGATTTTTTGAAGGTCCTGGGGCATCCCATACGCCTGAGATTGATTGAAGAACTTAAAGCCGGCGAGAAAAGCGTGGGATACCTGGTCGCCAAATTAAAGATCGGGCAGTCGAGCATTTCCCGTCATCTTCTTGCGTTGCGCAACGCGGGGATCCTGTCTTCCCGGCAGGAAAAGACGACCGTCTACTACAATGTCGCGGACCATGATATTTTCCATGTGTTGCGCCCTGTCGCGGTGATGCTTCGGAAGAAATTCAGAGCATCAGGAAAGGTGCTGAGCACCTTAGGCAAAAACTAAACCTCCCTCCGCGGCCGCGCCGCGACAGCATCCTCAACGCCGCGCAAGAAGGGGATGGTTAACGGGGTTGACATTTCAGGCGGCTTGAGTATGATATGCATATATGCAGATATTTGGATATTACCGCATCAGCTTTGGAGGTTACGACCATGGATAAATTAAATTTTTCCCCGGCGAATAAATTAACGGTCCGTCTGGAGCTGGTGAACAAGCCCGGCGTTTTTGCCCAGGTCGTTAAAGTCATCGCTAAAGGGAACGCCAATTTAGGGGCAGTCGATATTGTCGAGGTAACGCCTCACAAGGTTATCCGCGACGTCACTTTTGATGTCGCCAGTGACGAGCACGGCCAGCGGATCATAGAGGCTTTGAACAAGCTGGAGAATATCAAGGTCGTTTCATTTTCCGATCCCGTCTTTCTTCTGCATTTAGGCGGCAAGATCCATATCCAGAATAAAGTCCCTTTAAAAACGAGAAACCAGCTCTCCATGGCCTATACCCCCGGAGTGGCCAAAGTGTGCATGGCCATCGCGCAGGAACACGGCAAGGTGAACACGTTGACCATCAAAAGCAACAGTGTTGCCGTTGTGACGGACGGGTCGGCTATATTGGGTTTGGGTAATTTGGGGCCGGAGGCGGCCTTGCCGGTTATGGAAGGGAAGGCCATGCTGTTTAAAGAATTTGCCGATATCGACGCGTGGCCGATCTGTCTGGCTACCCAGGACGCGGAAGAGATCATCGAGACGGTAAAGAATATCGCGCCGGTCTTTGGGGGGATCAACCTGGAGGATATCAGCGCCCCGCGTTGTTTTGAGATTGAAGCGAGACTCAAGAAAATATTAAATATTCCGGTCATGCATGATGACCAGCATGGGACAGCGGTCGTTTTGCTGGCGGCCCTCAAGAACGCCCTTAAAATTGTCAAAAAAGACATTAAAGATATCCGGGTGACGGTCAGCGGCGTGGGGGCGGCGGGAGCCGCTTGCTGCCGGATCCTTCTGGCCGCGGGCGTGCGGCACCTCCTGGCGTGTAACCGGAAAGGAGTTGTCCTGGTCGTTGATGATGAAAATCTGGACCAGGCCCGGGGGGACCTGTTCTCTTGCGTCGATGCCAATGCCCCCCGCATGACCTTAAGGGAGGCGTTAAATGGCGCGGATGTCTTTGTCGGCGTCTCGGCCGGGAATGTTTTATCCGGCGATGATCTTAAAAAGATGAAAGACGACCGGATCGTTTTTGCCATGGCCAACCCGGACCCCGAGGTCAACCCCCGCGAAGCTCTTGATATCTGCCGGGTGTTCGCGACCGGCCGTTCGGATTTCCCCAATCAGATCAATAACGCTCTGGCGTTCCCGGGGATCTTCCGGGGGGCTTTAAATGTCCGTGCGAAAGAGATCAACGAAGAGATGAAATTGGCCGCCAGCGGCGCTTTGGCGGACCTTGTTTCGAAAGAGCAATTGAACGAGGAATACATCCTGCCGGGCATTTTCGACAAAAGGGTCGTCGCGGCGGTCGCGGCGGCGGTCCAAGAGGCGGCTTATAAGACCAAGGTCGCGCGCAAGGGGTCTTTCAGCGACGGCCGGTAGGCCGCCTGTTTTCGCGGCGAGCCTCGCCCGGGGGCGGGCTCTTCCCCCCCAGGCCAAAGGCTCCGTGAGGGGAGGAACCTCTGGCCCGCGGGGAGGAAAAATTAAATCTTCGCATCAAATCCATCCAGCCTTTAGCCTCGTTTAATCTTTTTTAGAAAGGTGGGAGAAATGCTTAATGGGCTGATCATTTTTGTTTTTGTCACGGGGTATCTGGCTATTATGCTGGAACATAAGACCGGTGTCAATAAAGCGGCTGTCGCGTTATTGATGGGGGTTGTCTGCTGGGTGATGAATTTTATCAGGTCTTTCCCGAACGACACGATCATGATCCCGAAACTTAATGAACACCTGGCAGATATCTCACAGGTCGTTATATTCGTTCTGGGAACAATGATGATTATTGAACTCGTTGAAGCTTATCGCGGTTTTGGTATCATAGCGGACTTTATCCGGACAAAAAATAAACGGGAATTGTTGTGGGTTGTTTCCTTCATTACTTTTTTTATTTCCTCATTTTTAGCGAACATGACCGTGGCGATTATTATGATAACACTCCTGCGCCGGTTTATTCCTGAACGCAACGACAGGATGATCTTCGCCAGCATGGTTATCATCGCGTCTAATGCCGGCGGGGCATGGACTCCCATTGGAGACACGACGACCACCATGCTTTGGCTGGGCAAACAGATCAGTACGGGGAACATTATGAAATGGCTGTTGCTCCCAAGCCTGGTATCGGTCCTGGTCCCTTGTATTTATTTTTCTTATCAAATGAGAAAAGAAGCCGCGGTAAATTTTTCCGGCGGGAAGGCCGATGTCCAGCCGATGGTCAGGGGAGCCAAAAGAGTATTTTTTATCGGCATCATAGGGATCATTTTGGTGCCGGTTCTAAACGCCGCAACCAATTTGCCTCCTTATATGGGGATCCTGCTGGTACTGGGGATTATGTGGGCGTTAACCGATCTGATCCATCAGGAACGCCATTTCCTGAGAGTCACGCATGTTATGGGTAAAATAGACGGGGCGAGCGTACTTTTCTTTTTGGGGATCCTTTTATCGGTGGCCGCCCTGGAGACGGCTGGATTGCTTAAGACCTTTGCGGTGTGGATGGATAAATATTTTGTGAATAAAGACGTAATTGTTACCATCCTGGGGATGGTTTCCTCTGTGGTCGACAATATCCCCTTAACAGCCGCGGCGATGGGGATGTATGATGTGACGCGGTATCCCATGGATTCAAAACTTTGGGAACTGACGGCTTACGCGGTCGGCACCGGCGGGAGTTTGCTGATTATCGGTTCCGCGGCCGGGGTGGTTGTGATGGGGATGGAGAAAATAAGCTTTAGCTGGTATTTAAAAAGAATTTCTTTCCCCGCGCTGATCGGATATCTGGCGGGGATATTTACTTTTTTAATTTTCTATCGATAGGTGGGAATTTCTGATGGGCCGCAATAAACTTAAACCAAAACTGATAACGGTATTGAAGGAGGGGTATTCCGTCAAGAAATTCGTCCCTGACCTGATTGCCGGGGTCATCGTCGGGATCGTGGCCCTGCCGCTGGCCATAGCGTTCGCGATCGCCTCCGGGGTCAAACCCGAACAAGGGTTGTATACGGCGGTAGCCGCGGGGTTCATCATTTCCTGTTTAAGCGGCAGCCGGGTCCAGATCGGCGGGCCGACGGGGGCGTTTATCGTCATCGTTTACGGCATTATACAAAAATACGGGTATGACGGCCTGGCGACGGCCACTTTAATGGCGGGATTTTTGCTTATTTTCATGGGGTTCGCCCGGTTTGGTGATATTATCAAATATATTCCTTATCCCGTGACGGTAGGGTTCACCGCGGGGATCGCGTTAATTATCTTCGCGGCCCAGGTCCGGGATTTCCTGGGATTGACGGGCGGAACAGTCCCGGCGGAATTTATCGAAAAGATCCGGTATTATGGCGAACATGCCCATACGTTTAACGCGCATGCCGTCTTCATGGGCCTTTTGACATTGCTGGTCATCATTTATTGGCCCAGGGTTACGCGCAGGATCCCGGGGTCTTTTATCGCGATTGTTTTGACGACGCTGATAGTTCACGTATTTCATTTGCCCATTGAAACGATCGGCAGCCGTTTCGGAGGCGTCCCGAACACTTTACCGATGCCGCATTTGCCCAATATCAGCCTGGACCTGATCGCGAAAATGAGTTCACCCGCCCTGACGATCGCGGTGCTGGCGGGGATTGAGTCGTTACTTTCAGCGGTTGTGGCCGACGGCATGACGGGAAACCGGCACCGTTCCAATATGGAACTCATCGCGCAGGGTGTCGCGAATATTGCTTCTCCTGTTATGGGCGGGATCCCGGCGACCGGGGCCATCGCAAGGACGGCGACCAATATCAAAAACGGCGGACGCACGCCGTTCGCGGGCATCATCCATGCCGTTACGTTGCTGCTCATATTGATATTTTTTGGGCCGTGGGCGTCGCTGATTCCCATGGCGGCCTTGGCCGGCATATTGATCAGTGTCGCTTATAACATGAGTGAATGGCACTTGTTTGTCAGAATGTTCAGGAGCCCGAAGAGCGATGTCATTGTTTTAGTGACGACGTTTCTACTGACAGTATTTGTTGACCTGACCGCGGCGATTAAGTTCGGAGTTGTCCTGGCCGCGCTTTTGTTCATGAGGAGGATGTCGGAAGCGACACAGGTCGGGTACATCACGGATTCTCTTGTTGAGCAGGAAACGGACGAGGAAGACGTCGTTGACCAGAGCCGTATTTCGCAAAAGGATATTCCGGAAGGAGTTGAAGTATTTGAGATCAACGGGCCGTTTTTCTTCGGGGCGGCCGATAAGTTCAAAGATACCATCCGTGGACTTGAAAAGAAGCCTGAGGTCCTTATCCTGCGCATGCGGCACGTCCCGACGATCGATGCCACGGGGTTGAGCGCCCTGGAAAATGTTTTCAACTTTTCCAGACACGACGGGACGCGGGTCATTTTGTCGGGATTGCAGTCAGGGCCGTTTAAGAAATTAAAACGGGCCGGCCTGTTAAAATATGTGGAAGACAAGAATATCCAGCCGACCGTCGATCACGCCATTGGCCGCGCCCGGCAGATACTTCAGGAGAATAAGTAACGATGGAATTGACGGTCAACGACATCATCAGGATCTTCGCGGTCCCCGAGGAGACGGTGAATCGCTGGATCGACAAAAAGAACATGCCTTGCGTCAGGGCCAATGAGCAGTACCGTTTTAATTATATTGAACTGCTTGACTGGGCCCTGAAGAAAAAGATCCCGTTGACTCCCGAAGTCCTGTCCGCGGGCGACCGGGAAAATGACAACCCGGGCGTTTTATATCAGGCCATCAAGACGGGTAATATTTATTATGATATCCCCGGCGAGAACCGGGAAGAAGTTTTGCGCTCCATCGTTGACGCGCTGCCTCTCCCGGAGAAGCTGAGCAGGAAATCTCTCTGGCAGATGTTGATCGCCAGGGAGAAAATGACGCCCACGGCCATAGGAAACGGCATCGCCATCCCTCACGTGCGCAACCCCGTTGTTTTACATGTCGACCACCCTTCCATCAGTCTGTGCTTTTTGAAGAAGCCGGTAGATTTCAAGGCCCTTGACGGCAAGCCGGTTTTTATCGTTTTTACCATCCTGAGCCCTTCCGTCAAGAAGCATCTGGGTATTTTAAGCCGCCTGGCTTTTTGTTTGCAAAACGCCAAATTGCAGGAATATCTGCATCTTAAGGCGTCCCGCGAACAAATTTTAGCAGAGATCCGGGTCTTGGAGTCCGGGATATCCCCTGCCCCCGACGAGAACGGGCGGGAGACAGGCGGATCATGAGCTTGTTTTTGTCCAGTCTTTTTATCTTGTGCCTCGGCGCCTTTCTGTTGGTCCTTTTGACGCGATCGCGGGCGATGAGCGGGCTCATCTTCCTTGGTACATTAATCCCGGGATGCCTCCTGGGAGCGGCCGCCGCCCTTGGCGTCCTCATCCATCGGGCTCCAATAGATCACCGGTTAAACTTAAGAATGCCCGCGGGCGAGTTCTATCTGGGGGTGGATCCTCTGAGCGCCTTCTTTTTATTGACGATTACGATTTTGTTTCTTTCCGCCGGCGTGTATGGCTACGGTTATCTGAAAAGTGACAAGGAGAGAAATTTAAGCGTCCATTACGCCCTTTATCATGCCGCGCTCATTTCCCTGATGCTCGTTGTGACCGCTAAAAATGCCGTTTTGTTTTTAGTCGCGTGGGAATTGATGGCCTTATCCTCGTATTTTCTGATCATGTTTCATGACGAGAAAAAAGCCGTCCGCGAAGCCGGATACCTTTATCTGATCGTCACGCATACCGGCACGTTCTGTCTGTGGGTCATGTTTCTTCTGATGGCCAGGCAATCGGGTTCGATGGATTTTGACCAAATGGCGCTGGCGTCATTCCCTCTGCCGCTGGCGGGGGCGCTTTTTATTTTAGGTATTATCGGCTTTGGCGTGAAAGCGGGGTTTATCCCTTTGCATATCTGGCTGCCGCACGCCCACCCCGCGGCCCCGAGCCACATTTCCGCGGTCTTATCCGGGGTCATGATCAAGATGGGTGTCTATGGCTTGATGAGGACCATTTTGATTATTAAAGATTTTCCGGAATGGTGCGCGGTTACGTTGCTTTTGATCGGCATGATCTCGGGGGTGGGGGGTGTTTTGTATGCGTTAGGTCAGCATGAGATCAAGAAATTACTCGCTTACCACAGCGTTGAAAATATCGGGATTATAACTCTGGGGTTGGGGACGGGGCTGTGGGGGCAGATCTGTCACAATGAGTTCGCGGCTTTGATCGGCTACGCCGGCGCGTTTTTGCATGTTTTTAATCACGCTGTTTTTAAAGGGCTTTTGTTCCTGAGCGCGGGATCACTCATCCGCTCGACGCGCACGGGAGAGATCGACCGCCTGGGAGGACTTCTCAAAAGGCTCCCATGGACGGGGCATTTATTTCTGATCGGGGCTCTGGCTATTTGCGGCTTGCCGCTTTTTAACGGTTTTGTCAGCGAATGGCTCGTCTATCGGGCGTTGTTTGAAGGGATGTTCCATTTTGAATTAAACGGCATTGCTTTGAGCAGTCTGGCCGTTATTTCCCTGGCCTTGATCGGCGGCCTGGCGGCGGCGTGTTTCGCGAAAGCCTTCGGCGCGATCTTCCTGGGGAACAGCCGGTCCATAGATATTACTCACGTGACGGAAAATTCCGTGCTGATGTGTGTCCCCATGGCCGTGCTGGGAGGGATCTGCGTGTGGATCGGGCTTTTCCCCGCCGTGATGGTGTCGTTTGCCTTGGGCGCCGCCGCGACAATGACCTCTTCCCCGATCTCTTCAGCGACGGAAGGGGTGATCATTGCCCCTCTTTTGACGGCGGTTTTAGTGTTGTCCATTTTGATCGGGACCATAGCCATTTTGACTTTACTGAAAAGGACCGCGATGAAGTTTTTGCCCGTTGAAAAAGCGCAGACCTGGGGTTGCGGGTATGCCATGCCGACGAGCCGCATGCAGTATACGGCCGCGTCGTTCGCGCAGCCTCTTTTGCAAATTTTCCGCAATGTCCTGGATTACCGGGTCAAGGGCAACAGGCCAAAAGAATATTTCCCCGAAGAAGGGGAGGTTTCCTCACGCGTTACGGACGCCGCCGAAGACTTTTTCTTTCGTCCCGCCTTTGGATTCATTAAGTCCTTATCCGCGAAATTAAAAGTTATCCAATGCGGATATACGCAGTGGTATTTGCTTTATATTTTGATTTTCCTTTTAATGCTGTTGGTCTGGAAGATGGTTTAATGCGGGAGAGAACTTAATGGGGATCCGGATTTTACTGCACATTATGGTCGTTGTGATCTTGTCCCCTTTGCTTTTGGGGATCACAGGAAAAACGAAGGCGTTTCTCGTGGGACGATGGGGGCCGCCCTTGCTGCAGCCGTATTATGACATCGGGAAATTATTCAGGAAGGGGAATGTTTACAGCACCACAACGACGTGGATTTTCCAGGCCGCGCCGGTCGTTTCCATGGCCGCGGTCCTGGTTTCAGCCATTTTTGTCCCCTTCGGAAGCTTGAAGGCGCCGCTGCCATTTTTTGGGGATATTATCCTGTTCGCGTACCTCTATGGTCTGGCGAGATTCTTTATGATCATCGCCGCGCTGGATACGGGGTCGAGTTTTGAGGGCATGGGGGCCAGCCGGGAAGCGGCCTTTTCGTGCCTGGCCGAGGTTGTGTTATTTCTGGATTTTATTATCCTCGCGTTATTGTCCAAAAGTCTTGTTTTATCGGAGATGGTCGAGGGAAATATTTTATCGTCGTGGCAATTATTCGGGCCGGCGATTCTTTTGGCGGGGGTGAGTTATTTTCTGGTCCTGTTGGCGGAAAACGCGCGTATCCCCGTCGATGACCCCGCGACCCATTTAGAGTTAACGATGGTCCATGAAGTGATGGTGTTAGACCACAGCGGCTGGGACCTTGCCTATATTTTATATGGAAGCGCGATCAAGTTGTTTGTTTTGGGAGCTCTGTTTGTCAATATTTTGGTCCCGTTTCATGGTTTGCCGCCCGTCATGCAGACAATCGTCTTTTGGGCAGGGATGATCGTATTGGCGGTGGGTCTGGGGATCGTGGAATCATGCATGGCGCGGCTGCGGTTAAATCAGGTTCCACAACTGCTGATCGGCGCTTTTGTTTTTGCCCTGGTCGGATTGCTTGTTGTTTTAATAAAAGGGGTGTGAACGCCATGTGGTTAGATCTGGCCCTGATCCTGATCGTTTGCCTGGGGGTAGTCATCCTGGGGAGCAGCCGCCTGGGGACGATGATCCAGCTTTTCGCGGCGCAGTCGCTTGTTTTAAGCGCGACGCCTCTGCTCGTCCACCCGGGCAAGCACGCGGTTGTTATGACCATGGGGACGCTCATCTTGAAAGTTTTTTTAATGCCCAATCTGCTTTCTTGGGCGATACGGCATGTGTCGATACGCCGGGAAGTCCAGCCTCTTGTCGGTTACGGGAAGACGCTCATGTTGGGCGGTTTTCTTATGGGGGTGGCTTTCTGGATCTCTTTCCGTCTGGAATTGCCCGTCAGGGAAACGTCGAATTTATTGGTCCCCTGCGCTTTTTCTGTCGTGATGGTCGGGTTCCTGCTTTTGGTAAGCCGGTTCAAAGCGATCACCCAGGTCATCGGTTATCTTGTCATGGAAAATGGTATTTTTCTTTTTGCTCTTTTGTTGTTAGAGAAGACCCCGCTTTTGGTGGAGATGGGGATACTGCTGGATATTTTTGTGGGTGTTTTGATCATGGGGATCGTCGTTAATCACATCAACCAGGAATTCGGCAGCGCGAGCACGGTCAATTTGACGAATTTGAGGGATTAGGCTTATGGAATTATTCTTGTTAGCGGGGTTCCCGGCCTTGATGGCGGCGGTCGTTTTTCTCTTACGGCAAGACCGGTTAAGGAAAATAATTCTTTTTTTGACGAGCCTCGTCCATTTGTTCGTGACGATCAGCTTCTGGCAGGGGCCGCGCGATGTCCAGTTCAATCCTTTTCTGGGATTCGATGCCGCAAGCCAGTTGGTCCTCACCTTGGTCAGTATTTTGTTTTTTGTCGTCTCGATCTATCTCATCGGCTATTTGAAAGAAAAGAGGAGGCGTTCCAACGGGATCTTCATGGGATGTCTGTTGTGTCTTCTTTCGACGATGACCCTTGTCACCATGAGCCGGCATATGGGGTTATTATGGATCGCCATCGCGTCGACGACTTTATTAAGCGCCCCGTTGATCAATTATTACCGCAAACCCCGGGGCATCGAAGCCACATGGAAATATCTGTTGATCTCTTCTTTGGGGATCGCCCTGGGCCTTTTAGGGACGCTTTTTTTGGCGATATCGGCAGCACCCGTTAAAACGATATTTCTGGCGGACATCCTGGATAACGCGGCGCTTCTTTCACCGTCGTGGTTGAAGTTGAGCGTCATTTTTCTCCTGGTGGGGTATGGGACAAAAATGGGGCTGGCCCCGATGCATACCTGGAAACCCGACGCCTATGGCGAGGCGCCGGCCCCCGTGGGGGCGCTCATGTCCGGAGCGGTAACGGCCTGCGCTTTCCTCGCTGTTTGCCGGGTCGCCCAGATCTGTTTTCACGCGGGCCTGCAGAGGTTCGTTTCTCCCATATTCATCCTTTTGGGGATCTTGTCGATGGGGATCGCCGCGATCTTTATCATGGGGCAGAAAGATTTTAACCGGATGCTGGGCTATTCGAGCGTCGAGCATATGGGGATTCTGGCGCTGGGGATAGGGTTGGGAGGAGGGGCTGTCTGGGCGAGCCTTTTCCACGCGGTCAATAACGCTTTCGCGAAAGGATTGATCTTTCTGGTGTCGGGAAATCTTTACCAGGGGTTCCGGAGTAAAAAGGTTGAAAATATTCAAGGCGTCATTCACCGATTTCCCGTGACCGGGATATTCCTGATCCTCGGCTTTATCGTGCTCATCGGGTTTCCGCCTTTCGGAATTTTTTATAGCGAGCTGCTAATCTTGAAGGAAGCTGTCACGGCCCAGCGTTATCTGGCCGCGTTTTTTTACGTTCTGTTTTTATCGGTCATTTTCTTCGGTTATTCGGGGGTCATCTTAAGGATGGCGCTGGGCCGGCCGACGGAGGACACCCCTGTCACGGCTAAAAAAGAAAACTTTTTTATGATCGCGCCGCTGGTCATTTTGCTGGGTGTCCTGTTTTTCTCCGGGGTCTTTGTGCCCGGGCCTTTTTATGATCTGCTCGATGAAGCCAGCGCGCTTTTAGGAGGGAGATAAAGTGGGCCCGCAAGAATTTTATGCGCGTAATGGACAGAGCTGGGAATCAAGTCGTGTCCCCATCCTCGATGAAGAGTCATTCCGTCAAAAGATCCTTGAGGAATGTTCCCGGGGTGCCCGGCTCGTTAATCTGTTCGCCTGCCCCGCCGGCGGCGGGGCCTGCCCGGAAGACCGCGGGGATGTCAGAGTTTTCGCGATGTTAGGGAAGGATCAGGAAGGAAAAATATCAGTTCTCTCCATGCGCATCCTCCCGGATAAATCCTCTTTCCAATCCTTGACGCCTGAACTTCCCCAGGCGCATATGTTCGAGCGGGAGATCGCGGAGCAGTTTGCGGTTACGCCCGTCGGGCATCCCTGGCTTAAGCCGGTACGTTATCATCAGAATTATCGCAATGTCGCGGACTTGTGGGCGGAGGTAGCTTCAGGGCCTGTCCCCGCCGAAGGCTCCTCCCCCTTGGGGGACCTATGGCCGAGGGGAGGGGTGTATCCTTTTTATCGCATGGAGGGAGAGGAGGTGCATGAAGTTGCCGTCGGGCCTGTCCATGCCGGGATCATCGAGCCGGGACATTTTCGTTTCCAGTGTCATGGCGAAGAGATTTTGAATCTGGAAATTCAGTTGGGGTATCAGCACCGCGGTATTGAGAAAATGATGGAAGAGGTCCCCGCGGAAAGGGCGGTACTTCTGGCTGAATCCATTGCCGGCGACGCCGTCATAGCTCACGCGACGGCGTATTGTAATATTGTGGAATCATTAAGCGATTGTGAAATATCACCCCGCGCGCAGGCCATCCGGGCCATCGCGCTTGAGCTGGAGAGGCTTTCCAACCATGTGGGAGATCTGGGCGCGTTAAGTACGGACATAGGGTTTTCGCCGGCGGCGGCGTATTTTGGCAGGCTCCGGGGGGAATTCCTGAATTTATTGATGGAATTAAGCGGTAATCGTTATGGAAGAAGCTTGTGCCGGCCCGGTGGTGTTTTGTTTGATTTGGACCAGAAAATGGCGGAGGATTTCCGACAGCGCCTTTTGATCGCCCGGAAAGATTTCAAGGAAATATCCGACCTCTTTTTTTCAGCGTCATCTGTTCTTTCCCGGCTTGAAGGAACAGGGGTGGTCTCAACCCGGACAGCCAAAGAGTTGGGACTCGTCGGCCCGGCGGCGCGCGCGTCGGGGATGGGACTTGATGTCCGCACGGATTACGCTTTCGGGATGTATCGGTTTCATTATATCCCGGTTTCCACCACGCTTTCGGGGGATGCTCACGCCCGGGCGCTCATCCGCTGGCTTGAGTCGCAAAGGTCGCTGGAATTCCTTCTGGATATTTTGACCCGGATCCCTGAAGGAGATTTATGCGGGAAGGCGTCGACATTGAAACCAAACCATATGGCGCTAGCCATGGTCGAGGGATGGCGGGGGGAGATCGTCCATGTGGCCATGACGGATGCCCGTGCCGGAATCGCGCGTTATAAAATTAAAGACCCTTCTTTTCATAACTGGAGCGGTCTTGCGATGGCGGCGCGCGGCGGCCAGATCTCCGATTTTCCGCTGTGCAACAAGAGTTTCAATCTGTCATACGCCGGGCATGATCTTTAAAGTAAATTCGACGCACGAAAGGCAGGGAATCCGGGGATATGGAAATCCGGGACTAGGAAAACCGGATATCCGGGTATCCGGATATTCTAGTCACGGATAACCGGATTGCCGGATCACCTTTAAAGAGGTTTACCAATGTGGGGAATCATCGTCAATCGGTTTAAACAGGGATTCAGGACATTGTCCTATCCTGAAGAAGTTCCCGCTTTCCCGAAACGCTTTCGGGGGAGACCCGTATCGGGCAAGGAAGCGGTGGATATGGGTAAACTGCTGTTCCAGGAAGATATCCAGGGGGTAACGTATACCCGGGACCACCGGATGGCGGTTTCCCGACGAGAAGATTTGATTGTTCATGGGGACGAAATCAGGCTGGCCGCCGCGCTTGATGACAAGATGAGAAGAACCTTCGGGAGATCTTTGAAATTGAGACAAGTCTGCGCGGGCGGTTGCAACGGCTGTGAAGGGGAGATCCAGGCGATGGGGAACGTGGTATTCGATTTGTCCCGCTTCGGGATCCAGTTTGTCGCGTCCCCGCGCCACGCCGACGGACTGATGATCACGGGCCCGGTGACGAAGAATATGGAACTGGCTTTAAAGAAGACCTGGGAGGCGATCCCCCATCCCAAGATTGTCATCGCCGTCGGCGCCTGCGCGATCAGCGGCGGCCCTTTCCAGGGAGGAAGGGAAGTTCGTAATGGAGTTGATAACCTGATCCCTGTCGTTCTGTATATCCCGGGCTGCCCTCCGCATCCTTTGACAATCATTGACGGATTGCTGCGGCTGCTGGACAAGCTGGGTAAAAATACGAAATCCGAAATTCGAAATCCGAAACAATAATTAAATCAAAAATATCAAAATATTAAACCGTTTCGGTTATTCTAGGTTTGAATTTGTTTCGAGTTTCGTGTTTCGTGCTTCGAATTTAGACTTAAATTCGCATTATTAATATGGACGCCGCCGCGAAAAAGAGAAGTCTGGATATATCCCTTTACAAGGGCGCTTTCGGAGTTTTGACGACGGGCCTCACGCAGGAATTCTTCACGCCGTTCATCCTTTTTCTGGGAGCCGCGGCGCGGCACGTCGGGATTCTCAACGGTACGATCAATATGGTCTCCGCGTGCGTTCAGCTCTTCAGCGCGGAGATCGCGGAGAAATTCAGGTCGCGCAAGAAGATGGTCAGCGTTTCTATCATCGTTCAGTTGGTCGCTTTGTCGCTCATCGTCGCGCTGACCATGACGGGGCGGATGCATTACTGGATATTCATCGCCCTGGCCGTCGTGTTCGTCGCCGCGGGAACGTTCTTTCAGCCGGCATGGGCAAGTTTTCTCTGCGACCTGGTGGGAGAGAGCAAGCGTGGGGAATATTTCGGATGGCGAAGCCGGAATCTCGGATTACTTGGCGTCGCGGGCATGATCACCGCGGGGGTCATCCTGCATAACATGGAGCAGCGAAACCTCTTGTATGGTTTTTGCCTGCTGTTCGGATTGGGATTTACCACGCGGCTGTTCTCTTTTTTGTTCCTGCAACGGATGCAGGAACCGCCGTTGATCTACAATAAGGAATATGTTTTCACTTTTCTGCAGTTTTTTTTGCGTTTGAAAAAGAGCAACTTTGCCAAATTCGTCCTGTTCGTGTCGGCCATGAATTTTTCCGTCAATCTGGCCGCGCCGTATTTCGCCGTGTTCATGCTTAAAGACCTGTCATTTAATTACCTCGTCTATGCGATGATTACCATTGCCGCCCCGTTGACGCTGTATCTGTCGGTTCACCGCTGGGGCCAGCACGCGGACAAGGTCGGCAGCCTCAAGGTCCTGCGGTTGACCGCAAAATGTTTTCCGCTGATCCCGCTTTTGTGGATCGTCGGCCAGGCGCCGTGGTATCTGGTGATGGTGGAGATGTTCTCCGGATTTCTTTGGGCCGGATTCAATCTGTGCGCGGCGAATTTTATTTATGACGCGGCCAGCCCGCCGAAGCGCACCCGCTGCATCGCGTATTTTAACGTGGTCAACGGGTCCGCGCTTGCCTGTGGGGCGCTTTTGGGCGGCTTTATGGTCCGGCACCTCCCGCCTTTATTCGGGTATCGCATTTTGATGCTGTTTTTTATTTCCGCGATCTTGCGGCTGGCCGTGTCCTGGACCATGCCGCGGATGCTCAAAGAGGTGCGGCATGTGGAACACATCAAAAGCCTGGATCTGTTTTTTAGCATGATCCGTTTACGTTCGATCCCGGGTATTGACCGTAGCAGTCTGCGTAACGCTCAGACTTGAAAACAGCTTTACAATCAGAGTATCAAATTGTTATCCCCAATAGCCAAGCGGAACTCTTGTTGTAAAAAAATACTGGTATAAAGGTGATAATTTGTAAATGTTTAGCCCGCTAAACATTTACTTTTTGCATTACATTATTTAACATTTATATCATAACTATATGTAATTTATACAGTTATGATATTACAATTATATTGCATTTATATTCCGATGTGTTAAGCTAGTGTGGTGCGTCTAACACTTCTTTACATTTGGATATTTTAGCCATAATTTTATCGACTGACGCGCTCCAGACGAACACCTGTGGATTTTGATTGTGAGTTTCGATATATTGCATGATGGCTGTAATTAAATCCGGAACACCTTTGAATGATCCTCGGCGAATACGTTTGCTGGTTATCTCGCCGAACCAACGCTCGATCATGTTGAGCCAGGAGCTGGACGTCGGAATAAAATGCAAATGGAAGCGCGGGTGACGTTTCAACCATGACTGAACGCGTGGATGTTTGTGCGTTCCGTAATTGTCGACGATGAGATGTAAATCCAGCTCGATAGGCGTCTTGACATCGATGATCTGCAAGAAGCGAATAAATTCTTGATGCCTGTGTCGCGGCATGCAATCGCCGATGACCTTGCCGTCGAGCATGCTTAATGCAGCAAAAAGAGTGGTTGTTCCATGACGCGTATAATCGTGTGTCTGCCGGGCTGGAATACCAGGACGCAGGGGTGTTGAGGGTCTTGTGCGGTCGAGGGCTTGGATTTGACTCTTCTCGTCGACACATAAGACCAGCGCTTTGTCCGGCGGGTTCAGATAGAGACCAACAACATCGTGTAGTTTTTCGACGAATTGTTTGTCCCGGCTTAGCTTGAAGGTTTCGATTAAGTGAGGCTTTAAATTGTGTCTTTGCCATATCCGACGAATAGTGGCTTCGCTTAAACCTTGAACTTTGGCCATGGTGCGAGTGCTCCAATGTGTCGCGTTGACAGGTGTTGTGTGCAAGGTGGCTTCGACAACGGCAGTAATTTTGCGTTGAGAAATTCTTGGAATACGACCGCGGCGAGGAGCATCTTTCTCCAGGCCGGACAGACGAAGTGCTAAGAAGCGTTGCCGCCACAATTGAACGGTCGGCCGGGAAACTCGAAGTTTCTGTGCAATGTCCTGACTCAGAACACCGTCGGCTGCCATGCAAATAATTTGAGCTCGTTGAACCACTCGAAAAGGAAGACTTCTGGATGTTGTCCAAGTATTCAATGTTGAACGCTCTTCCACGGATAATGATATGGGTTCCGCTATCCTCATCAATTAATATCATAAACTTTTCTTCTACAGTTCGAAGGCATTTTTTGGGGGTCAGATTTCTATTCTCGACGGAGATTGGCCGTAGCGGGCGCGAATTTTTTAAAAATGCGGTGCCAGGGAAGTAGCGGTTAGTTCTTGATTTTCGACGAGGTTTG
>JACROV010000074.1 GCA_016214285.1 Candidatus Omnitrophota bacterium | reverse complement strand
TGTTTGGGATTTGGTTCTTGGGAATTGCCTATTGTTTGTGGTTTGGTATTTGGTGTTTGTAATTTATTTGGTTATTGTTTCTTGTATCTTGGTGATTAACCAGAATGTTTTCTGAGCGTACAAGCTGGCCGTTGTCTTCCAGGATCTCACCGGGAGCGGCGGCTCATTTCCGTCGCTGGGTGCGAGCCTGTAGTGCCCGCACGGCTGAAAGATGAGATGAGAAAACAACATGTTTCCTTGATGCCGCGAGCCCTTCGACCTTGCTCAGGGCGAGTGGTGAGCCAAGTCGAACCACGGGCCCCGACGTTTGCCGCGATCGACTTCGAGACCGCGGACTACGGGCGCGACAGCGCGTGTGCCGTCGCGGTCGTACGCGTTGAAGGCGGGGCTATCGTTGATCGTGCCTTCCACTACATCCGTCCTCCACGCAAGGATTTCGTGCTCTCGTATTTGCACGGCATCTCGTGGAGTGACGTGGCTGACGCCCCGACATTCCGGGAGTTGTGGCCATCTCTTTGCAAGGGGCTTGCCGGCGTGGAATTTCTCGCGGCGCATAACGCCAGTTTCGACCGCTCCGTTCTCAACACGTGTTGTGAACGGGCCCGTCTGAGCGCGCCTTCTCACGCGTTTCAATGCACTGTCCGGCTTGCCCGGACTGTCTGGAATATCTACCCGACGACGCTGCCGGACGTCTGCAGGCGCCTGCGGATTCCTCTTCGCCACCATCATGCCGGGTCTGACGCCGAAGCGTGCGCGAGGATTGTCATCGCGGCCGCGAAGACAGGGGGGCTGCCGCCGCCAAAGCCGCGCCAGACATAGAAAATAAATCTGTCCCCGTTTTTCCGAACGCGAGCGTTAACCGACCAAGACAAATTGAATAATGAGGATGTTATGAACACTCATCCACCTCTCTGGGGAAATTTCATTTTTCATGCTGACCACGATCTACTATCATTTGCCGTTTTATATCAAAATGATCTTATGGTTCCCGCAATGTACCATGGAGCACAAGCTATCGAGAAATACTTAAAGGCTTTAGTTCTTTCTATCCTTGATCCTGACGGGAGAACTGAGACACCAAGCAACAATCAATGGCTTAAAACGCATGATCTTGCAGAACTTGCAAAGCGTTGTTCAACTCATAACCCTTATTACGCCTCACCTGAAGTCGTTAATAATTTACGGCGGTTTACAGAATATGATCAGGCTACAAGGTACCCATGGGTCAATTGTAAACATGGCAATGGTTTTTCTTCTGCAGAAATATCCATTTTGAAGGACATCATTTTTCATTTGAGAAATGATATTCCAATTCAAAAGGATGATTATCCTCTTGGGATTCTTGTTCGTGGTTATCATCATGGATGTCCTGAGGCATTGGTGAACGATACGTTGAGTAATAGGCAGCAGAGGGTTGTATTAGCTTTGCGCAGCATATTCAGGAACTTGGAAGGATTGATTCGCAATTAACATTAATTGCCATATTAAGGTTCTGTTCAAAAAGTAATAAAAACCATATAACAAGGCAAATCCACTCGAACAGACAAAAGCGCCGTTTCGTTCCGCTTTTGTCGGCCGGTTATGGCGAACGTTAGGGCCACTCGGAGTCGATCATGAGAACGTACAAAGGGAGTTGTCACTGTGGGCAGGTTCAGTTTGAGGTTGTAACCGATCTCACAAAAGCCATTGAGTGCAACTGTCCCATTTGCACGAAAAAGGGAGCCTTGCATCATCGTGTTCCGCCGGAGCGCTTCAAACTACTTTCGGGGCAAGATGCGCTCGCGCTCTATCAGTTCGGTTCGAAAACGGCCAAACACTGGTTCTGCAAACACTGCGGAATCCATCCATTCAGTAATCCTCGGGCAGCCCCTGACATGTACAGTATCAACGTCCGATGTCTTGACGACTTTGAAATGGAAAAGGCCAATATCGAGGTTCGATCGTTTGATGGGAAGAACTGGGAAGAAGCAATCAAGACGTTCAAATTCTAGCGGCCCTGACAACGGGTTCCAGTCGACGTCGTCGCTAACGCGCCGCCGCTGAACCGGAGCGTTATGTTTTCCATCACGCCCCTCGGCCTGACACGAGGGACACAATACCTGTTATGTAATGTGTCCCAAATGGCTTTAGATTTTAGAGACAGTATTATGGGAATGAAGATCAAATATAATCCACGCAAGCTGATGGAGTTGGCCATGGAAACGAAGTAGCATCAAAAACGTAAAACACAGTTGATGTCTTTTAACCCGGGCACACTGGCACCATCCAGCTCGCTGGTTCGCGACGTCCGCGCTCTGGTCGAGCATGCGCGCGGTTGCGTGGCTCGTTCGGTCGACACCACTTTATCAGCTCTCTATTGGCAGGTTGGGAAGAGGATTAAAACCGAAATCTTAAAGGGCAAACGCGCGGATTACGGGGATAATATAGTGCAGACGCTGTCTGCGCAATTGACATGGTCACACTTCGTAGAGCTGATCTACATCAAGGATGACCTCAAAAGAAATTCTTACGCCGAAATGTGCTGTATCGAGAATTGGGACGTACGCACGCTCCGCGCCAAGATAGACGGCATGCTTTTTGGGCGCACGGCTCTTTCCAGGAGGCCGGAGAAGGTCATCCGGCATGAACTCAAGAAGCTGAAAGCCACCAACCAGCTTACTCCGGATTTGGCATTTCGAGATCCCTATTTCCTCGATCTTTTGGGCTTAAGGGGCGCCTATCAGGAAAAGGATCTTGAACAAGCCATACTGAGGGAAATGGAATTTTTTATCCTCGAACTGGGCGTCGGGTTCGCTTTTTTGGAGCGGCAAAAGAGGATCTCATTGGACGGAAAGGATTTTTACCTCGACTTGCTCTTTTCCCACCGTGGGTTGAACCGTCTTGTGGCGATCGAGCTCAAGCTTCACGAATTCCGGCCCGCCGACAAAGGCCAAATGGAGCTTTATCTTCGATGGCTTGAGAAATACGAGAAAAAGCCTGACGAGGATGATCCCATAGGGCTTATTCTGTGTGCGGGAAAATCCGACGAGCAAATTGAACTCTTGCAACTAGGCAAGAGCGGCATCCGGGTGGCCGAATATATGACGGAACTGCCGTCCCGAAAAATCTTGGAGAAGAAACTGCACCAAGCCATCAAACTTGCGCGTGCGAGGCTCAAAGAATGAAGCCCCCAATTTGGGCGTCTCGCGACAAAGTGTCGCGAGCCCCTGGAGAAAGGCGTGCAGATGAAAACCATCAAAGACATGCCGGAACACAGCCGCCCCCGCGAGAAGTTGCGGGAGAAGGGCGCTCGCGCTCTTTCCGGCGGGGGGTTGAGCCGAGGTAAAACTATGACCGAATCTTTATCAAAAAACGACAACTACACCATGCTTCTCGACAGCATCAAATCCCACATTCGCTCAGCCAGAATTGCGGTGGCACGCCAGGTCAACCATGGATTGATCGGTTTTTATTGGTCCATCGGACGTGACATCGTTGAGAAACAAGAAGCGCTCGGTTGGGGAAAATCAGTTGTCGAAAAATTATCCAAGGATTTACGAAGGGCCTTTCCTGGTTCCGAGGGATATTCGGCGGATAATTTATGGCGTATGCGGCAGCTTTATACCGAATATTCTGCCCCTGAAATTCTGGAACAGCTTGTTCCAGAATTGACCGGCAAAAAGACAAAAAATGCTTGGTCACCAATTCTGGAACGGCTTGTTCCAGAATGGCGTGGCAAGATTAAAGATCGGAATAACAAAAAGCCATTCTATTGGGAAAAAATGATTGGCCAGATTCTGGTAAATGTTTCGTGGGGACACCATGTCCTTATCCTCAAGAAGATCAAATCATTTCCAGAAAAACTGTATTATCTGAAGGCCTCGGCGGCATTGGGTTGGAGCCGTGATGTTCTTTTGAATCAGATCAAGGCCGACGCCTATCGTCACTTCATGAGAGACAGCAAAACAAGTAATTTTAAGTTGGCCTTGCCGGTTTATCTGGCGGAACAGGCGGAAGAAACTCTCAAGAGTTCCTACAATCTGGAATTTCTGGGCATCAAGGAAGCCATCCATGAACGTCATCTGGAAAATCGGCTGATTGAGAAGCTCAAGAATTTCATCCTCGAACTTGGGTATGGATTTTGCTTCATCGGCAATCAGTGCCGCCTGGCGCTTGGTGAGAACGAATATTTTATTGATCTTCTTTTCTATCACCGCTTTCTCAAATCACTTGTGGCTGTCGAATTGAAGACCGGTAAATTCAAGCCGGAATATGCCGGGAAAATGGACTTCTACCTTAACCTGCTCAACGAATCGGAAAAAGCCCATGACGACAATCCGTCTATTGGCATCATCCTTTGCGCTGAAAAAGATAAGTTGGAAGTTGAGTTTTCACTGCGAACAAGAACCAATCCCATCGGCGTGGCGGAATATAAGCTTTATCAAAGCCTGCCTGACAATTTGAAGGGCAAATTACCGACTTCAAAGCAACTCACAGAAGGATTGAAATGAAAACCATCAAAGACATGCCGGAACACAACCGCCCCCGCGAGAAATTGCGGGAGAAGGGCGCTCGCGCTCTTTCCGACGAGGAACTTGTCGCGGCGATTCTCGGCATGGGTACGGCGGGCGTTGACGTGCGCACGATCGCCCGGCAAATTGCCGGTTTGATCCGATGACGACACGCTTTGAGAGGAAAATCGAAGAACAGCTCAACACGGCGCTGCGCAAACAAAAAGAAGACACGACGTGGGTGGCCAGGGCCGGCTACGACAAGGTTGAACAGCGGCTGCGCGAAAAACAAAAAGAGCTCGAACGGATCAAGCGGGAATCCGGTAAATAAAATTTCAATAATCAAGAGACAATAACTGTTTGGGATTTGGTTCTTGGGAATTGCCTATTGTTTGTGGTTTGGTATTTGGTGTTTGTAATTTATTTGGTTATTGTTTCTTGTATCTTGGTGATTAACCAGAATGTTTTCTGAGCGTACAAGCTGGCCGTTGTCTTCCAACCGTATTACCCGGACCCTCGAGCAGCTCAAGAAGGCGGATGTCCCCATCATTGATCTGACGGAATCCACCCCCACGCGCTGTGGTTTCGCTTATCCTTCCCGAGAGATCCTCCAGCCGCTGGCGTCCGACAAGAATTTGCGTTATGAGCCCCAGCCGCAGGGTTCCCTTGAGGCCCGCGAGGCCGTTGCCAAATATTACAAGCAGCAGGGGCGGGATGTTCCTGTGGAGCGTATATTCTTGACGGCCAGCACCTCCGAGGCTTATTCTTACTTGTTCCGGCTGCTTGTCGACGCCGGGCAAGAAGTCCTTTTCCCGCGGCCCAGCTATCCTCTTTTTAAATTCCTGGGTGATCTAAGCGACGTTGCCTTGAATTATTATCCTCTTGCTTACACGGATCATTGGCATATGGATTTTTTTCAGTTGGAAGGATGTCTCCAGCCCGCAACGAAAGCGGTCGTTCTGGTCAATCCTAACAATCCGACGGGATCGTTCATCAAGAAGGATGAGTTGTCCACCTTGAATCGTATTTGTCAGACAAAGGATATCCCGATCATTTGCGACGAGGTCTTCGCGGATTTCGCTTTTCCCGGCACTAAAGATATGGTCAGCCTGGTGAACAATGATGCCGTCCTGACGTTTGTTCTGGGGGGCTTGTCGAAAACACTCGCGCTTCCGCAGATGAAGCTTTCCTGGATCATCGTCAGCGGGCCGGAGGAATTGGCGAACGCGGCTTGTCAGCGTCTGGAGATGATCGCGGACACGTATCTTTCCGTGAATACGCCCGTCCAGAACGCCGTTGCCGGGTGGTTATCGCGCAGGGAGGAATTTCAGGGGCCGGTCAAGCAACGGACTTTGGATAATCTGCGTTTTTTGGAACAAGCGGTCAAGACGACGCAATGTCAGCTCCTAAAACCCGAGGGCGGCTGGTATGCCGTTATCCGGATCCCATTGACGAAAATTTCGGAAGAAGAATTAATCCTGCAACTGCTTGAACAAGATCATGTTCTTATTCATCCTGGCTATTTCTTTGATTTCGACGAGGAGGGATTTTTGGTGATGAGCCTTTTGCCGCCCATGGATATTTATAGTGAAGGCGTGAAACGATTTCTGAAAAGAATAAAGGTGGGGTAAGCAGAACTTTTATCCCGCGTTACAGCCTGTTCCTCCGACGGTACAGGTGGGACAAGTCCCTGCCCCGCAATGGATAAGGCCATTCCCGCCCGGGTCATGCCAGTGAATACTCCAGGAGCTATCCGGACTTGTCGCTGTGCACACATTGGTTTCCCCGTTATCATTCTGAAGGCATTGATACGTCATGGTGTCCGCAACGACACTGAGTCCCAGATTCGCGTTAATGGCTGTCACAGTGGCCATGTCAAAGGCCGGGTAGCCGCCATTTTTCGCTAAATAAATCTTCATCCCTGCCCGTATAGTTTGCAGTTTGACGACGGCGGTTTTTTCCTCATTCTTTTCAATGGCTTTTTGATAAGAGGGGATCGCGAAGCCGGCGATAACGCCGATAATGACGACAACGATCATCAGTTCCATTAAAGTGAAGGATTGTTCTCTGGAATTCATAGTTTCATTCTAATATAAACAGGAAGCGAATCAACAGAAAAGACAACGATTCCCGCCGGATGGTTTGCGCGACGGCGGATGAGGCCTTGCAAATTCAGTTCGATGTGATAATATAGGGGGCAATATAGGGGGCAATATGAGCAAAAGACCTGACTGGGATGAATATTTTTTAAAGCTGGCCATGCTGGCGTCCGAACGCGCCACGTGCCCGCGGATGCACTGCGGCTGTGTGCTTGTTAAAGATAAAAGGGTCGTTTCCACCGGATACAACGGTTCGATCCCCGGGGATGATCATTGCGAGGAGATCGGGTGCCTGATCGTGGACAACCATTGCGTGCGCACCGTTCATGCCGAAATGAACGCGATCGTCCAGGCGGCCAAACGCGGACACGCCATCGACGGGGCCACCGCCTACGTGACCAATATGCCCTGCACTTCCTGCGCCAAGGCCATGATCACCGCCGGCATCAGGCGCGTGGTTGTCTTCTCGGATTATCACGACACGCTGGCGACCCAGTTTTTCGCCAAGGCCGGCGTCAAGATCGACAAGCATTCCATGCCCTCAACGGAGATCATTTATAACCTCAAGGATTATTCTTCCGCCCGTTAAGATGAACACGTTGACCGATAACGCGACGAAGCAAATCAAAGTGCTCATGGCCGAGGACGAACCGGAGGTCTTGAGCATCATGTCCAAGAAAGTGGCCGCGCAAGGTTACACGGTCATCACCGCCCGGGACGGCGAAGAGGCGTGGGAAAAGATCCAGAAAGAATCCCCCGATGTGATCGTGCTGGATCTCATTATGCCCAAACGAAACGGTTTTGAGGTCCTGCGCAGTGTCCGGGAGCGGCCGGCTTCCGGCCATTGGCAGCCGGTCATCATCGTCTCGGCCAAACGGGACCCCGAAGATCTGCGGGAAGGTTACGCCCTCGAGGCCGACCATTACATCACCAAGCCCTGCCAGATAGAAGATATCCTTCGATCGATCAAGTTGATGATCCGTCTTATCCCGCAACACAAACGGCCGTCCGGAGGAGCCAGTCCGGAAGAGAAGGGATGAAGCGCGCAATATCCGGCGCCATATCCGTTTGAAGCTATGCAGAGCGTTTTTTATATAGTCGTTACGGTTGTCTTGCTCGCCGCCGGTGTCCGTTACCTTGAATCCAGATCCGTTTTTTATCCGGCCCGTTCGATCGCCGCGACCCCCGCCGCTTTGGGTTTGGCCTTTGAGGATGTTTTCATCAAAACCGAGGATAATGTGACCATCAACGCCTGGCTGATCAAATCCTCCACGCAAAGAGGGACGCTCATTTTTTGCCACGGCAACGCGGGAAATATCGGGGACCGTCTGGAAAAGATCCTTTTGTTCCATCAGATGGGTTTAAACGTCCTGATCATTGATTACCGCGGTTACGGCGAAAGTCAGGGGCGACCGAGCGAGGCCGGCATTTACAAGGACGCCGTCGCCGCCTACGATTATTTGCTCACCCGCCGGGATATCGATCGTTCACGCATTATCGGTTATGGCGAATCTTTAGGGGGAGCGGTTGCTGTTGACCTGGGGACCAAAAGAAATCTGGCGGCTTTGATCATAGACTCCTCGTTTACCAACGCCGCCGATATGGCAAAAACCATTTATCCATTTATTCCTTCATTTTTGCTGGGCACAAAACTGGATTCGGTGTCCAAGGTGCGTGCCGTTACCATCCCTAAAATATTTATCCATAGCCGCGCGGATGAAATTGTCCCCTTCCGGCTGGGAGAGAGGCTTTACCAGGCCGCGGCCCAACCCAAAGAATTCCTGGAGCTCCCCGGCGGGGGCGGGCATAATGATACTCCGGTCGATGCCCGGGAAAAAATGGCCAGGGAGATCGTCACCTTTTTGCGCCGGCACAACGTCATCAAGCGACCGGGGAACGCGCCGCATGAATAAATTCCTGAGAGTACGTCAACAACAGATCATTCAGGTCCCGCTCCGCGGGACCGGCCGGCCGGTTATCCTCAAAGGTGTCAATTTCGGCGGCTGGCTCATGATGGAGGCGTATATTCTGGGCGCGGCCAATCGCCCGGAAAAGATGTTCCGCCGGGAATTCACGCGGCGTCTGGGGCCGAAGGCGATGGCGGAATTTGATAAGGCCTTCCGGGAGAACTTTATCCGTGAGGACGATGCGCGCAAGGCGGCCGGATGGGGATTGAATTGTATCCGCGTGCCTTTTCATTATCGGGTCGTTGAAGACGCGCCGTTTAGTCATCGCGGCGCTGGTTTGCGGTTTTTGGATAAAGTCATAGGATGGGCCAGGAAATACAAGATATGGATCATCCTGGACCTGCACGCCGCGCCGGGAGCGCAAAACAAGGACTGGCACGCCGACAGCGACGGTACAGTGCTTTTCTGGAACAATAAAAGTTATCAGGAACGGGTCTGCGCTCTTTGGGAATTTCTCGCCGATCGGTACAAGGATGAGGAGCAAATCGCCGGGTACGACCTTTTGAACGAATCGGTGACCGACGACACAAAGCTTTTAAACCGTTTTTATAAGACGCTGATCAGGCGTATCCGAAAGATCGACCATAACCATATCCTTTTCGTGGAAGCCAACAATTGGGCGACGGACCTCGATTGCCTGGAAGAATTCGACGATGATAATCACGCGTTAAGTATCCATAGTTATGATCCTCCGGCGCTGACGTTTAACTTCGTCCCCAACCGCCGTTATCCCTGTTCTAATGGCCCGGGCAGGTGCGATAAATCTACTCTGCGACGGCATATGTCCCGGTACGCGCGGATCTCGCGCAAGCGTCAGGTGCCCGTTTATCTGGGGGAATTCGGCATCAATTATCGTCAGGGATCTTTCGGGGAACACGGCTGGCTCAGGGACATGCTCGCGTGTTGCGAGGAATATCAATTCCACTGGACGTACTGGACGTACAAGACGGTCAAAAGCGGCATATTCCCCGACGGGGTTTTAAGTTATTATGAGAATCCGGCGTGGGTTAACCGTGCCGGTCCTGCCAGCGGTTTGGAAACGTACGCCTCCTGCTGGCCTTCCCTGCGCAAAGAAATGATCCATTCCTGGCGCACCGGTTCATTTCAGATCAATGCGCATACTTTGAAAGTCTTGCGACATGCCGCGCGATAAGATCACCAGTTTGACCAACCCGCACGTCAAAGAGCTCGTCCGTCTAAGAACAGGAGGGCGCCGTAAGAGTGCCGGCGTAACAATTGTTGACGGCTCGCGCGAGATCCTGCGCGCCATGGAAGCCGGGATCGAATTTAAGGAATTTTATGTGTGTCCGGAATTGCCCGGGCGCGGCTTCTCCGAAGAACAGAAGCAGTTGCGGACAAGATTGTCCGGGGTAAAGGTCCCGGTATTTGAAGTCGCAAGAATCGTTTTTGCCAAGATCGCGTACGGCGATCGTCAGGAAGGCGTATTGGGAATTTGTGAACCGCCCAAGCGGTCGTTGGCGGATCTTCAGTTGAGATCAAAACCGCTGATCGTCATCATCGAACACGTGGAGAAGCCGGGCAATCTCGGCGCTATCTTGCGCACCTGCGACGCGGCCGGGGTCAGCGGGGTCATTGTCTGCGACAGCAAAACGGACCTGTACAATCCCAACGTCATCCGCGCGAGCGTGGGGACCATTTTTACCGTCAATACGGTCCAATGCTCGAACGACGAAGTTTTGCGTTTTCTGCGGACGAAAGGGATCAAAGCTTACGCCGCGTCGCCGCGGGCGCAAACAATTTATACTCAAATGGATTTCTCCGGCCCGGTGGCCGTTGTCTTGGGCAGTGAGCAGGAAGGGTTGAGCGATTTTTGGGACAAAAACGCGGACACGCACGTCAAGATCCCGATGTTTGGGTCAGCGGATTCGCTTAACGTTTCGACGTCCGCGGCGATCCTGATTTACGAAGCCGTTAGGCAAAGAGAAGATAAAGATTTAAAATCCCAAATTACAAATCCCAAATCACAGACAATAAACAAACAACAATGACCAAAATCTTAAATCATAATATTCTGGTCATTAGAATTTTGGTATTGTAAATTGTTTGGGATTTGTGGTTTGTTTATTGGAATTTAAACATGTTAATGCGTCTTCAGGTCTTTCTGTCCCGCAACGGCGTTTGTTCCCGGCGCAAGGCTTTTGACCTCGTCAGGGCTAAGCGCGTGAGTGTCAACGGCCAACAGGTGGCTGAGCCATCGACGCCGGTCGACCCGCGCAAAGATAAAGTTTGCGTGGACGATAAGGTCGTCGCGGCGAAGGCGTACACGTACATTCTCTTCAACAAGCCGCAAGGCTGCGTCACCACCCGTGAAGACCGCTTCGCGGAGAAGACGGTCTTCGACCTGCTGCCGTCGGAATTTCGTCATCTGGTGCCCGTGGGGCGCCTGGACAAAGATACCGAAGGATTATTGCTTTTGACCAACGACGGCGATCTTACGCACAAACTGACGCATCCGCGGTTCAATATTGACAAGATGTACCGGGTCAAAATGGCCGGAACACTGGAGCCGAAGGACAGACAAGCGCTGGAGAGCGGGATCGTGATTGACGGCCGCCGTACCGCGCCCGCCCGGATCCAGGACGCGCGCCGCGCGGGAAACGACACGGAATTTACCATCACGATCCACGAGGGGCGCAAGCGCCAGATCCGGCTGATGGTCGCGCACATCGGCAAAAAAGTCACCTTTTTACAACGCGTCGCGCAGGGGCCGTTGCGGCTCGGTGATCTGAAGGCCGGCCGCTGGAGAGAGCTCACGGATAAAGAAATTCAATCGCTTCAAAAAATCGTCTCGCCGGTGAAGCGAGATGCGCTTCACGAGATACGAACGACGAATTTATGATCACTCTTAACAATTTAACAATGGGATTTTCGCAGCGGACACTGTTCAGAGATGTTTCGCTGAGCATTTTCAAGGACGAGAAGATCGGCTTGACCGGCCCCAACGGGGCGGGTAAGACGACGCTGTTTTCCATCATCCGCGGGGAGATGGAACCCGTCGCCGGGTCCGTGCAGATCCAGAAAAATATCCACATCGGTTATCTTCCTCAGGAGGCGTATTTCGAATCCAGGAAGACCGTGATGGAAGAGATCATCGAAGGCGACGAGCGCATCGCGGCTTTGATGGAAGAAAAACGCAAGATCGAAGATGCCGGCAAGGCGGACAGCCCTCGCTACGGCGATATTGTTGAACAGCTCGAGCAGATGGGCATTTATGACCTGGAACACAAGGGAGCGAAGATCCTCCTCGGGCTGGGTTTTAAGGAGGCGGATTTTCCCCGGCCGGTCTCGGAACTGAGCGGCGGCTGGCAGATGCGCGTGCTTCTGGCCAAATTGCTCACGTGTCCGTTCGATCTGCTGCTTTTAGACGAGCCTACCAACCATCTGGATCTGGAGGCGACGCTTTGGTTGAAAGACTTTTTGAAGAATTATGACGGGGCGCTTGTCCTCATTTCCCACGATCGTGTCCTGCTCAACGAGGTCACCAATTACACGATCATTTTGGAAGGCGCCCAGATGACCAAACTTCGGGGTAATTACGAGACCTATGAAGAGCAGAAGGGGATCCAGAAAAAGACCCTGGAGAAGCAGCAGAAGGTCATTGAGAAAAAGCGCGATCAGCTTGAACGCTTTGCCCAGCGGTTCCACGCCCAGCCCAACCGTGCTTCGGCGGTGCGCAACAAGCGCAAGATGCTTGAACGTCTTGAGCATATTGATGTGCCGCAGGAACACAAAAGTATCGGCGAATTCGGATTCTCCGGCATCCGGCAAGGCGGTTATGTCGTCGCCCACGCCGAGAAGATCAGCAAAGCTTACGGTGAGCGGCGCATTTATCATGATCTGGATCTTGAGATCATCCGTGGACAGAAAATTTGTTTGGTCGGGCCCAATGGCGCCGGAAAGTCCACACTTTTAAGAATGCTCGCCGGTGTTTTGCCGCCGGATTCCGGCACCATCCAGTACGGGCACGAGATCAACGTCGGGTATTTTTCCCAGAAACGTCTGGATGTCCTTGATCCCAACCGCCAGGCCTTGGACGAACTGATGATCTCCGCGCCGCCAGGCACACCCATGTTAAAGGCGAGGAGCTTGCTGGGATTGTTTAATTTTCATGGGGACGATGTGTTCAAGCAAGTGAAGGTTCTCTCCGGGGGAGAGAAAAGCCGTCTTATTCTGGCAAAGCTTCTGATCAATCCGCCGAACTTTATGTGCCTGGATGAGCCCACGACCCATTTGGACGTCGACGGGGTGAAAGCCTTGACAACGGCGTTCCAGGAATTTGGCGGGACGCTGTGTTTTATCAGCCACGATCTGTATTTCATCAAGGAGATCGCGACGACCATCGTGGAAACGCAGAATGGGCAATTGAAAACGTATCTTGGGGGGTTGGATTATTACCTGGAAAAAAGACGTGAACAAGCCGCGCTGGATCAGCAAAGTTCCGGCAAAGATACTGAGAACCGGAAAAAGAAGGAAAAATCGGCGAAGTCTCATGACGCTTCGATGCCGCCTCATTTAAAGGAACTGCACGACCGCCATCAACAGGCGTTAAAAAGGGTCAAAGAGATCAAAAATACCATCAAGGAGCTTGAGCAGGAACAAAAGGAACTTGAGACCGAAAGCTACATCAAGGGCCGCAGTCTTTCCGAATCGTTCGGGAGGGATCCGGCGACGCTCAAAGAATACGGACAGCGCCTGAAATTCATCCAGCAGCGTTCAAGGGAGATCGCGAGCACTTTGACGAAATTAAGGGAAGAGAAGGAAAGGATCGAGAAAGCGTGATAGTATATGATTAAAATCCGAAGCACGAAACTCGAAACAAATTCTAACTATCAAAATTCTAATGTTTAAACCGTTTAAGTGTTCAAATTTTGAATTTAAATATTGTTTCGGATTTCGTATTTCGGATTTCGTATTTATACCGCGGTGTATTGTATTCACAATGAGCTTTCTTGTGTTGGCGGGCTGCGCCAAGCTTGCGCACCTGGACCAGCTTTTGACCCTTAAGGCTGTCTCCGATGAACAGGCCCAGATGGGAAAAGAGATCGAACGTCAGGACGCACGGTTCGAAAGCCTTGTTACCGCCGTTGAAGAAGGTTCGATCACTAAGTATAAAAGCCAGGAAAGCGTCACCGGGCAATTTGGTCCGCCGATTTTCACAGAAAGGCTTGAGGAAAACGGCCGGCCGCTCGATGTTTGGGTCTACCGTTACGCCGCGCGATTTTTCGATTCCCCGAAGGTTTATCTTTATTGGGACCAAGCCGGGAATTTAATCCGATGGGAATTTACCCCCGCTGTTTCGTCCCATGAATCAGGGCCGAAACAAAGCGCGGGGGTCCAACTCGCCCCCTGAATATTAACATAAGGAGGGGCTCATTGGAGGAGGACAAGATGGGAAAATCGAGCCAGAAACCCCGCAAGAAATTTGATCCCAAAAAATTCAGCGCCCCGGAAGGGCCGCTCGTCAAGAAAGAAAAAGACTGGACGTTTGAAGATATCGCGCGCTCCAAAACGCGCCGGCGCTGATCACCTGCCATGAGAAACCGCGGGACAAAAGCCATCCTTCGGGAAATTTATGCGAAGCTCTTTAAAGAATTCGGCCCGCAGCACTGGTGGCCGGCGCGGACGAAGTTCGAGGTCATCGTCGGCGCCATCCTGACCCAGAACACGAACTGGGGAAACGTCGAGAAAGCCATCCATCATCTAAAATCCGCGGGAGTTCTATCGGAGCGCGCCCTGCGCGATATCCCCGCCGCGAAACTCGCCGCGCTCATCAAACCCGCCGGATATTTCAACGTCAAAGCCCGCCGGCTGAAGAATTTCATGCGGTTTTTCTTTGATGAATATCAGGGGGATCTCAAGGCGATGGGACGGCAGGAACTCTCGCATCTGCGGCACAAACTCCTGGGGGTCAACGGCATCGGCCCGGAGACCGCGGACTCCATTTTGCTTTACGCGCTCGAAAAACCCGTTTTTGTCGTCGACGCGTATACCAAACGGTTTCTCTACCGGCATAACCTGGGTGACCATAAGGCCGATTATCATCAAATCCAGGAGTTGTTCATGGGGCATTTTGACCACGATACGGCGATGTTCAACGAATATCACGCCCTGATCGTGACGCTGGGAAAAAATTACTGCAAGCCGAACCCTTCCTGCGGCCGCTGTCCTTTGAACCGCATCCGATATTCGCTCACATCGAAATGCCGCTCCTGCCACCGCGCGTTTTTAGACGGGGAAAAGCGGACCACAACAAAATCCGGTCTTTTATGTTTCGATTGCCGGGCGTAGAATTCTTTATTTGACACCCACCCAAATGGGCGTTATAAGAAGAAACGTCGCGGCAAAGGCCGCGCCCCCCCAAGAACCCCTTGAACTTTAAAACTTGAAGGAGTTGCCATGGATTACCAGGAATTCTCCGAGGATGAACTGACGGAGTTTTTGTTGACTGAGGAAGACCGCCTGCCGCGGGCGGCGGTGGATGAGTTCATCCGCCGCGGGGAAAAAATGATCCCGTTTCTGGAGGAGATTGTCTCCGATCAGTTTCACTGGACCCGCGACGTCCCGAAGTGGTGGGCGGTGGTTCACGCCACGTTTATTCTCGGCGCCATCGGGACGCAGGCAGTAGTCATCCCGCTTTTGCGCGCCCTGCGCTGGGCCGACGCCTTTGACTGCGATTGGGTCACGGAGGGTCTGCCTGCCATCTTTGGCAGGCTAGGCTCCGCGGCAATTGTGCCGCTTAAAACAATGGCGGCGGATCAAACAAACGGATGTTTTCTCCGGTCAATAGCCATGGAAGGGCTTGGGCTGATCGGCTGGCGCAATCCCGGGACGAAAAAGGAAATCAGCGTTTTTATCTATTCGGTATTCTCGGATGAAAACAATGACCTGGATGTGCGGCAGTCCGCCGGAAATACGCTTCTTGACTTGAGCTGCGCGGAGTACAGGGAAGAGCTTTTGACCTTCGGGCGGCAGGAAAAAGAGCGCAAACACCAGAACCGGTTTTATCTTGCCCATTTTTTTGACGATGACGTTGAGAAGGCGCTTAAGACCGGCGGGAAGGGCATGGGAGATTACGACAGGGACTGGTTGTCGTTTTATGACGAGGACAAGATCCGGGAGCGTCAGAAAAGATGGGAAGAGGAGAAAAAAAGCGCGCCGGAAAAAGAGGATCCGGGGAAGTTGATAGCCTCCGGCGAGCGGCCCTATGTCAGGCAGACATTCACGGGAAGAAACGACCCGTGCCCGTGCGGCAGCGGCAAGAAGTATAAAAAATGTTGTCTGGGGAAATGAGCTTCGCGCGGCGGGAGAATGAATGAATTTATGAGTTCGCAAAATTCCATCAAGGAAATTCTCGGCACATTGCCGGTCAATATCGGCGAGCTTAACCGGGCGGCGGCGGGAAAGGCCGAACGTCCCGGATCTTTTTCCATCGCTTCCGACCTGCCGGAAGATATCGAGATCACTGGTGAATATCGGAGAATCATCACCCTGATCGACAGCGGGGTCCCGTTGATCTTTGTCAGCGGTAAGGCGGGCACGGGAAAGACCACGCTGGTCCATTATTTGCGCTCCGTGTCGCGGAAGAATATTGTGGTGGTCGCGCCGACCGGAGTCGCCGCGTTGAATGTCAAAGGCGCCACCATCCATTCGTTCTTCCGTCTCCCTCCCCGGATGGTCACGGATGAAGACATCAAGGAAGTCAGGAACCGCAGGGTTTATGAAAAGATCGATATTTTGATCATTGACGAGATCTCGATGGTGCGGGCGGACCTGCTGGACGCCATGGACCGGTTCCTTCGCCTGAACGGCCCGGCTGCCGGGAAGCCTTTCGGCGGTATTCAAATTGTGTTTGTCGGTGATTTGTTCCAGCTGCCCCCTGTCGTGAAAAAGAGGGAAGAGGAGATCCTTGGGGCAAGGCGATATGAAACTCCGTTCTTCTTCAGCGCCAAGGTACTGCAGGATCGTCAATTTGCCCCCGTCGAGTTGTCCAGAATATACCGGCAGACGGACACGGAATTTGTGGCCATACTGGACCGGGTGCGCGCCGCCGAAGAACTCGGGACAGTTGTGCCCCGTATCAATCAGCATTGTTACGCCGAAGCGGACGGGAGGCCTTCCTTAATAACCCTCACATGCACCAACGCCGCCGCGGATGAGATCAACCGATCAAAGCTCGATGAATTGCCGGGGGAAATCAAAACTTTTACAGGGGAAATTTCCGGGAAATTCGATATCCAGCAGGAAAAACTGCCCTCTCCTTTGAGTCTTCGGCTTAAAGCCGGCGCGCAGGTCATGTTCACAAAAAACGATGAGTTGAAAAGGTGGGTCAACGGGACCATCGGCCGCGTCGCCGGTTTTGAAGGAGACGTGATTCGCGTCGAGCTGGTTTCCGATCGGACGGGCGAAATATGTGACGTGCGGCAAGTGAGCTGGGAATCGTTCAAGTATGAATATGACGCCGCGCGGGACAAGATCAAGCCAGTTACCATCGGGAAATACACCCAGTTTCCCTTAATGCTGGCGTGGGCGGTGACGGTCCACAAGAGCCAAGGCAAGACTTTGGAGAAGGTTAAGGTGGATTTGGGGGAAGGCGCCTTCGCGCCCGGGCAGGTGTACGTGGCCTTGAGCCGGTGCCGGTCGCTGCAAGATATCACGTTGGCGCGGCCGATCGTCCGGACCGAAATCAAATGCGACCAGCGGATTAAGAGGTTTTATGAAGCGCTGGCCCGGAAACACGATTGAAATGGATTTGAAGCCATTCGTTCGAACGAACCAGGGGGGCTGTCGATGGCGGGGCAGGCGGGATGGGAGCATGTTTTAAGGCGTACTCTGAAAAAGTCTTGACTTTTTCAGAGTACGGTTTAAGCTTTATGTATGAATAAAAGAACCCTTTACAAAGAGGTGTGGGACCGGTTGTCCGCCGACAAACCTTTGGTCATTCTCGCGGGGCCGAGGCAGGCGGGCAAGACAACGTTCGCCCGCGAGATTGCGGCAAAAGATTTTTCCGACACGGTCTATTTCAATTGGGATCTGCCGAAAGATAAAAGACGGCTCATTGAAGACCCTGTTTTCTTTTCTAGAGAGCCCCGCGGCAGTGTTTCTTCCCGTCCGCTCGTTATCCTTGATGAAATCCATAAATACCGCGACTGGAAAAATTACCTTAAAGGGATTTATGACCAGTTTGCCGGAGAGTATCAGTTTCTTGTCACAGGCAGCGGCCGTCTGGAGTTTTCCCGTAAAGCAGGTGATTCGCTGGCCGGCCGGTTTCTTAAGTTTCATATCTTTCCCTTGACGCTGGCGGAGCTTTCCGGGCGCCGAAAAGCGTTGCGGGATTTTGTGGACCATCCTTTGGCAGGCTTTGACGGTCCCGCGGCCAAAGAGACGGCGCGGGCGTTTGAATCCCTTTGGGAGTTCAGCGGTTTCCCGGAACCTTTTATGAAGGCAAGAAAGGATTTTTGGACGGCCTGGAGCACGGCGTACGGCCATCAAATCGTCCGCGATGATTTAAGGACCGTCGCCGACCTTCGCAATCTCGACGTCGTTGAAACCCTTTTCGCGCTTGTGCCTTCCCGGGTGGGGAGCCCCTTGTCGATGAATAATCTGGCGGGAGATCTCCAGGTCGCTTTTGAAACCGTCAAAAACTGGCTCCTTCTTTTTGATTCGTTTTATCTGACTTTTCGTCTTAGCCCCTGGACGGCAAAGATTTCAAGGAGCATCCTCAAAGAAAAGAAAATCTATCTGTTCAATTTTCCGGTCATCGAGGACGACTCGGCGCGCTTCGAGAATCTGGCGGCCCTGGAATTTTTAAGGGCCGTTGAGACCTGGAATGACCGGGGGTTTGGCAAATTCAGCCTGCATTATCTCAGGAACAAGGACAAGCAGGAGGTTGATTTTCTGCTGGCGGAAGGCAACCGGCCGTTCCTTCTGATAGAAACTAAATTATCGGATGAAGCCCCCGCGGCAAATCTCAGGGCCTTTCAAAATCTTCTGAATATCCCCGCCGTGCAGCTCATTAAAAAGGAAGGTGTCAAAAAGGTTTATAAGAACGGGAAGAACGACATTTTGGTCGTGACGGCCCACCGCTGGCTGTCATCGCTTCCGTAACGGCCGATAATTTTTTAACGGGGTTCACGAGGCCGGATGCCGATACCGGAGCGGGATGAGCAGAGCGTTTCATCAAAAACTCGCGCCGATGGGGCGAGAAATCAGTTCCGGTGGAAACTGCAATGACCGGTTGCAGAAAATCTCCGGCCGGTGTGGTGGAGGGAAAAATGGGAATAGGAGAATTTTTTGAAAAATGGAAGCGGTTTGTGAAGGACGACAGGGATGACCCTGCGGTTGATCCGGTTGCTTCCCTGCAAAAAGTTGTCAGGGACAATAAACTTGCGATCAGCAGTCTGGCGATTGCCTGGGAACAAGACCTTTCCGGGGCGGCTGTGATTAAAAACCGCCGGGAGATTCTTCTGTACGATGGGAACAAGACTGCCCTCTGGGTTATCTCTTCTTTGCAGGAGCTCTTCCGCGGCGCGCGTCTGCCTCCTTCTGCTGGAGATATGGAGCGCTACCCGGAAGAATACGTCCCGTTTTTTTATTCAATAGAGGGACATGTTATACAGGCATGCGATGCCGGTCGCCAGGATCCAACCGATGATGCATTCGTAAGGATTTACAGCGAGATGCGCCGGCGTCCGGAGGGACAAAGTTTGGGTTTTGTTCATGATGCGATTTATCAGGCGGCGGCCCTGACTTTGGCGATGCAGCCCTTCAGCCGGATGGAATATGAGGCCGTGTTTGATCAGCTGGCCCGCTCGGCCCGCCGCTGGAGGGAAGGACGCGTTTCAAGGAGATATCTCCGATATCTGAAGGAAAATCTAAGATGAACATACCAACAATCTATGCGCCCGGACATTATCATGTCCAAATGGAAATCGCGGGGCTTGTCCTGAGCGAGCCGTGCCAGAGGCGGGGCGAGGTATCAAGAACGGAGGGTGATTTATGGGGAAAATATCACTACTGTCCCAACGTTTTTAAATTAGTTTTTGTAACTGATTGATGTTTATATGCTACCGGCAAAGAACCTTTTAATCGATTTGAATTCAATCACGTGTTATTTTGGCGTTCCTGTCAAAAAAGGAGCGTCCAATGA
>JACROV010000058.1 GCA_016214285.1 Candidatus Omnitrophota bacterium | reverse complement strand
GAAAAAGAATATTTAACTGATTTAGAACCCTCAACATCTATCTGCAGTGGTTCAAAGGCAAATTGATTACTGCCATAACCTTCTATTTCCTGTTGCTTTTCTTTCATGATGCCTTCAAATCCACGCCCTTCGGAAATCCGAAGAACGACATGAAACATTATTAGCCTTTCCTCAGTAGGGCTAAAAGCAATACTTGTGATTTTGCCCAATTCTTCGGGTTTTCGTTCATTGATATGAACTTGGTCCCAATACCGCGGAAAAACTAAAGCGAAGCTATATCGCCTATGGATATATCGCATACTGTCCGAACACATCACTACCTTCTCGCCTTCCTCCAAACCATCATTCACTGAATGCACTTCACAATCATTTATGCCTTCGTGCATTATCCGGGGAGGCAAACTCTCAGGGACTTCTCCATAGCTAAGGGAAGGAATAAAAAAGATAATTAATAAGAATGAAATCCCGATTTTCTTATTCATAATATTGCCGCCTCTTCATTCATTAGAATATTTTTGTCACAAAATTTATTCCTTCGGGCTCCCCGCCGTTTCTCATCCTGCCATCCCTGCCTTCAGCGGGATAAACGGTGGGATTAAAAGCGGCTGATGGTTTTGCCGCCCCTAAATCCGAAACGGCACGTTGACGGCCAAAGATTTTTTCTCTTTCGCATAGGCCTCGCGGTCAAAGGGGATCTGCGTCAAATTAAATTCCACGAACTCGAGATATTCGTCCATGGAAAGAGGTTTGGGCTCTTCCATCGGTCCCTTTATAATCGGCAGATTGAGATCATTCTTTCTTTTCATAGATTTTATTTGAGGTAATCCCTGCTCGTTAATATTGTTTCTCTGGTGAGATCCCTCGTCGCCTTGCTCCTCGGGATGAAAAAATGGTTAAAACCATTTTTTCAAAGCATGCGGTTTTCTTTGAGGGCGTTTTCGACCTCGGTGAGGGATTTTTTCAGCTCCGCGAAAAGGCTCACGTTGATCGAAACCCCTTTGGCCGTCGGGACCATTTCATTGGAGCCCTGGGTCATCGTCCAGGTCCGGATGTCCACGAGGTCGTTGCCCTTGAATTCACGGATGCCGACGCGGATCTCCTGGAACTTGTTCTTTTTGAATGTGGCGATTGTTTTGTCCATTGGTTTTCTCCCCTCTCCCCCCCCGCTGTTTCGCTTTTGTTTCGATTTGCGAAGCAAAGCGAAACAAAGCAAAACAAAACTGCGGGGGTAAATGACCCTTTTCCAATCAAATCGAAAATAGGGAAAGGGTCATTTAGCTTGCGTCTGCTTATAATCAATGATCGGCTTGGTCCACGTCGTCAGTTGATTGATCACCGCCAGCTCCAGCGGATTGGAATTCGCCGGGCAGGAAAGCGCGAAGATGACCATGTCCGCCACCGCCTCCGGGGACATCAACCGGTCCCGCTGCTCGACCGCGACGTCTTTAAGGTGGTCCGTCAGGTCGCTGGCCACAACACCCGGCAGCAACGACGTGACCTTGATATTATGCTCGCGCATCTCCCAAAACAGACCTTTCAGGAAAGCCCGCAAGCCCATCTTCAATGAACTATACGTCAGGAATCCGCGAGGGATCGGGTCCACCAGCGTCGATCCGGAAACGACGCTAATGATGTGCCCCTCTTTACGCTCGACCATCTGCGGGATGACCAGGCGGATCAAACGGACATAACCTAAATAATTAACATTGGCGAGCATTTCCATTTCTTCAATGGGCTGCTGGTGAAAGGGATGTTGGCTGGAGACACCGGCGACGTTGACTAAAATGTCGATCTTTTTAAAATACGTTGTCGCCTTATTGACCAGGTTCTTGAGATCTTCAAGCTTGCCGACATCGGCGGGGATGCCGATCGCGTCAACGCCGTATTTTCCCTTGATTTCTTTAACGGCCGCGTCCAATGGCCCTTGCGTGCGCGCCGCCAAAACCAGATTGACGCCATGTTGCGCCAGACGAAGCGCGATCGCCTTGCCAATGCCGCGGCTCGCCCCGGTGATGATCGCGTTCTTTCCTTTTATGGCCGGTTGTGTCATCGTTTCCCCTGTTTATCAGTGTTCTATAGTTAATATACTTTTTATAATAAATATTAATAGAAGTATTAAAACCCCGATCCCGAAAAATGTCAAACTAAAACTTTGGGCCACAAAAGATTTGCTGGCGCTGAATCCCAGCCCTCCGCTGATGAAGCGCACCGAAGAGTTCAGGCTCGCGATGAGCGGCCGGTCGTCATCCGGGAAATCGGTCAAGACGGTCGAGACCGAATTATGGCTGATCGTCCAGCCGACGGCGATCAAAGCGAGGATGGCCACGACCAAAGAGATCGGAAAGTGAACGGATAACAGAATGACACCGGCCGCGAGAGCGCCCATACCGGCGTACGAAGCCGTCAGGCGCCCCTTTTTGTCCGACAGATATCCGCCGATCTGCTGACCCGTCAGGCCGGCCAGGGCGGCGACGATCAGGATAAGACTGATCGCGCCTTTGTCCAGGCCATATTCGCGCGTGAGAAATACCCCGTACCATTTATGGACGCCGTGATAGAGAAAGCTCATCGCGAAGATCAAGAGGAACACGTTGCGGATGTGGGGCCTCGCCAGCGCCTTGAGGTAATCGATACTTCCCTTGTGTCCCTGGTTGACCCGCGGGTTATTGAAAAATATCCAGCATAGGGCCGTGGCCGCGCCCAGGACAGCGGGAATAAAAAAAAGCCAGCGCCAATGCACCGTGCCCATAAAGATCATCCCGCCGACCGCGGCAAAGAAACTGCAGCCGAAATACGTCCCGACCAGGCGTCCGCGCACATTCTTCTCGAAGAAATCACCGATCATCATCAGGCCCAGCGGCGTTGAACTCGCCGCCGCGATCCCCGCCGCGACCTGGGCCAGAAAGATCGTCGTCAGCGACTGGCTCATCCCGGCGATCAGGCTGAAGATCGCGAAGACCGTCATGGCCGTGACAAGGATAGCACGGTAGGTAAAAAACCGCGTCAAGGGCGCGTACAAAAGCGCGCCGAGCCCGTAGGGGATCATATAATAGGGGACGATTCTGGCGACGACAAAATCCGTGGTCTGGAAATCAGCGGCAATCAGCGGAATTGCGGCGGCCACCGCGCCGGTATTGAAGGAAATGGCGATGTTGCCCAAGCAGATGAAGAAAATGATAAATGTCTTAGAATTCATAGATCACAATATACAAATTCCAAATCACAAACAAAATCCAAATTTCAAATTACAAACGGTTTTGGAATTATGATTTTGAAATTGTGATTTGTTTGTAATCTGTGGTTTGTAATTTGTGATTTTATTATTTCTTAGCCGCTGCTAATGCTTCTTTCTCGATCACTTCTTTAAATATCTTCATATTATCGCGGGAATGCTGATTAATAAACCCCTCGATCTGCTCCCCGGTGAATTTGGTGAACTTGGGGTCCATTTCAAAATCCTGGACCCAGATCATCTTGATCCCTTCGGGAACTTCGATGTAGAACCAGACGATCTTCATGTAGATGAACGGGAACATCGGCTCATGACGGGAAGCCACAGCATAACGGTGTTCTTTATCCAGCCAGCGCTTGGACACCCAGGACTTGCCGTCCTCGTCGGTCAAGCGGAACGTGATCTCATTGCCCTTGCGCTCCAGCACCTCCGCCTTGGCGTATTCCTTGCCGAACAACTCCGTCCAGCGTTCGATCTTGTTGGAAATGTCGAACACCAATTCATACGGCGCGTTGATCGTGATCTCGTTTCTTGTGTGGGCCATTTAAAACCTCCTCTATTGTTTTAAAAATTGTCTTCTCGCGCTGGGACGGTTGAAATGAATTAACCAAATGATAAACAGGATTCTTGGCACATGTATCTCTAGAAGGGCATGTAATTTGTACATATCTGTATCTTTCCAGAAAGTTTGGTCAAAATACGTAGGCAGCAAATATATAAGTCCTAAACCGACTAATCCTATACCGCTCCAATATGCCCAAGGCCGTAAATACCACGCGCTCTCTTCATCTCATCTTCCCCAAATTCCGCAGTTAACTGTTAAATTCAGCCCGGCCAATTCGGCAGGCGCCTGCCGAATTGAGTCGGTACCGACTCAATTCGCTTCCCCCGCCTCTGCGTTACCGCTTGCGCAACGCCTCGGCGGCGGAAATATGCCGCACCTTGCCGTTTTCCCAGACCGCCAGCGGCCGCCCGGTTTTTTTATGGCGTTCGACAACCTTGCGAACCGCCTCCTTCATGGCGAGTTCCGCCTTATCTTGCAATGACAGACGTTTTTTCATTGTTCCTTTACATTTCTTTGAATTCCCTGAAACAATTCCCTGTCAATGATCTCTGCCTGCCCATTCTTCCTTTTCGCGATCAATATCGGGACGGACTCCGCGTTATTAAAAAACATCCAGGAATCCAGAAGCGGCTCATAGAGTCTGAAAAAATTGGAAATGGAACGATTGAAACGGCGCTTCACGTCCTGAACCGGAACATTGTGCCCGCCTTCGGCGACCCTGTCCTTAATGCGCGCGACGGCCAAATCCGGGCCCGGCACCCACAAAAAGAAAAGATGTAACTTATATCCCTGCCTCTTCAATACCTTCAGAAGATTAACGTATGATTTGCCCGAAAGCGTTGTTTCAAATCCAAACTCCGCGTGTTTGTGCGCAAACCTTCGGATTTCTTCCAGTACCAGCCTTCCGGATTTTATCGCGGCCGCAGCCGGCGAAAAAGGCGAAAGTCCCTGCGCGATGAGATCGGCGTTCACAAAATTCGGACAACGAGCATAGCCGGGTAGAAATTCTCTGGCAAACGTCGTCTTGCCGCTGCCGTTGGGCCCGGCGATGATATAAACATTCTTGATCTTCATATGATTGCCACAACCCTGCCTCGCAAGCAGTGGCAATTAAATAATTGCCACTGCCCGGCACCACCCGGCACCTGCATTTTTAACTTTCACTGGTAAACAAGATATCGTGAACCCAAAAGGCCTTGGAATGGATCCTAAATTTCCAAGACGCTCCATGTGACAATACTCTCTTCGTCGGCCAAGAAAGTGGCACGGCCAGATCTTGCTTTTGTCCTTCGTTGTCAAAAATTCCTTGAACATCAGAAAGCACGGCCGGTCAAGGCCGATGGTGTCGATGCCCATCATCTTGATGCCGCAATCTAAAAGATATTCGACCGCGCTGGGGACCAAGCCAACATATTTGTTAACGTAATCATCCGTGCCTAGCAGTTTGTCGCCGCCAGTATAAAACAAAACGACGTCCATGGGCTTGAGCTTGTAATTGATCTTCTTCAAAGCGGCAACGACCTTTTCTCTGTCGATGAAATCCGGGAACTTCAGATGGGTAAAATCCAGGACAATGCCGGGGCCGTAACACCATTCGAGCGGGACATCCATGATCTGCCTGGCGGGCTTGCCTTCGCACATCGAACCGTAATGAAACGGCGCGTCCACGTGGCTGCCCATATGGACCGAAGAGTGGACGACCTCCAGCGAAAGCATCTCCCCGTCGGGGATCTCATCTTTAGTCGCCACCCGCTCGCCTTTATCAAAGCGCTCCTGCCCGCCGGGCTGCTTTTGCATGACGACCCAATTGAAGTGTTCCACCCCCGCGGCATGGGTGATCCGCTCGATCTTGGCCGCGTGGGTTTCAACAAGCGTGTCGTCTATCGGTAGACTTAAATCAATGATTTTCATACTTAGCTTTCAGTCGTCAGTAATTATATCTGATGACTGAAGACTGATAGCTGACGACTCAATTCAATGTCCACACCCGCACCCCGGCCCGTGGCTGCTGCCGGCGGGTTTCTTCGCCGCGATAATGGCGACAATCTCATTGAAGGATTGTGTTTTCTTCAGTTCATTATCCTTTAATGGAATGCCGAATTCCTTTTTGATGGCAACCGAGATCTCCACCATTTCGGTGGAGTCGATGCCCAGCGATTCATCCAGCTTGGCGCCGGGGACGATCTCGCTTTCCTTGATATCAAGCACTTTCTTTAAAATTTCTTTAACCTTTTGTTCAACGGCCACTTTGGACTCCTTTCTCATTTAGTCTTCAGTCATCAGTCGTCGGTCTTCAGACAAAGCCTGACGACTGAAGTCTGATGTCTGATGACTAAAGTCATGCTCTCTGCAATATCAAAACACAGTTGATGCCCCCTCTGCCGCGATTAATAACGAGGGCGTTTTTGATTTCCTTGCTCTGCGCTTTGTTGGGACAATAATCCAGATCGCATTCCGGGTCCGGCGCGGTCAAGTTGATCGTCGGAGGGACCATGCTGTGTTCCATGGCCAGCACTGTTGTGATGACATCCAGCGCGCCGCAGGCGCCAAGCATATTGCCGAAAACGGACTTTGGCGCGGAGCAAGGAATTTTATTGGCTTTCCCATTGAAGACTTGCTTGATCGCCATTGTTTCGGTCACGTCCCCTAATTGCGTGCCCGCGCCATCAAGGCAGATATAATCGATCTGCGACGGTTGCAGTTTCGCGTCTTCAAGCGCGATGCAGATGGCATTCGCCAGCTCTTTGCCGTCTTTGGCCGGATCAATACGGTCAACCCCGTCGGTCGTTGTCCCGTAACCGATGATATTGGCGCACACATGCGCGTTACGTTTTTTCACTCTGTCTTGCGATTCGAGGATAACGATCCCGGCGCCTTCAGCGATGGCGAACCCGTCGCGCGTTCTATCAAATGGCCGGTACGCGGTCTGCGGCGTATCATTTTTGCGCGTGAGCATCCCGGAGGTGTTGCAGCACAAAAGCGCGTAGGGCGTGACCGGCGCTTCCATGCCGCCGGCGATAATAAAATCATTCTTGCCGCGGATGAGCGTCTTGGCCGCGTAGGAGATCGCCATCAAAGAACTCGCCCGGTCGGCGACGACCGTCTTGCTGTAGCCTTTGATCCCGTAATGAATGGAAACTTGTCCCTGCGGTGCGGCGGGAAACCAGGCGGAGGCCATAAAAGGGCTCACGCCCTCTCTTCCCTCTATGTACATGTCCCGCAATTCCGTTTCGGCATACAACCAGCCGCCGATCGCGTTGCCCATAAAGATCCCGGCACGTTCGAGATTTTCCTGCTGGAGATCTATTTTCGCGTCCTGCAGTGCCAGCTCGGAAGCAACCAGCGCCATGTGCGAGAACAGGTCGATCTTCTTCAAAAGCCGCGAGGACACGTTACTGTAGGCGTCGAGCTCATGCACATGCCCGGCAATGTGCGACGGGTATTTTGAAGCGTCAAAACGCGTGATCTTTTCGACAGCCGAACGCCCGTGGCTGACATTCGACCAAAATTTGCGTTTATCCATCCCGCTGGGACTGACGATCCCGATTCCGGTGATTGCTATCTTCTCCATATATTCCTCAATTGAATGTTATGTTTCATGTGTTATGTGTTAAGTGTCATGAACAATTCACATAAAACATGACACATAACACAAAATTATCGTTCAAACCTGCGCAAAACCATCGCCGAATGGATCCCGGAAAACCCGCTCGAGGTCTTAAGCAGGCAATTGACCCTCTTCTCCCGCGCCTTGTTGGGGATGTAATCCAGATCACACTGCGGATCGGGATTCTCCTGATTGATCGTCGGCGGCAGGATGTTGCGCTCAAAGATCATCGCCCCGATGGCCAATTCAATGCCATTGGCTCCCGCCAAAGGATGCCCGATCATGGATTTCAGGGAACTGACCGGGATCTTGTACGCGTAATCGCCGAAGACCATTTTGTACGCGTTCGTTTCAAAGACATCGTTTTGCCGCGTCGAGGAACCGTGCGCGTTGATGTAATCGATCTCTTCCGGTTTGACCTTGGCATCCGCTAAAGCCAAACGGATACACGCCGCTTTGGCATCGCCTTCCGGCGGCAGATCGGTCATGTGATACGCGTTATTGGTCGTCCCGAATCCGACGATCTCGCAATAAATTCGCGCGCCGCGGCGTTTGGCGTGTTCTAATTCTTCCACGACCAAAAGTCCAGCCCCTTCGGAGATGACAAAACCGTTACGCTTGGCATCAAATGGCCGTGAAGCTTTTTCCGGATGATCATTGTGCACGGATAAAACATTGACCGTGTCAAACGCGCCGAAGGTGATCGGCGTGATCGGCGCTTCGCTGGCACCGGTGATCATGACGTCCACATCCCCGTCGGCAATGGCCTCAAAGGAAAACCCCACGGAATCCGTTCCCGCGGTACACCCGGTTGAGATCGTGTTGCAGACGCCATGAAGGCCATATTTCGCGGAAATCTCGCTCGAGGGAGTATTGAACATCGAAGCGTCATAAAGATCCGGACGGACAATACTGGGGTCGATCGGGTTTTTACCGCTGTCAGTGACCAAAGCGAACTCTTCTTCCATGTATTTTGTCCCGCAGATGGCATTCGCCAGAGACACACCCATACGTCCGCGGTTAACTTTATTGAGATCGAGGCCAGAATCTTCGAGGGCCATACGCGCGGCCACGACCGCGAACTGGACGTAACGGTCCATGCGCATCGACTCATCCCAGCTTAATCCCAGAGCGACAGGATCAAAATCGCGCACCTGCGCGGCGATTTTCGTATTGAACATCGAGACGTCAAATTCGGTCACGCGCCTGACCGCCGAGACGCCGCCGATCATATTCTTCCAGCACGCCTCTTTCCCGATGCCATTAGGCGATATGATGCCGACTCCAGTGACTACGACACGTCGTGACATATTCTTACCTCATTTCGATCAAACTTTTTGTCTGTTTAGCTCGAATGCTTCCTTAATCTCTTCGACAGTAAAATATTTTTTCCGTTGTTCAACTTGATGGACCATTTCAACGGCACGCGCGTTTAGCGGCGCTTCGTCCTTGGGACTTCGCACCATCTTGAGCACCTGGCCGTTGATATAATCGATCTCGCTGGTGCGACCGCGCATGATGCTTTGCAAGATTGAACCATACAACGGTTCTTTGCTTAAACTTGTCAAAGTTTTGTTAATGATCCCGGCCGCCTGCTCCAGAGGCATATTCGCCATTCCATAAATACGTTCCGCCGGGAATTGCGGCAAGGAAACCAGCGCAATGCCGCTTTTCCGGACGATCACCAAGCCTTCTTTCAAAAGCAGAATGCTCAACCGGCACAGATCCATGTCGGCAAAGGTTTCCTGCATCGACTTGCCCGTCAGCGCCGGAATGCAGTTGTTGAAATTCACAAAGAGTTTTAACCATTTCATTCCCGTGATATTGTCGGACACAACAACGGCCGATAGGCTCCCTTTGGCCAAAGGCTCCTCCCCCTTGGGGGACCTCTGGCCGCGGGGAGGAGAAAACGCTTTTTTCAAGGTCTGCACGATTTCATTGAGTTTTCCATCGTTAGGGCCAAATGGTTTGCCGATAATCCAGTCGCCTTCGAAATTAACTACCGCCTGGCCCGGTTCAGTGTAGGTTGCCCCGAACATCACGATGCTGCTGTAAAGCCGGGCCTTGTCAAAATGCCCGGCAAGGATCGTATCGGACTGAACGCCGTTCTGAGAACTTAAAACCAGACACTTCTTCAAAAACGCCTGATTCGCGTTGTAGGCCGCTTCAATATCCTGCGTCTTGACCGTGAAAATGACCAGATCATATTCACGGTCCAGCCGTGCGAGTGCCTGGACAGGAAAAATTTCTTCACCGCGCGCGCCGACAACCCGCAGGCCGTTTTTTTGTATGGCCTCGACCTGGTCTTTGCGGCCGATGAGAGTGACATCTTCGCCGGCTTTAGTCAAATAAGCCGCGGCAACAGATCCGATGGCGCCAGCGCCGATAATAGCAATAGTCATAGACTTTCCGTTTAGTTAGAAGTAAGAAGAGGGGAGTAAGAAGTAAAACCGTTTATTTTTTTGCTCTTCTCACTTCTTACTCCTAACTTCTTGCTTTTTATTTTAATTCATGCTTCTTATAATCAAACCCCGCCTCCTGCAAAAGCCGGATCATCAGGCTATAGAAGGCCATCGGCACCTCGGAGAAAAAGGCGCGGACAACGTCCTGTTCCTCTACCATGTCGGCGCCGCGTTCGCGGGCCAGCATCGGCGCTTTCTTATCGACGACGATCTTGGCGATCTCCCGGTGGAACAAGGGAATTTTGGTGATCATCTTCTCGTATTTCTGGCGGGCGTTAACTTCCCAGTTTATTTTTGTTTGTGTATTTGACATTTAATATTCCTTTTACATTGTCACCACGTCACTCCCCTGCCGGGGACTCCCTTCGGCCGCCGTCACAACGTCACCAGTAATATCATTGTGACCTTGTGTCTTGGTGACTTTGTGACTTATCTATTTTGCCGTGGCCGTCACGCGCGAATTCGCCTCCCACTTGGAGATATTATCCATGAAGTCCTTCACGCAGAGTTTCACCTTGTCATCATAATTGCTGGAAAAAATCCGGTGGATGCGCTCCGGTTTGGAATAATACTCGCGCATGCACCAGGCACCGAGGCGTCCGACTTCCTCAACCGTCAAATGGTCGGTCGGCACAACCGGGTGCTGAAAATCCCATTCCTTGAGATTGATCTTGTCCGGATCAAACCAGCCCTTCTTGATCCCGTATTTCCAGTCAGGGGAATTGGGAACCGGCGTCATATAATCCAAAGCGAAGATGTCCGGGTCGATCTCATCGGCGATCTGTAAACGCTTCTTGATTTTTTCCTCTGTGTCCTCTTTAAGGCCGATCAGGACGGTGCCCACGCTCCCGATATCGTTCTCGCGTAAAATCCGGACGGTCTTCTTGATTTGCTCAATGGTGACCCCCTTGCCTTGTTTGGCGAGGGTCATGTCGTCTTCGACCTCAACGCCGGTCAAGGCCAGAAAGAGCCCGGCCTTCTTCATCAAAGGCAGGATGTCGTGCTGGCTGATCCACTGATCAGCCCGCCCCAGACAGACCCAGTCGATCTTATTGCCGCGCTTGATCTTTTCGTTGCAGAACTCAATCATGGCCTGTGTGTCGGTGTTGAACGCGTCGTCCTGGAAAACAATGGTTGTAACGCCGTATTGCTTCTCCAGAATGTCTAACTCATCAACGATGCGTGTGCCTCTTAAGCCCCGCCACGACGTGAAATCCTTCGCGGCAGTACGGCTGTCATACAAGGCCCATTCGTAACAGAAATGGCATTTGCCCGGACACCCGCGCGAGGTCATCAGCTCCGCGAACGGTTTCCAGTACGTGTGTCCGACATACTTGTCCATCGGAAAAAGATCGTACGCCGGCATCGGCAGGACATTGAGGTCGGGGATAAGCTCCCGGTGCGGGCCGACGACGATCGTCCCGTCCTTGCGCCGCGAAACGAGTCCGGGGATCTCCTCCCGAAGGGAGCCTGCCGGCCTTTCATCTCTGGGGCTGCCGTTCATATTCTTAAGGAGGTCCTCCATCGTCAATTCCGCCTCGCCGATCATAATATAATCGAGGGCCGGGTTCAGCCGCATCTGGCGCTCCCAGTCGCCGGAATACCACAACCCGCCGGCAACGGTCTTCACCTGCGGCAGTGCTTCCTTGATAAGACGCAAGCCTTCGTTAAAATACCAGATGACCGCCGCGCCGCAGGTCGAGTGCAAAAGCTCGCCGACGAAGACCAGATCCGGTTTTGTCTCGCGGGCATATTTGACCATGCCGTCCCAATCCATTTCGAGCGCCCGGCAGTCCAGCGCGTCGACCTGCGCGAGTTTCTTTTCGCGCAAGTAAGCGGCCAGCTGCGCGTGCATCTGGTTGGCGGCCAGGTGATACCCGTGCGAATCCCAGGCTTTGAGGGGTGGCGTTAGGAAAAGTACTTTCATGCTCGTGTCTCCTTTTTATTAAAAAATTCAAAACCAATTTGAAACCAGCGGCTTTCCCCCTGGCGTTTGATCCGTACATATGTTTTTGCTCTGCATATATTCTAAAAGTCCTTCGTGCCCAAGCTCGCGACCGAAACCGCTTTGCTTGTACCCGCCGAAGGACGCCGCGTTATAAAACCCGCCGTAGGTATTGATCCAGACCGTGCCGGCCCGAAGCTGTCTGGCCACGCGGTCGGCTTTGGATAAATCTTTAGTCCAAACGCACGACGCCAATCCAAAATCAGAGTCATTGGCGATTGATACGGCCTGCTGCTCATCTTTAAATTTTATGACTGTCAAAATCGGGCCGAAGATCTCCTCTTGGGCAACTTTCATTTTATTCGTTACATTCTCCAGGATCGTCGGCTCGAGGAAGAATCCTTTTTTCAATCCGTCATCTTTGGGGATTTTCCCGCCGCAGGCGATGGTAGCACCCTGTTTGAGGGCTTCCTCAATATATTTTAAGGCCTTCTGTTGCTGCTCTTTGCTGATAACGGGCCCGAATTCCGTCTGATAATTCAGGGCATCGCCGATCTTCAATTTCTTTGTCCTCTCGATCAAAAGCTTCATAAATTTGTCGTAAATCTTTTCTTCAAGTAATAGTCGTGAGCCGGCCGTACACATCTGTCCCTGATTCATAAAGATCGCCGACATCGTGCCGCCGACGGCCGCCTCCAGATCACAATCCGCGAAAACGATGTTCGGAGACTTACCGCCCAATTCCAGACTTAACTTTTTGGTCGTCTGGCTGGCAAGGCGCATGATCTCTTGCCCGGTTTGCGTCCCGCCGGTAAAGCTGACCATATCCACATCTTTGTCGGTGACCAAGAGCCGCGCGGCGTCTTTGTCGGTTGTCGCCACGATATTCACAACACCCGGCGGCAACCCGCTTTCCTTGATCAGTTGCGCCAGGCGCATGACCGACGCGCCGCCGATGGAAGACGGTTTGAGCACAACGCAGTTGCCGGCGATCACCGCCGGCGCGATCTTCCATGCCGTCATGATCAAGGGATAATTCCACGGGATAATGCAGGAAACTACCCCCATCGGCTCAAAGGTCGTCACGCTTTTGACAGGGGCATCGACCGGATTTATCCTTGACTGTAGGGGCGGTTCGCGAACCGCCCCTACATCTGAAAAATAATCAAAACAATCCGCGGACGTCGGGACGTCAATGAACGAAGACTGCTTGAGCGTCTTGCCGATATTAGCGGATTCCAAATCCGCCAATTCCTTCGCGTTTTTACGAATGAGGGCGGCAATCTTCTTCAAATAAATGCCCCGCTCGACGATTGTCATGCCGCGCCAAGTCCCTTGGTCAAATTGTTTACGCGCGTAAATAATTGCTTTTCGAACATCTTCGCAAGCGGCATCAGCCACCCGGGCGAAGACTTCCCCCGTTGAAGGATTCACCAAATCAAAATATTTTCCGGCAGCCGCGCCGACAAGCCCGCCGTTGACCAACAGATCGAATTGTTGTTTTTCAACCCCTAACATATTCACCCTACTCAACAGGCACCTCGTGCCAAAGTTCAAAAACGCGGCTGCAAGGAGCGTACCATTTCGAAATTTTCGCAAAGTCACCCCGCAAATTCATTTTCTTTTGAGTTGTCGCCACAAACGGATCGATCTCGCGGTTAAACACGGCCCGCCAGACACTCTCCGGCGCGGTGATCAGAAATTCGGCGTTGTCATCGTGCCCGACATTGGCGATGCGTCCGTTCTCGAACCGGAAACTATATGTTTGCCCGGTCTCGTTCAACTTGACCGCCAGGTCCATCGTCATCTTCGTCTTCTCGCCGAGTTCTTTTAGCTGGGTATCCGCATTGACGAGTTTTACGATGTCGTCCATCTGTTCCTGTGAAAATAATTTATATTTTTTAGCAGCGCTGTTTACCGGAATTTTCCTGTCCCCTGTCCCCTGTCCCCTGTCCCCTGAAAACAATCTACTGACTGCCTCAGTTTTCACCGCCTCTTCCAGCGCCTGAATGAGTAAAAAACAATCAAAAAGATTTTCCCCTTTGGCCGCCACACCATGATTTCGCAAGACAACGATATTATTCTTCTTAAAACATTCGACCACCGGGCCTGCATCGGTCACCGCGGGCGTTGTTTGAGGGATTCCTTTGATCTCGCCAAGATAGAACTTCGCCTCAAATATCCTCGGCACAAACGTTTCATTCGCCAGAAAAAAGGCGCTCGTATACGTCGTATGCGTGTGGATGACCGCGCGCGCGTCCGGAAAATTTTTGTAAATTTCCGTATGCAGCAATTTCTCGGTCGAGACGCTTCCCGCATCGAGCAATTGTCCATCAAGCCTCATCGCCAGGATATCTTTCTCCTCCAAATTGCCCAAGCATGTCCCGTGGGCGGTGAGTAAAATAGTGCCTTTATCGACCCGGCGGCTGATATTACCATTAAGGCCGCTGGCGAGATCCTTGCGCCATAAAAGCTGACCGATGGTGATCATTTCTTCTTTAAGATCCTGGAACTGTGTTTTCATTTGCGCGTCTCGGTAATATATTTCTTCGGCAACCACTCGACCAACGGCACATAGCCTTTGATATTCTGCGGCGCCACCTTTATTCCCTTGAAATAAAAAATATCTTTCTGTCCTCCCATCAGCCGCGATTCTTTGCTCGCCGGATAAACATAGACCGGCACGTTGTGCCGCTTGGCCAATACCCCGACGATCAAACTTCCGATTGGACACAGCGCGCCTTGATCATCGACCGTCTGACAAGCGAGCCAGGCCTCTTTGACCAGATTCCGGTAGAATAAAAATCCGGCCATATTATCCGCGATCAAAGTCGGCTTGATCTTGCGCCGCAGAAGTTCCCGGCAGGTCGTCTGCGCCGATTCCAGGCTCGGACGTCCTTCCATCACGAACAATTCCGTGCCCTTGCCGGATTTGACCACGCCGAAAACGGACGGCTCAAAAACGCCGTGCAACAAAACGACCGACCCCTGGACGTCATTCAAAAAGGAATCGCCCGCCGTTTTCTGGTCTTCATTAGTCTGTGTCTCAAGCGCGGACATTCTACTTCGCCTCAAAACTTTCGTTTGGAGGCTTCGTAGAATAGTTCTGCGTAGCTGAAACGTGAAAAGGTTTCAGCGAAGCACGAACATCAAGAGCAATAGCCTCCGTCACCAATTCATGCGGCACGACGTCAAATCCGGGATAAAAACCCGACACCACACCACTGACAATTTTTTTCTTCAAATAGGTCAATAATTCCTGCGGATTACGGATCTCGACCGGAATATCCTTACCCGTTTTAATTTTATCCGACGGCTGGGTCAGCACGTAAAAAGGAATTTGAAATTCGTTTGCCAGAACCGCGATCTGGTATGTCCCGATCTTGTTGGCAAAATCCCCGTTGGCGCAGGAACGATCGGAGCCGACGATCACTTTATTGATCAGCTTATCCGCCATAACCGACCCGACCGCATTATCGGCGATAAGCGTCACATCGGCGCCCATACGCCGCAATTCCCAGGCCGTCAGTTTTGAACCCTGAAAGTAAGGCCGCGTTTCGGTGGCGAAGAAATGGACGTGTTTGTTTTGCTGCTTCGCCAGATACGCGGCCATGGCCAATTCGCCGCTGACGTTGCAGTGCGTCAAAACGCTGTCCCCGTCTTTAAGGACATCAGCGATCTAGCGCACCCGCTCCAACCGCCGGGCGCGGATGCCTTGAAGATATCCATTAATGCATTTGGGGACAAATACCCGGATGTCTATATTTTGATCAATGGCCTGTTGTGCCCATCTGACGACGAGCGATGTGACCTCTTCAAAGGGAAACGTCGGGCGGCTTTTGTTCAACGCGTCGGCGGTTTTTTTGATTTTGTTTAACAACACGCCTGTAGGGACAGGTTCTAACCCTGTCCCTACATTATGGATTTCCAGCAAAAACGTCTGCATCACGACCAGAAATTGCCCGAAGGCCCGGGTCTTCATCTGCCGGATGACATCAACGGACTGCTTCGCATTCTTGACCTTGATGTAATGCAGTTTCTGCGGGATCAATGTTTCATCCAGCACCAAAAGGACGCCGCCCTTGAGCCTGGCCGGCCAAAAAAGCGGCGATTCCTTTATATCGACGTTGGTGGTATCGCGCTTGTTCATGCCGTCTTTTGAGATAACTCCAATTCCTTGATAAGTGAAAGAGCGATGTCCACGATCGACCCCTCGGCCATGTAATAGCCGGGATTAAGGAATCCCATCTCGCCGGTGATGACGTTATCGCTGACCGCCATCAGAACCGCCGCGGGGATCTTATAGTTCTGGCAGATCGTCAAGAATGCCGCCGTGACCATATCCACGGCGATCGCGCCCTGGTCGACCGCCTTGCCGACATTTTCCCGGGTTTCCTTCAAGATACAATCCGTCGTCCAGCAGCAACCCGCGTGCACCTTGCGGCCCAAGGCCAACGGAGATTTCAGCGCTTTTTGCGTGACCTCCGTCAACCCGCGCGTAAGCTGCGCGTCAGCGGTCGGCACAAAATTCTTGTCCACATAATACTGCGTGACGCCCTCGCCCTTGAGCGCGGTCGTGGCAATGACCAGGTCCCCGACCTTGATATCCTCCCGCAAAGCCCCGCAGCTTCCGACGCGGATCATCGCTTTGACCTGCGCGTTGCACAAAATTTCCGTCGTGATGGCCGTATCCGCGGCGAAACGCCCGCCGTTGATCGTGGTTAGAGGAATTCCGTCATACCGCCCCGTATACATCGTGTATTCCATAAAAGTGAAATTTTTGACCGGATTCTTCATCTTCTTGACGATGGCATCCGCTCTTTCTTTCGGTCCCGGGACAAGAGCGTATTTCCCGACATCTTTCGGACGCAGCTGCACCATGTTCATCAGATCTTGCCCGGTCATGTGAACTTCTTTGCGCATTGTAGTCATTATTTTTCCTTTCTACTTAATTAATACTTCGCTTTTCAACAACTCTTTATCTATTTTTCCTGTCCTGTTTTTAGGTAACGTCGAACGTATTTCGACCGATTGCGGCACTTTAAAGTGTGCCAGGTGCTCACGGGCAAAATACCGCAAATCCTCGGGAGTCGTTTTGGCGCTTTCGCGCAAAACGACAAACGCCTTGACCGTCTCGCCGCGCAGTGAATCAGGCGCACCGATCACGGCGACTTCAGCGACCGCTTCATGTTTCTGCAGAGCCGCTTCCACTTCGGGAGCGTAGACGATCTGGCCGGCGACTTTGATCATCTCTTTCTTGCGCCCGACGATATAAAGGAATCCTTCCTTGTCAAAACGCCCCAGATCGCCGGTATACAGCCAGCCGTTACGTTTGAGCGCGGCGGTCGCCTCCGGATCTTTATAATACCCCTCCATCACGATCCAGCCGCGAATCGCAACCTCACCGATCTCTCCAACTGCCGATAGGCTCTCCCCCTCGGGGGACCTATGGCCTGCGGGAGGAAGCTCACGGTTATCTTCATCAAAAATCCTGATCTCGCAATTAGGGGCAGGTTTGCCGACGCTGGCAATATTAGTGCTGCCCAAAGGTGTGACTGTATTAGGCGGACAGGTTTCCGTCATGCCCCAGCCGTTAAGCAACCTGGCATTGGGACAATACTGGTGAAATCGGCTCATGATCTCTGGCGAGCTCGGCGCGCCGAAAACAACGACCCAGCGCAAGGACGCGAGGTCAAATTTATCGATCTGCTTGAGCGTAAGAATGGCCGTGTACATCGCCGGCACGATATGAAAACAGGTTACCCGATATTTCGTGATATTCTCGAGAAACTCATACGGGCTGAACCGCTCCATCAGCACCACGGTAATGCCAAAATGGACACAGTTCTGGATATAAATAAAGCCGCCGATATGACTTAGTGGAATGGCGGCTAATTTCACGTCCTTGTCGGTCAAGTCGACAAAATGTTTCATGGCCTCTGGCGAACCGTCCAGATGTTTGTAATTCAGGAGGATCCCTTTTGGCTTCCCGGTCGTTCCCGAGGTGTACATAATCAGCGCCGGATCGCTGTCGTTTATTTTTACTTCGGATAAATCGACCGCGGTGGGGACAATCGCATCTTCATAACGAACCACGTTGCCTGAAACGGATTCTCCCCGACAAAGAATAATCTTCTGGAGTGCCGGGACCGCTTTTTGGATCTGTTCGAAGGAAACGTCGTTTTGCTGGCTGGCGATGAGGATCTTGGTTTCGGAATGTTCGAGACAGGATGTCAATTCGTCCGTTTTCAGCATGAAATCCAGCGGCACTCCCACGCATCCCAGGTAAAAACAGGCAAGATAACTATAAACATATTCAGGGCAGTTGGGAAGATAGATGGCGATCTTGTCACCCTTTTGGGCGCCATTGGCGGCTAGCACGTTCGCCAAGCGCAAAGACGTTTCCCGTAATTGGGCAAATGAAATGGCTTCGCCCTTGAAAATGATCGCCGGTTTTTCCGAAAATTTCTTCACCGTATTGTTTAAAATTTTCCTGATGTCCATAAAATCCCTCTAAGTACCCCCAACTAGTAAAATTTTACTAGTCTGATTTTAGTAAAATACCTGAATATGTCAAGGATTTTATTGAATTTTATTGGATAACTACGGGGGACAACAGGATACAGAAAAAAAGGTATTTAAAGAAGCGTTTCCATAAGCCGGCCGATAGAGCGGATTTCGGCCTCGACCAGGTCCAAATCGTGATCCAGGATGACAGTGACGTGCTTCTGGCCGTTAGGCCCCCTTTGGGAGGAGGAGGTCTTCATTGTCTTTTGAAGCCCCTGGAGGTCACGCCGAATCCGTCTTAAGAAAAGAATTCGTCCGCGCAACTGCCGCTTGGCGATTTTTTTTTCTACATAGGGCAGGAAATAAAGCGACAGATCGATGTTAAAATATGGCCGCTCAATGGTCAAAAAGCTTTCCGTAATAAGATGGTCAAAGATCTTCTCCCCCTTGGGGGTCAGGCTGTAGACGTATTTCTCCGGCCAGCGGCCTTCCCTGCCCACATCTTTTTTGATCAGGCCGAGCTTCTCCATCTTCTTTAACGGATAATAAATGGATTTGATCTTGAGACCGACAAAGGGAAAGAGTTCTTCTTCGATAAGGCGCTTGATCTCGTAGCCGTGTTTGGGGCCATCCTTCAATAAACCCAGAAATAATAATTCATGTCCGATCATAAGGAGATCTCCCCGAAACGGATATCCCGGTAATGTTCCGTATATTCGATGATCTGGCTCATCATCTTGATGCAGCGCGAGGGGTATTTGCCGACGGCCGTTTCGCCGGAGAGCATCACATAATCGGAACCGTCCAGGATCGCGTTCGCCACATCCGAAACCTCCGCGCGCGTCGGGCGCCCCTGCTCCATCATGCTATCTAACATTTGGGTCGCGGTGATCGAGAGCTTTTTTCTCCGGTTGCAATGATGAATAAGATATTTCTGCAGGACGGGAACTTTGTAGATCGGGAAAGATACCCCCAGATCTCCCCGGGCCACCATGATCCCGTCACAGACGTCGATAATGCTCTCAATATTACGCACCCCTTGCGGGCCTTCGATCTTGGCAATGATCTTGCAATCGGGCAATCGCGGCTTGACCATATCGACAATATGTAAAATATCTTTTTTGTTGCGGACAAACGACTGCGCGATCTTTTCAACCCGGTTTTTGATGCCAAATTCGATATCCTGCCGGTCCTTTTGCGTTAAAATATTGGACTGCAATCTCTGGTCGGGAATATTGACCCCTTTTCGCTCCGTTAATGGGCCTCCCTGAATGACCTTTAATTTTAGTCGTTTTCCGCTATAGCCGACGGCCCTTAACTGCAGCTTTCCGTCATCGATAAAAACCGAGGAACCTTTCTCAATGGAGCGCACATCCTCCGAGAAATCAAACGGAATATGTTCCTCCGTCAGGATGGGATCAGCGGACATATACCAGGTCTCATTTTTTTGTAAAAGAACTTTCTTCTTGAAATGCCCGATCCTGATACGATAGCCTTCCAGGTCCTGCAAGATCGTGACGCGAGAATTTCTTTTCCGATTAACTTTGCGCACCAGATCAATCATGGCCTGGTGCTGGGCATGGGTACCGTGGGAGAAATTCAGGCGGGCCACATCCATCCCCCGGGAGGCCATCTTGGTGATCATTTCTTCGGATGAACTGGCAGGACCCAGGGTACCAATGATTTTTGTATATCGACTCATACCTGCTGCTTATCGGGCACCCATACTGCAAAAGCTACGATGCCGGGGAGAAACGTTTGTCCAGTGCCTCGAAAACGGCTCGGGCTACCCTTCTTTTGGCCGTGCTGCTCAGGGAAGATATCTCAATCTTGACCACGGACGGGCCGGCTTCCTTGAAAAATATGCCGACCTCTGTCGTGTCCACATTGCCGGCTATTCCGATCACTACGATATGCTTTTGGCGAGAGTCTTTTAAAAAGACATCAAAGAATTTTCCATCCGCGACGGGTTTCTGTTCCGGCGCGAGTTCCTGCCCGGTCTCAAGCGCTTTCCCCGCGTCAGCCTCTTTTTTTGCTTCTTCTTCCCGCTTTGCCTTGGCTTCCTGCTCTTCTTCGGTGCGCGCCAGGCCCAGAACCGCATCATAACACTCCGTAAAACTGCACGTATAGGTCTTGCTCAAGGCATCCGTACGGGCACGTTCCAGGGCCGAGGTGGATGAACCCCAGACCTTTTTCGCTGTTTCCGTTATCTGGGCGCAACCCGAGACCAACAAAAACAGACATCCCAGAAAAAAATAATTGATCAATCGAAACATAGATGGAGGGTATTATATCAGAAGGTTACCAGTTTGTAGCGCCGGATTTTGCCATCTCATCGATCTGGATCTTGAAATCTTCGCAGATCCTCTCCAGGCCCAGCGATTGGGCACGTTCTTTGGTCAACTCATACTGCAATAATTTTTCCTTTTCCAGCAAATAAGTGTTCATATCTTTGATCTTCGTGAAATCGCGTTCCAGGCCGTCGTGCGCTTGCAACAACTGCTCCCGCTCTTTTTTGAACTCGCCCACCTCAGCGAGCGCCTGGGAAAGCTGTTTGTCCCATAGCTCCTGCCGGATCCGGTCGCCTTCGCTTCTTTGTATCTCAAGCCGATGCATCGCCTCATTGGCCTCGTTCAATTTTTGATTATTGATCTTCTGCATCAGCTCGATATTGCCCCGTAAACGATCGGCCTGCTTCTGGCTTTCCTGGCCTTGCTCCAGCAAACTTTGATTTTCAGCCTTCAGCCGCGTTAAGGTATCGTTAAACTGCGCTTGCCGGTCGGCATCCGCCTGCCGTGCGGCGGCAAGCTCCGCCTCCAGTTCGCTCACTTTAGAAATACTCTCCCGATCCTTCTTAAGCAATAACGCCTCTTTTTCCTGCGCCAGCCGCGCGATGTTCTTTTGAAAATCTTCGGCCTTTGAACCTTCTTGCGCCAGCAGATGTTCATAAGCCTTCCTGGCGGCCTCGATCTCAACGGTCAGCCGGCTGAACTCAGCTTCACGCTCTTGCGCCTGTTTCTTTAATTTATTATTTTCATACGCCAACCGGGTGATCTTGTCCTGGTCCACGGCCGCCTTTCCCGCCATTGTTTCCTCCAGGGCGTGCAGTTGGATTTCCAGATCGGCAAGCTTTTCCGGGTATCCTTTGAAAATTTCCTGTTTTTGCGCGACAGGGGCGGCGGGAGGACTTTCGGGGATCGATTCCAAAGCGACCTTTTCCTCGTAAGAAGGCGCGCTGGTCCATGCCTTGAACTCTTCCAGATCGGCAATGGCGACAACGGCATCGTCGGGAGATCCCGACCAGCCGGTGATGACAAAAATCACCCCACTGACTAGTAACGCGACCGCCGTAAGTATCAATATGCAGCTAAGCATTCCGGGGTTTCCTCATCCTTGATTTTTATCCTTCTGGAACCTTCACAGTCCGCGCTTCATCATGCTCACCAATACCGGTGCTCTTTTAAATACCGGACGTAATCCGCGACAGCTTCTTTCAACGGTGTAAAAGCTTTCGTGTATCCGCTTTTTCGCAATTTGGCCATGTCTGCCTGCGTAAAATACTGGTAACGCTTTTCCAGACCCGCCGGCATTGCGACATATTGGATGCTCGATTTCTTGCCGACGGCGGCGAATAGCGCGCCGGCCAGTTCATTCCATGTGGATGCCTTCCCTGTTCCCACGTTGAAAATCCCATTGACCTTCGGATGATCGAGAAAGAACAGGACGATATCCACGGCATCCTTCACGTAAATGAAATCCCTTTTCTGCTGGCCATCCTTGTAATCTTTCCGGCAAGATTTAAAAAGACTGATCTTTCCTTCTTCGGCCACGCGCTGGTACGCCTTGGCCACGACGCTGCGCATATCCTCTTTATGGTATTCATTGGGCCCGAAAACATTAAAAAATTTCAATCCGACCACTTTATCTTGCAAACCTTGTTCCAGGACCCACAGATCGAAATCCTGCTTGGACTGCCCGTAAAGGTTCAATGGTTTGCAACGCCGGATCGTGGCCTCATCGTCTTTATACCCAACGGATCCGTCGCCATAGGTCGCGGCGGAACTGGCGTAAATAAAACGGATATCGTGTTCCAGCGCCCACTGAGCCAAAAAACGGGTGTATTCCAGATTATTCTCTTTAAAATATCGCGCGTCCTGCAGCGTCGTCGAACTGCAGGCACCCATGTGGATGATAGCTTCGGGCCGTTCTTTGACCTGATCCCGCAGGATCAGGTCAAGAAAATCCTTTTTGTCGTAATACTGCCGGTATTTCTTGTTCTGGAGATTTTTCTTTTTGACTTCATCAAGTTCATCGACAAGAATCAAATCTTCCCGGCCGCGTTCATTGAGCCCGGCTACGATGCAGCTTCCGATAAAACCGGCAGCGCCGGTGACAACGATCACCTCAACGACTCCTCAATTCTCAGCGGAACGGATATACCGGCCGATATCTTTCCCGATGTCATAACCCAATCGTGCATGATCTTTTTCCCGCGCTGATGAACGCGCGCTGTGCGTAAAAACAAGGACGGCCGATTTGGATGCCGCGTCCACCATGCGCCCTTCAACGTTGACAGCATTTTGCGATGTCTGTAAAGGCCATCGGCTCCATTTGGACGGCTTTCCTGTTCCGGTCACATGTCCCGTAATGATCAACTCCGCTTCGTGCGCGTTCGCTTCATTGAGGATCTGAAAATGGCTTCCTTTTAGTTCATCGGCGATACCACTAACGATCATCAGGGCGATCTTATCAGAGCGCTCATCGGCGGCGACATTGGCTCCCACCAGAAAAGGGACAACGAGCACCTTGCCGCCTTTTTTCAGCCGCTCGGCGTCAACGACCTTGCCCGTCTTGACAAAAGAATCCGCGCTCGCGGTTTCCCGCTTGCCGAGGGCATTCTCATTTCCGACGACATTTTTAGAAAGACCGAGCCACGCGCATCCCGAAATAAAAACCAAGATCACAAAAAACGCGGCAAAACGAAAATAATTCATCATTGAAGGAATTGTAACATAGCCCATAAGGCGCCTCAAGGAATTTCCCGGAAATTTAGGGAGCGAACATGGTGAGGCCTGCCATAGGCAGGGATCGCCTTCAATCCCATCGAAGGGTTAACCCCGGGCGGAGGTATGCGTAAGCTCGCGCAACCGATGGACAACATCATGATCGATCGCGTTGGAAGACATGCGCCATTGCCAGTTCCCTCGCGTCGTCGCGGGTTTATTGAACCGGGCCTCTTGCCCGAGGCCAAGGACATCCTGCATGGGCACGATGGCGGTATCAGCTTTGGACATCATAGCCAGCTCGATGAAGGCCCAATGGATCTCTTTCACGTCCACTTCATGACCGATATAACTGAAAAGGTTCTCCTTCTCTTTGGGGCCGGCTTCATTCTCAAACCATCCACGCACGGTATTGTTGTCATGCGTGCCCGTATAGACCACGCAATGCGGCTCGAAATTGTGCGGAAGATAAGGATGTTTTTTGAGATCTTCGCTAAAAGCAAAAAGCAGGACTTTCATCCCGGGCAGGCCGTATTCCTTCATGATCTCCCGAACGTCACCGGTGATGATCCCCAGGTCTTCGGCAATGACCGGCAAGGGGTTGAACGTTCTTTTGAGCGTATCCAGAAAATCCCGCGTGGGTACTTCAACCCATTTTCCGCTGGATGCCAGCGGCTCATGGACGGGGATCTCCCAATACTGAACGAACCCGCGAAAGTGATCGATGCGCAATAAATCATAAAGATCCAGGTTATGCCGGATGCGCGCGAGCCACCACGCGTACCCCGAGGCCCGCAATTTAGTCCAGTCGTAGACCGGATTTCCCCAGCGCTGGCCGGTCTCGCTGAAATAATCCGGCGGCACGCCGGCCACGCCCACGGGATGATGATGCTCGTCAATCTTAAAATTATCCGCGTTGGCCCAGGCATCAGCGCTGTCCCAATTGACGTAAATAGGCATGTCCCCGATCAGATGGATCCCGCGCTGCCGGCAATACACCCTTAACCTTTCCCATTGACGAAAAAATATAAACTGCAAAAATCTGGCCCTCTCGATCTGGTCCGCGAAGGCCACCGCGAAATCATGCAATGCTTCCCTGTCGCGGGCCTGAAGCTCCTCCGGCCAATCCGTCCAGATAACACCTCCCAGAGATTCCTTGATGGCGACAAATAATGCGTAATCTCCCAGCCAATGCTCATGATTTCTTTGGAAAATCCGGAATTCCTTGCGCAGGCGTTTGTTCTGCCGGAAACGCTCATAAGCCTTATCTAAAAATTTTCCTTTATAAACGACCACCTCATCGTAATCCACCCGCGACGATGGGAATTCAGGATTGGGCTGGAAATCCTCTTTGATCAACAGGCCATCTTCAAAAAGCAATTCAGGACTGATCAACCAGGGATTACCCGCAAACGCGGAAAAACTGCTATAGGGGGAATGCTGATACGCGGAATCCGTCGGATTCAGTGGCAGGATCTGCCAGAGGCTTTGGCGCGCGGAAACTAAAAAATCGGCAAACCAATACGCGTCCGGCCCCAGGTCGCCGATGCCGAACTCCGAGGGCAAAGAGCTGATATGCAGTAATATCCCGCTTCGTCGTTGCTCCATGGGCATAAGCGTTTCACGCGATAAGAATGTCGTAGAGAATCCCGGCCAGAAGGGACATGCCGCAACCATGAATAAGCTATTGCTTGGCGCCGCTTTTATTCTCTGTCAGACTGACAATAGCCTCGATCAACTCTTTTCTCCGGAATTTGCGGGGCACCACATAGATGCCGTCTCCCTGGACCACCTCGCCGCCGCTAAGCGGCCGACCGAGTTTCTCGATGCACCATTCCTGCAGCGTCGGGACCTTCTTGTCCTTGAACGGACCGGACCAATCCAGCCCCAATTTCGCGACTGCCGTCGTTATCGGCACCCCGCCGCCCATCAGCCAGCTCGGCCCATAGGGCTGGATATGATAAGATGACCGGTCGAATTCATCATCCACTTCACCGACAAGTTCTTCGATAATATCCTCCAGAGTGACCATGCCCAGGACATGGTCTTGCCCGGCCGTGACCAGCGCGATATGCGTCTTATCCTGGATCATTTTTCCCATAGCCTCGGAGATCGTCATCTTCTCGTCCATGCGCAAGATCGGGCGCATGATCCCCTTAATGCCGGACTCTCCGGATCCCATCTTGAGGGCCACCACTATATCCTTAAAATTAATATACCCCTGGATCGTTTGCGGGTCATTTTCAACGGCGCAAACAGGAAACCGCGTGTGCATATCGAGATGGGCTTTAAGAAAAGCGTCCATCAAGCTGCTGCCCAGAGGAATGGTAAAAATATCTGAAGCGGGAATGATGATTTCCCTGACCCGGCGCGTGGACAACTGCGCCGCCGCCAGAATAATACGTTCTTCCCTGACTCCCAGGACCCGTGAGGCCTTGGCATGCGACGCGGCCGCCTTTAACTCGTGCAGGCGCAAACGCTTATCATCGCCCTCCGCTTCTTTGAATCTCTTGGACATCAGGCTCATGGTTTTCTTGACGGTCGTTTCGATAACATAGATGGCGGGGTTGAACAGTAAAGCGAAAAATTTCATCAACGGAGATAATGCCAGGATGACCCGTTCTTTATGTTTTAACGCGAACATTTTCGGCACGAGTTCACCGAACACGATGGTGACAAAGGTCAGCGGGATGATAAAAACGATCAGGGCAATGCTCTCCGAAGCGAATTCGGAGAATCCCCATTGCGTGACAAGATACGGAGCAAAAACCTCCGCGACCCCAACCCCGCCCGTCGCGGCGGCCAGGGCGCCGACAAGGGTGATCCCCAGTTGAATGATCGCGAAGCTCGCCTCCATGCGGTCTTTCATGAAGGATGCTTCTTGCGCTCCTTTTTTGTGCTCCTCGACAAAAAACGTGATCCGTGCCCGGGATATGGAAGCGAGCGCCATTTCGTAGGCCGCAAAGACGGCATTTAGCAGCAACATAACAAAAATAACGGTTAATTCGAACCCAAATATCATATAAGCAAGGTGCCCATCAGAAAAGGCAGATGGATATGGAAGTGCTTAGTCCCCGAAATCCAGAAAGATTTCGGGGACAAATACATCTGAACTTTGATTGCCATTGTTACTGAAAACAAATTGGTTACATTATAACGACCTTCGGGGGAATTTGCAAATCATCATTGGGAAATTTTGGGAAGTTTATAGGGGGAGAGAAACTGCTTTAGGGCCCTTGCGCAGGTTGGCCGCGGAGCTTGGCTTGGCGAGGTAATACCCTTGCCCCGCATCAACACCAAGCCCGATAAGGATGTCCAGATCTTCCTTGCGCTCGATACCCTCGGCCACGGAGAGGAGGCTGTTTTCCTTGCAAAAGGCGACGATGAATTTGACGATACTGCGTTTAAAAGAATCTTTTCCCACTTCGTGAACGATATGGCGGTCGATCTTGACCACTTCCGGTTTCGTTGCCACGATCGCTTCCAGGCTCGCGTATCCGCCGCCGACATCATCCACCGCGAATTTGAAACCATACTCCCGGTAACGGTTCAGATATTCGTAAAAGATCTTGAAATCCGAGATCGCCGAACGTTCGGTGATCTCCAGGATGACATTGTTAACGTTGATCCGGCTTTGCTCGAAAATGGATTTAATGACGGGAAATTTCTGACCTTCGACCAGATACGGGTTGCAGTTCAAGAACAACTTCTTGTCCTCCAGGAATTTCCCCGCGCTGGCGACGGCCTTTTTCCATGAGATCATTTCCAGTTCCTGGTAAAATCCGAACTGCAGGGCCAACTTGAAAAGGACTTCCGGATTGGAAAGTATGCTGTTTGTCGCCGGGCGGCCCAGAGCCTCGAATCCATACAATTGAAGCGGGTTAAGAAGAAAAACCGGCTGAAAAAACGGCACGATCAACTCTTCATCAACAATCTTTCGGATCTCGCGGATGATGAGTTCCTCCTCATGCGAGGCCAGCCGTCCGTTCTTACGGATGGAGCCCCGTCGCATCACCGCTTCCATGCGCGCCACCAGTTCTTCGTACTCGAAGGGCTTCGTCAGATAATCATCCGCCCCCAGATACAATCCTTCCACGATATCATCGGAGAGAATTTTTCCGCTTAAAATGATAATGGGAATTTGTTTGGTGATCTGGTCTTCTTTGAGCCTACGGGAAGGACAAGGTCCAGCAGGATCAGATCGATCGCGCCGGTTATTTTCTCGAAGACTTCGCGGCCGGTATGGGCGATATCAACCTCATAACCGCGCGTTTCCAGCAGCATGCCCAGGGTCTGTGTTACGCCAAGGTCATCATCAACAAGCAAAATGGTTTTTTTGTTGCTGACTTTTTGGATCATTGCTTTTCCATTTTCCCGTCTGATGCAATCACTTACTACTTTTAATATATCGCATCCTGTCACGAATAGCGAGAAAAGAAATCAGAAAACAGCTTTTTTGCGGAATGGTATAAATAACCAGAAGTCTATATCTTTCAAAGAGTTGCATGCCGTTGAGTCGAGAACCGAGAAAGCATTTTCAATTTTTGACGCTTTTCTTCCCGTGGTATGCCTCTGCTTGCTTCGTTGCGCAATTACCTGGCGCTGAGGCGAGAAAACGTTTTAAGTGTAGCATACTTTTCGCGCTTGCGCAAGAAAACCTTTCCCTCGGCGCAAAGAAAATCAAACACCCGCTTTGCGGGAATATTCGGCGAACAAATACGAGATTTCATTCTCAACATAACGCGGGGAGCCTGCTTCATGTTGAAAATAATCGACAAAAGGTGGGAAAAAAGTATCACAGTCAAACGAATGAAGAATCTGGGTCAGATAGATTTTGCGGCACTCTTTCCGGACAATGGCCTGCTCAAAGATCTGCGCGCCGCCGATCACATAAACAGACTCGATGATCTTCGACAGCGCTCCTTTGGCAAAAAGATCCAACGCCTGCTCAAGTCCATTAACGCGCAGGACATCCTGCGGAAATTGTAAATTCGCATTACGTGTAATGACAACGTTAACGCGTTTGGGAAGCGGACGAAATTGCGCCGGCAGAGAATCCCAGGTTTTGCGTCCCATAATAACGGCATTATGCTTATTTTGATCCCTCGTCTGCGTTGTGATCTCTTTGAAATGCTTCAAATCGCATTTCAAATACCAAGGGAGCTTGCCATCCCGTCCGATCCCCCGATTCTGATCCATGGCAACGACAATGCTAAAGGGCGTCATACGGCGATGGGGAATTTGATGAACGGGTCATGCTGATAGTTGCTGAGTTCGATATCATCAAAACCAATTTGGAGAAACGGCTTTTTAGCTATTTTTAATTGCGGCAAAGGTTTGGGAGTCCTTAAAAGCTGACCTTTTAACCCTTCAACGTGATTTAAATAAATATGGGCATCGCCTAGGGTGTGAACAAAGATACCAGGTGTTAAATTGCATTCCTGGGCAATCATCGCCAGTAAAAGCGCATAACTGGCGATATTAAAGGGGACGCCTAAAGCCACGTCGGCGGAACGCTGATACAGCTGGCAATCCAGCCGGCCATTGCAGACATAAAACTGGAAAAACGCGTGGCACGGAGGCAAGGCCATCCGGTCAATATCCGCGACATTCCAGGCGCTGACAATAATACGCCTTGAGTCGGGATTCTTTTTAATCAAATCGATTGCGCCATGGATTTGGTCAATATGTTCTTTCCGGTAAGCTTGCGTGCCTTCCGCCTTGACAAACTTCTCCCACTTGCGCCACTGGTATCCGTAAACCGGGCCCAGTTCGCCTTGTTCATCCGCCCAGGCGTTCCAGATAGGTGTATATTCTTTCAACCCGTCGTTAATGTTGGTGGAACCCTTCAGGAACCACAACAATTCCCGGGCAACGGCCTCGAACAAAACCTTTTTGGTCGTAAGAAGGGGGAACCCTTCACGCAGATCATACCTGGACTGATAACCGAAAATAGAAATGGTCCCGGTCCCCGTACGGTCCTTCTTTTCCTCTCCATTGTCCAGGATATATTTTACTAAATCTAAATACTGGCGCATAATAAACCCAATCCCCGCCTCAAGAGGCGGGGAATTCCAAGTTACAATTATGGTGTGTCCTCACCGAAATTTCGTCTTGAATACTCTATCCAAACGAAACAACACGCAGAGAAACGTGTTGCTTTCCTGCGTGTTGCTTTACTCTTCGTTGCCTGGAAAATTTCAACTAGGCTCGGATCATCTTAACTTCTTTCCTGGAACTCTTCATCGTCCTCGATCATGCGGGGCCATAGCTTCGACAACGGCGCTTGAGCTGTTTCCTGAGCCATCGGTCGCGGTGATCAAGATCGTGTAGGTTCGTCCATCCCCTTGCCCCTGGCGCTCGGCGCGGAGTTGCAGTGTGATGACCCCGGTGCTCTGATCGATAACCGGAGTCGTGAAGTCGAAAATCGTATTCCCATCGCCATCCGCTTCAGGTGGCTCGCTGCTGGTCACCGAGGCTGAGAGCGTCACCTGACCACTGCTGTCCGCGGCATTGGCTTGGATGGTGACCGTCCGCATCGTGTGGTCGGGTGGCCAGAGAATGGTCGGACTGATCGACGGCTGGAGCGTGGGGGCGTTCGTATCAATCACCGCGAGATCGATGTCGGCGCTCACGATGGGATTGGTTCCATCAGAGGCTCCCAGAGTGAGCGTATGCAACCCGAGCGGCAATCCTCCGGTGATAATATGCTCCGGGAGATCGACTGGATTGCCCTCCGCAACGGTATTGATGATCCCTTGCGCAAGGATAAACGACCCTTCTGACCACGTGTAAGTCAGCGTGTCCCCATCGTAATCTGCCACCTGTCCTTGGAGGAGGATATCATCGCCCAACTGTACTGTCCCGCCACCCACTGGCGCGACAATTGGCGGTGAATTGTTAATTGTCAGGATCATGCCATCGGTGATTGTGGTCTGGCCGTCTGTGCCCTCCAAGGTCAAGGTATGCTCGCCGATGCTCAAGGGAGGAACGGTCGCTAGATCCATCGGAGCGGCGCCATTGGTGCCGACCGATGTGGTGTTCTTCAGGACGAACGTGCCTTCCAGCCAGCGATACTGCAGGGCATCTCCATCGGGATCAGTAACCGTTCCCTGGAGGACCGTGTTTGTCTGCTGGGCCGTAGTAATGAGGACGTTGTTGCCGGCATCGACAATTGGGGGTTGGTTGACAGGAGACGGGAAGTTCGCGACAGCGACACCGACCGGGCCCGCGCCCACGGGCACATCCAGTTGTGGCTGTGAACCAAAGTGGCCGGCCCCGTCACCGAAGTAGATCGAGATCTTGTTGTCAGCGCGGTCGGTTACCACGACATCAACCCAGCCATCGCTATCAAAGTAGGCCACGGCCAAATCATCTGCTATAGTCGGCTCGATGGGAGAAATCACCGGTGAAGCAAATCCACCCTGCTGTGGGTCCCAGAGGAAAACGGCAAGTTTTGTCGACCCATTAAATGTAATCAGGTCATCGTATCCATTGCTGTCGAGGTCGCCGGTTTTCACGATCGAGCTTCCGCCGTTTCCGGCGTCTGCCGGCAAGTCCATCCTGGATCCGAATGTGCCGTTACCGTTTCCAAGGTAGACCGAGAGGAAGGGAAAAAGTCCGTGAGCGAAAGCCAAGTCAGGGTTATTATCTTTATTAAAATCTCCGACAACGACATTCTGTGGCCGATTACCTGCTGATAGAATTACATCATTGGCGGGAGACCTAAATCCACCGGCCCCATCACCGAAGAGCACAGTGACCGACCCAGCGGTCCAATTCGTGACAACACCATCGAGATTGCCATCTTTGTCGAAATCGCCGACATCCACAGCATTCGCGCCCGGGATGTTCGACCGGGTTGTCCCTACGCTGAAGCCGCCCAGGCCGTTCCCAAGCAGGATTCGCACCTCGTTACCGCTACCGCCAGACCAGTGGCTTACAAACAGATCGGCATTGCCGTCCTTGTTAAAATCTCCTATCGCGGTCATCGCAACATCGAACCCAATGTTCAAGGCGGATCGGGCGCTAAATTGCCCATTACTTTGACCGAAAAAGAGTGATAATGTTGGTTGGCCAAAGCCGTCCACAACCACCAAGTCGATCAGATCATCGTGATTCAAATCGCCGACTGAGGGCTCGGTAGGGTTCCGAGCGCTTACCAAGTTCGGGATCTGTTTAACAAATGTCCGATTTCCTGTGTTGTGGATGATCGATACACTGCTGTCGAAGTGATTGGTGACAACGATGTCCGCGTCCTGCACAAGTTGAGCAGGATAGGCTGAGGGCATCCAAAACGTAAACGTAACGAGCAAAAAACTGGCAGCTATCAGCCAGTTTGATGTGAAGAATGGTTTAATCATGTTCACGAGATCCTTTCTAGGTGAACTATGCGCACCCTAAACAATTTTTTACATGGACTATACTTTGTCATTCTATCACCGGCATGCAATTCCCTGATCATTTTCTCCGAAGCGGACGGTAAGTTTTCCTCCTTTTTAAAAGTAGGTTAGGATCATCTTGAGGCGTTGATACCCGAAATTAATACTAGTGTACTGTTTCAAAAATTCCTTTACATTCGGTTCTCTCATCGACAATTCGTTAAAAGCAATTTTTGGCCAAAGCCGCCAAATGTAAAGAAACGCTGAAAACATCACACTAGCATGATAGCACAGAGGTTTCAATTAAAAATATGCCTGCTGTCATCTCCAAATTAAAAGTGAATAGTTTTTAAAGGGATTTCCATTTTAAAAGTGAATAGCCCCTAAAAGCCTAAATGTTCGACAATTTGAGCCATACTTGTAAGAAACGGAGGATACAAGCATGGCCGAACAAATTCACAAAAAGTTTACGGATGAACAGGTCAAAGATCTTATGCAAAGGTACTTGAACGGCGAATTAAAACGTGACCATATCCAGCAAGTCTTGAATATAGGGCCTACTCGATTTTTTGCCTTATTGAAAAGATACCGGTCAAATCCGGCAACATTCACGGTTCAATACAAACGTTTTGGCACAACGCGGACCATTGACCCTAAAATCGAAACAAATATCCTCAAAGAACTTAAAACCACCAAGAGCTTTATC
>JACROV010000036.1 GCA_016214285.1 Candidatus Omnitrophota bacterium | reverse complement strand
TAACCTGCATTATTCATAACGGTTCGTAACGAAACCGCCAAGACGCCAGGCGAGACGGGCGTGCGGAGCACCGAGAAGCCGAGGCATACTTGAAACAGTATGTTGAGGTTACGAGGGGCGAGCCCGCCCGCTGGCCGCGCACAGCATGCGGCCACGCTTGTCGCAGCGGCGTATCGGCGGTTGCAGTAGAAACTGCTCATGAATAATGCAGGCTAATACCCGTGTTTAAATTTGACTGCGACTTCGCCATTTATTTTTACGAGTTTCGATGATTTACTTAAAGTCAGAAAAGGGCGCGACTAAAACAAGAGGGCTCAAGGGCACGCCTCTACCAGGAGCAGTAGATCGTTCGAGCGAATCACCTGAGGGGGCGCAGCAACACAGTTACCGCAATAGAAAAAAGCGATGAAGAGGTCCATAATCGCCTAGGATTTTGATCGACATTGAGACACGCCCGCAGGACACGCTCACATCGAAAGGCAGAGGGCATTATGCACTATCTAGCGATTGCCTATCAGACGCTTGCGTGTTTACTTCTGTTAGGTTGCGGACTCGATGCTCAATTTCGAATTGACGATGTCATTACGGACTACCATCGCCTTGCTCCTCAGATCCATATTGGCGACTCCAAGGAGAGAGTGACTGAGATTCTTGGCTCATTGCAGGGTCGTCTCGCTTCAACCGAAAGGAAGCCGTCCCAAGCGTTCCAGCAGGATGGAACACTCGTAGAGATTTTATACTTTCGGACTCAGCGGATTCCCGATGGTCTGACTACTGACGACGAATTTACTCCGTATGTCTTCATTGAAGGGAAGCTTCAAGGCATTGGCTGGACTGCGCTTGGAATTCCCATCACGCGCGTGAGCTACAAGAATCATGCGATTCTCGCTCAGTGGAGATCATCAAGAGATCAATCTCATGGCGAAACTGTCCCAAATCCTGAAAACGCCGAGATTTCCGCACCAGGTCTCTTGCAGCATGGCTTGCTCTCTCCTTACACGCCGAATGCATACGGGCCTGGGATGAATATGGATGCAACGGGCCGTCCTTTCATGTGGCAGCCCCAATGGGGTGGAACTGGATTCCCTGATCCCACTCTACAGGTGAAACCAGATGCCTATGGCTTAGGTGTTGGGATGGATCAATATGGCCGCCCAGTAAGGCCAGCTTGTCCGCCTGGTTGGGCAGGCCCATGCTAGCCCTTAATGAAATAAAGATCCTTTTCTTACTGCTACTATCCACTGTATTCCTTTTCAGTTGCACAGGGTCAACCGTCAAGGCGGATGAGCAGCAAAAAAGCTCTATGAGTCGTGCTTCAGAGGACAGAGGTACTGAGTGGGCAAGAAAGCGACTTAAGGACGACGGAATGTATTGTCTCGATAAATTTCGGAATTATCAAGATGTCCGTTGAAATGTTCTGAGCCGCTCCATGGTTATGGTTACGCCGCTTTCTTCGTCGAAGCTGGTTGCGGCTCTGTCTGCTCGATCTCAATCATCGCCAGGACCTGCGCAATCTCCGCATAGCCCT
>JACROV010000052.1 GCA_016214285.1 Candidatus Omnitrophota bacterium | reverse complement strand
GCACGCGACGTTTGCCAGCCTTCCCGACGAATGGCTTAGAGGATCCATAATGGCGCGGGCTCCTCCGGAGGAAATCGCCATTGCTCTTCCCGCGGAACTCTTTGAATCGCACAAAGAAGATTTCTTATCCGCGGTTGCGCGTGTAACGGATGCCATTCAAAATAAAATCCACGAATTAAGCGTTGTTCACACCCGCCTGGATGTCAACATAGTTTCTACGCAAGATTTGCGGCAAAATGCCCAGGAAACAGTATTCCCGACACTCGAATTGATGAGGCTCTCCGATACGTCCGCGGAGAATCTGGAAACTCCGCAAGGAAATAAGGTTAAGCTTTATACGCGGGAACGGGCTCAAGCTATAGCTGAAGAAGCGCGTCAATTTGAGCAGGAGGTTAAAAAGCCGGTTGCCCAGAAGATCTATGATGACTTTAAAGCAAATCTTCAGGTACGCAGAGATTTGGAAGAAAGAGGCGCTATTACGGCAACGCCCACACGCCTTTTGGCAACCAGGGATGTCCGGCAGGAACAGGCAAAAGACCTTGCTGAAGTAAGCGCTTTTACGGTCCGAGATTATCAGGATTCTCTTAGAAATAATCTTTACAAATTAGGTGACATTAGCGAGAGGACCGCTTTAAACGATTTAGATGACCTTCTTGCGCAGGAAATATTGGAAAAACGCGTTCAGAATGGGGAAAATATTTATTATAAGTCTTCTTCGCCAGTTGAAGCCGAAGGCGGCGCCTCTTCGCCGGTAGTTTCCGGAAAAGCTGCGGAAACGGCGCAACATATGAAGGAATTATACGCTGTGCCGGCGCCGTTACGCAGGATAGGACAATTCTTCGAAGACTTGCAACGGTTCTTCTCGGGCAAGAATAAAGAGTCAGCGGCGGTGGAATCATCCGCGACAACAGCCGCCGACGGTCAGCCGGCACTCAAACCAACTCCGCCCTCTGTGCAGGACATTCCATCTTTAGAGCCGGAGAAGGCCATACTACCTGCTTCGCCAACGCCTGTTATGCCGTCGGATATTGGTCCTGGAGCGCCCGTCATTGTACCGCCGGCGCCTATGCCTATTGTCATTATGCAGCTGGGTCTCAATCAAAAAGCCCCATTTGAGGTCGATTCGAAAGGTAATATTAAGGGAACATATAAACTTGACCGCAAATCTATGACAGCCAGCGCGGATACGGGGACCAGAACAGATGCGTTACCATTTGGCCGGGATAATCAACCTGCGGCTGCCATTCCAGCAACAGCAACACGCGGTATTGCGCCCAGTGTTCTTGTTGACGTGCTTCCGCCAACGGGTGGTGGTACCGGTGGTTCTGGATCGGGAACGGCCGGGAAGGCGCCTACCGCAAAGGTCGTTCAAGTTCCAGAGAGATCTTATGAAGTAAATCCAGCCGTGCTTGTTAAAGCACCTATTATAAAGGAAGAAGTAGCGCAATCCCATAATCCACTGCGAGACGCTTCCGTGGCGAGCCGTGGACCTTGGGGGAGAAGTGCGTCCAGTCCGACAATTATCCTCGCTGTCCTTCCCTCCGCAGGGAAGCAGACAGTGCAAAGGATAGTAGAGCGGATACAATCTACAGGTGAAGTACTGTTGGGAGCAGTCTCAACAGCAGATGTTTCTAACTTATTGGATCATAATGGCTTAAACCATAATGGTCAAAATAAGGGAGTAGCAGATTCACGAAGTGTTTCAAATGAAGGACAAACAGTAAATGAAGTTAATAGAAGCATAAGAAGCGCCCAATCTACTCTAATATATACATATGTTAGAGGACGGTTGGCAGAAGTAGCGAAGTTAGTAGCGCGAGTACTGAAGCAATATGGACACGAATTCGTCCTGGTTAACAGGAAGGGATCTCGTGAACAAAGAACAGCTGGTGAAGAAGCCTTATCAGAATCGGCTAAGAATGATTCTGAATCTGGCCCTGCGACAGTTGGGCCTGGATTAGCTCAGCAAGCAGTATCTACAAGTGAAAAAGGCAGTGTGCGGTCTGTGTCCATCAGGAATGATGGGTATAGGATCGTTCAAGTTTTTGGAGTGTCTGCTGGTTCAATCAATGGGCAGGCCTTGACCAAGAATGAAACTGTTGAAGCCCGCAGATCCATGAATGTAGTAGTAAGGATCGCTGGAATCAACGGCAAACCTGCTGATAGGGTTGGATACAATCAAGGTTCTACTTATATAGTTCTCGGAGTTTATCCGGATAGCAATGTCGGATCGACCGGGAATAAAGTTTTAGACTCTGCGAATAGAAATGATAGCAGGGTCACGGGCATTGTAGGCCTTGTTGATCAATATAGAAACGTCCTTGGAGTACGTGAAGCTTCTGAAGGTGTAGCTGGAAGCCGCGAGTCCAGGGATAGCTGGTTTAGTGTAGCCGCAAGTCCGATTGAATTACCGCTTCAAGATTCGCGTGAGTATTCGGATGTTTCTCGTCGTGTGTCCGAAGGCGCAAACGCGAAGACCGCCAAGGGCTTAACCGCCCTCTTTAGCATTGTTCCGTCTGTCTCCACCTTAACAGGCAATATGGATAACAATGCGATCCTGATCGCTTTATTGTCAGTGTTGCTTGCTCCGTATCTTGCCCGTTTGCCTGATTCCGTATTTCGTATTCCCTCGACTTCGCTCGGGACTCCTTCTCGAGGGACCCTGAGCTGGTCGAAGGGCTCGTATCTCGTATCTCGTTTGGTTATTTGGGCACAGGATAAATTAAATCAAGTGGTTGATCGAAAGGGTCTGGTTGGTCCCGAGGCTTCGGCTGGGACTGATCAGGCCCTTTCTGTTGTTCGCCTCGCCGTGAAATACGAACGACGAAATACGAACGACGAACAAGAAGGAGGTCTATCATGGTCCGACTTAACACAAGCTTCACGAGTTTGGAAGTTAAGCATTTTGTCTACGTTCCCACGTCTAATTGCGTCATTGTTACAGCAAAAGACAAAGATCGTAACCGCCTTAAGGTCTATCTTGTTCTCACTGGTGAGAACCGTGCGTACCAACGCAATGGTATCAACCAAACCTGGGAAGAACTCGATAGCTTCAGCGGCAGCCGAATTCAGCAACTTGTCTGTGAAGCGTTCAGTGACAAGCGGATCCCGCGCTACAGCACATCGGTCGGCGCGCTCAATTAACGAAGGACGAGGGACGAAGGACGAGGGACGAAAGATGAAGGACGAAGGACGAGGGACGGCCGCGTTTTTCATCCTTCATCCTTCGTCTATCGTTGAAAACGCCTCCAGCCCGGCAGGATTCTCTGTTAAAGAGTTAATTGATCGTATAAAGGCCAGTCCTTACAACAGACATAATCAATCCTATCTTGATTCTGCCAACAATCTGGTGATAGAGATAAAAGAAGGCGTTTGTCCTGAAGGGGTGTTTACCTATATTGCTCATCGGTTGAGCGTTCTGTTTGGCGGGAATGATACTGCCGCCTGGGAGAAGGGAAGTGAGATTACGCGGGCTTTAAGGAATTATTCCGTTGATGCCGTCAGGATAGATTTCAGGGTATGGAAACGCTGGCTGGAAGAAAAGCATGAATTGTATTTAGATTTTACGGTTAAAGAGAAACGGGAGGGTGACAAAAAATGGCTTGTCGTCGAGCCTCAAGAATCTTCCGGTGATACGATGAGGCCGGCGCTTACTATCTTAGATATCAATGACCTGCCGGGAAGATCCTCCAGCCCGGTTGATTCGAAAGACGCTTCCCTTAGGGCAGGCCTTTTCAGGCGCGTGGCCGGCGTATGGAAGAACCTGATTGCCAACAGGCTTCAGGCAGCAGCGGCGGCATCCTTGATTATCCTCGGGCTTTTATCTTTGCCTGTGATCTCAGGCCTTGTAGGCCTGAAGATCCTGTTGCGCGTTTATGGAGGGGGTTTCAGCCTGACCAGCCTTTTGGCCGGGGGCTATTTCTTTACAGAAGGGATGTTTGGGGCGGGGGTTTCAGTCATTGTGGCGGGAGCGGCCTTCAGGGCATTGCGGTCCCTGTATCCGCGCGCCTATTATGGATTCGTTTTTGTTGTCTTTACTGTTGTATCCAGGGCAGTTCTTTTCGTGTTAGAAAGACGGATTTCCAAGGAGACGGAGACGCAAGAAGGCGCATTGCAGGGTACGGCAGAAAAGAAAGAGCATCAAGAAGACAAGGCCTCCTCGACAGTGAAGAGTTCCAGCCCGGTTAAAGCGCCAAGGATGAGAAATGTTACGGCTTTTGGTTCCTTTACAGCGGGGATAGCTTCCACCATGTTCGCAGCTGCCTTCACGGCAAGCGGATATTTATTGGCCGTCTCTCATATCCTCTCTTGGCCGATGTTAATTTTAACAGGGGGCATGACCACAATCGGCGTTTTGGGAGTCTCCGCGTCGGTCTTATTTTTCTCACAAGGGATTAGAATCGCAATGGCCTTTGCCAAACACGGCGGCATCCGTGGTTCGCCGGCATGGACAACGCCGATCACTAGTGTTGAAAATGGAGAAATCAAATATCACCCTGCCTTCAATACCCTTCCGTCCAGACTTCAGAAATCCATCACAATCCATGAAAAGGCCCATTTAGCCGGTAAGGGCGAATTTGGCGCTTATTTTGCACAATTTATTGATTTCTTAAAACAAGGCATTAATTTTGTCTCCAGACTGGCGATTGACCGTTGGGCTGCTGAGAGGATTTCTGACCATAGGGGTTCAATCCTGGCTCATATCCAACAGCCCAATGCGCCGCCGAATGCAGTAAGTGAAAATAAAGATCGCACAAATACTCCTCCCGGGGTATGGCCCGAAATTCATTCCAAGGCATCTTCGCCCGTTTCCTTATCGGATAAAAGTCAGAAGAAATTCTCACTTAAGACAATATTTATCGTCGCATTTAATATGGCTTCGATTATTGGATTGGGCAAGGCAGCGATCCACCTTATCTCCATCTCACCGTCTTTTGCCGCAATCGTTGGCAGCACCACGGGCATGATAGGAATGGCAGCGGTTGGCATTGTATTTACGCTTCTATGGTTCTGGTTGCTTCCTGACAAGGCATTTGGCCGCAGTCTTGGGAGCATTATTGACGGGGCTATTCCTGCAGACAAAGGAGCTTCTTACAACGCAAAACTCAGAAAGCGTATCGTTTCCCGGATAAAAGAAGTTATAGCCGCGCGGCAGGCTGAAATTTTATCTCCTATGAATCTGATGGGCGCTTTGTTGAGCCGTATTCCTTTTGTGGGTGGAAAGATGGGCGGAATCATTGTTCATGGTAGACATACGCTTGAAGGTAATTTAATTGGTAGATTTGCGTTGAAAGCATCAGAGTGGTTTTTGGATGTATTTACCTCGCTCATTCTCTATCAGTTCTTTTTGAAACATATTATGGTCCCTGTGGCGCTGGCTTTGAATGCCTATTCTTCATTAATTTCTGAAGAGGATATATTAAAAATTATAAACGGAGTTAAGGAGGAATTAGATCAAGAAAAGGGTGGAGCAGCAAGAAAAACAGTTCGCCTTTTGCGGGACATGGTGACGTTACGGTTTATTATGGATTTCACCGATGATGCAATTATTTATTTGGGAGATCGGTTAAGAAATTCAGATTCATTCTTTGTCAAAGGAGCCTCTATTTTAGGCTTGATTTTCTTTGTTTTGACGAATGCTTTCTTCTCTTTAATCCGGCAGAGGCTGCTGATTGGAATCGTGTCGCAGTATATATCATTCTACTTGTTAGGACTTTTACCGGTGAGCACAAAAGGCATTTTGCATAAGGTGCTTATCACTGTCCCTATGCCTTACGCGCATCCTTTGAAGGTCACCCTTTCCCACATTCTCGGCAGCCTTATTGTCATTTTCTTCCTGGACATCCCGGCCCTGTGGAAAATATGGAAGGGCAATTTCAAACAATATCCGATAAAAGAAGCGATATGGAAGTCTGTAACGCAATCTTTATTCAGGCTTGGTACTGGAACGCTTTCCATGATGCTGGTAACCCCTGAAATAGAGTTCGCTCTTAATTTCACGAAGAATATCCCTGTTTTGGGCGAGACAGTTAAATTCATGGAAGAATTCATCTATGGGGCCAACGGGACAGAGGGTCTTGGGGCGATGATTTTGGGCGGTGCAGAGAAGCAGGCGGAAAGTGCCACAGGATTCAATCCTCATCGCGGTGTGTTTAATTTCTTATCTTCGCACAATCCTTTCTTTAATAGTCCGGATTACGAAACAACCGTTCATCTGGATCATTTATATCAGAATATTTATGGGGAATTGCCTAAGAAATTGTGGTCTCAAGCTGAAAAGATTGTCAGGGATACCGGAGGAAAAATTAAATTTGAAACATTGATTACAGAAGGATTGATTATAGAGCAAAATCGTAGTTTGTTGCGTGCTCACGGCATCTCCGATGCGCTGATTGACCGCGTGTTGAAAGGGCCTGTCGCCTGGACGGAAGTCTCCGACGCCGAGCGTGACTTGATTGCCGGTCCATCCGCTTCTAAGGAAACGCCGGCGGAAATCACGCCTGAACTTTTGGCAGAGCTTGCCATAAAACTCAGAATCCGGCAGCAGGCTGAAGAAAAGCAGAAGGAGCTTAAAACAAGCGGTGTTCTTTCTGTCTTCGAAGGATTGGATGCGTCTTTGGCGCAGCCTATCAGCGAAGCGATTTCAGCGACATGGAAGGCGCAGAACGCCAAAGACGGTATTTTAAACAAATTCTTTTTTAAAGATGAAGTTAATTTTGCCAAGTTTGTACGCGCGATGATCACACAAGAAAGCCGGTTTAATCCTCAGGCGGTCAGCCCCAGAGGGGCCAGAGGGCTTATGCAGATTATGCCGGGGACATGGAAGGATATCAGACAAGACCTTGGGGTCAGCTGGACAGATACGGATATTACGGATGTATTTAAGAACGTTCGCGCCGGCGGGCATTATGTGACGGAGCAGCTGCGGAAATTTGGCACGCTGGAACTGGCTCTCACCGCTTATAATGCCGGTCCGGAGGGCAGGCAGGTTAACAACGGCCGCATCCCGCAAAACGGAGAAACGCCGGAATACGTTCAAAAGATTATGGCAGGCTACGGCCAGCCGGTTACCCCTCTGGATTTGGCGGCTTACAATCGCAATGTCATATTCCGGCCAAGGCCGGTTACTTACGGCAAGGACAATGCCGCCGTCGCAGTTGCTTTCATGCCCAAATTCGATTCCGGCAAGGCCTTATCCTTCTTTGCCGATGCCTGGAAATTGAAGAATAATCCCGTCCAAGAGATGAAAGAAAGAGTCGCGGATGCCGAGAAGGGGGGCAAGACGGTTATTCCTGTCGTTGATGTCGTCATCCTTAAACAAGGAGAAATTCTGTTTAAACCGGATCAGAATGGCGGGTACAGCCGTCACCCAGGGCCCGATGTTTCTTTGGTCTTTGAAAATGACGCCGGAGAGTTTACGCGGGTGACCAAAGAGGGCACCGGTTCCGACATCTCTGAGGATTTGAAGGAAACGCTGGCCTCCAGGGAAAGAAGCAAGGTGAGGCTGGACGGCCGTGAGGGTCTTCGCAAGGGCGCCGTTCTTGTCCTCTCCCCTGATGCCGCGCGGGATAATGAAGAGGGGATCCGCAAGGCCCTCGGAGGCCTGATGACGCAGACAGCCCGTGTGCTCGGCAAAGATAAAGATTCGACGGAAGTGGCATTCCTGATTTTTGCCAGGGAGATTCCCGCAGGGGCGTTTGCGAAGGACAACGGGCCCCACCTTAACGAATTCCTGCCCACCGTCTCCGGCGGCGGTTATGACGGCAGCCCGTACGTCCCTGTTTATAGTTATCGCGGCGGCGAGGTCAGGGAGGTCTTGGAGACATCCAGAGGCATCAAGATAATCATTGCCAGCCGGGAAGAGGGGGCCGGCGAGGTGAGGCAGGTATTTAATGGCATTGCCGCGACCCGTCTTAAGAAAGGGGATGCCGTTGCCGAGGGCGAACCGATTGGAGTGGCCACGGCCCGCGACGGAGACAAGCCGACGTCTTTGCGGTTTGAGACCATTGTCGTCGGGGAAGAGGTGAAAGATGTTGGCAAGGCCGTTAAGAAAGAAATTGAGGAAAAAGCCGGCCGGCACGCGCGCAAGATAGGCGGCCGGCCTGAAGATGACACATCAACGCCGGAGGAAAGGGTTGAGGCCGCCGAGAAATCCCTCAAGGAACTTGCTAAAAAGAAACAAGAGAATGAGGTTGCGAAGCAATTCTTTGCCGAGGCCTCCAGAGAGAAGAGCAGGGAAATAGGGGATTCCGCCTTATTCAGCCTGCTTGCCTCGTATGCCTCTGTGGGTGATACCGTTCCCGAAGAGGTGATACGCGCCCTGGCCGAGACGTATAAGGAGTTAAAGGGCAAAGGCAAGGATCCGGCCCTCGTGGCCTCCATTGACCTCAACAGCACGCCGGTCGGCAAGCTTCTTGGAACGAAAATAGGCAACGTCGGGGGGCTTCCTCTTAATCTGAACTTAAGCGTCCGTCATGAATTGAGCTACCTCTTTACCATGATTGACACCCTGCTGGGCTCGCAGGATCTTTATACCGCCCTGGCTACAGGAACGTTTACGTTTGCCGACGGCGTCGGCTTGGCCTTCTACATCCGCACCCTCCTCGAGATTTATAACAGCTACCGTTTCAATGCCCTTGGTGTGAAGGAGCGGGGCGGCGTGATTGTCCACAGGAGCCCTCTGGACAATCTGCTCAGCTTCACAACCGGCGCGACCGAATTCTATGTGAATCCAAAAGTTGTGGAGGTGACGGATAAGGATGGAAAAACGCACACCCAGTTTGACGATCCGGGATTCGGACGCACCTTTAAATTCATGCCGGCAGAATACTGGATTGGCGGCACACAGACAATCCTCCAGGCCATCCCGATAGTTAACGGGTTTGTCTCAAAGGATCCGGCTGTATGGACGCCCAAGTATGTCTATTCCTTCGGCCAGGATGAACGATTAATCTTCATGGAGGCTATTGGCGCTGAGGACCGGAATTTCCGGTACATTGTTCAAAGAGGCATCCCGGACGGGGAAAAGATTGTGATGGGCAAGACAGAGATTTCCGGCGAGGCTGCGAGTGAGTGGGAGTTTATCTACCGTTATGACATGAAGAAGCTTAGGGAGACCGGCGGCAAAGAGGGCAAGGAGGTCTTTGCTGCGGCGAGAAAACACATGAAGGATCCGAAGACCGGCAAGTCCCTGACCCGCGACACCATCAAAAATCCGCTGGGGCCAGGGGATTCGTATGAGCTCCCGTCCAGATACCTGCTTGAGCAGGCTAGGCTGATGGCGGACGTCCGCCGCGGTTATGAGGAGCGCAAGGACCCCAAGACAGGCAAGATGGTCCGGCGCAATATCTACGGGGCCATGCTGGTCAACGGCGAAATCCGGGAGGCATATTACGATCTTAAGCATCTGCCGCCGGTTGTGCCGGAGAAAGCCTTTGAGCGCGACGGCCTGGTCATTATGACGGGCAAGGACAAGGTGCGGGTGCCGCACGATCCGTCCACGCGCTTCGGCAACAAGAACAACGGCGAGATGCTGCATCCGCAGATTATCTATAGCGCGACCATGGCCAGAAACGATTACTGGCTCTCCCATGAATATTCCGGTCAGACAGGGAATATCGTGGTTCTCAACCGTGACGGGACCCTTGCCGGCGATCAGCCGTACAGGGAGGACACTCAATCTCCTCTGCGCCAGGAAGGCCTGAAGAACAAAAAGGACAGAGATGGAGATAAGGTGCCAGTTAAGGTGCTGTATGTCATTACGGATGATCGTGAAGTCCAGCAAACAGACAGGCGGAGATTCATTTATAAGAACGGGGACAAGTATTATTTCAAGCGGTTTGATCAGACCGCGGGACGGATGGTTGAAGAGCCCATTGAGCTTTCCGACAAGAGGATAAGAACCAGGACACTGCCTGAGGAATTGAAGGTTGTGACGGATGAGCGTTTTACCGGCAAGGATCAAATCGGCATCCTGGTCGAGAAGCCGGCTGATGGCGGAATACCGCTCGCCAAGGTCAACCTCCTGGCCGGCGGGGTCAAGTATTTCTATGATCTGAAAGACGTGTGGGCGCTTGTTACCAGATTACAGGTGGATGGTGTGGAGATCAGCTTGAAATGGGTGTATCCGGACGGGAGAGAAGAGAAATTTGAGCTTAAGAAGGGCTGGCAGCCGGCCACCCTGGTTATGGCCGGGGCCGGTATCGATACCACAAGAGGCGAGATCGGCATCCTCGAATTCGGCGTGAACATGCCCAGGCCGGAGGGCTGGGGCGAGGTGATTGATCAGACAACAGGCCAGCGGACCCGCATCACAGACGAAACCCGGAATATCCTTACCGAAAGACGCAATTATTCTTTGCCTCAGGAAAAACGGCCTGCTCTCGCGCAACGCCTGCGCGAAATGAATGGCGTAACGATTGAGGCTATACAGGATCTGCTCGAGGGGGTAGTGAAGGATCTGCGCGTACAGGATTCGGCGGCGGCCGTGGAGGCCCTGAAAGAGGCGCGGAAGGCCTTCCAGGCCAGGAAAGCCAGGTATGAGAAGGCCCTGGAGGGATTGAAGAAGCTGGAAGAGGCCAAGCGCCAGGCGGGCTTTGACGAGATGAGCAGGGCCATTGCCGGCCTGTTTGAGAGTATTGCCGAGCAGCAGGACAAGGACGCGGCCCTATTGTATCTGGAATATTATTTAAGCGGGATGCTGGATTACGGCGCGGGCCAGACGCTCAATGATTTAAAGAACGAGCTACGGAAAGGGGCCGCGACCAATGAGGACATATTCAAGAATATAGAAGATTTGATTGAGAAGGCCTCCAAAGGCCTGCCGTTCAGCGAGGAAGACGTTGCCGCGCTCGAAAGCAAGGTGGGCGACCTCAAGCGGCACATCGAGGATCTCAAGAATTACAATAGCGGGTCGTTCGGCACGGTTTCCCTGGCAGATGTGTATTTCAACGTGAAAGATAGTAGTGGAAACGTTATTGACCTGGTTTCCGGCATGAAAGAGGCCGCGGGAAATAGAATCAAAGAATCCGAAGACAATATCAAGAAACTGGAGGAGAAACTCAGGACGAAGGATTATGAAAATATTCTGATGTCCGAAGATGATCTTAGAAAGGCCATGAAATATTTTGACACAGACGATGGTTATTACGACTGGATGGCCGGGATTATAGGTGAAGAACTGGTGAAGGCGCGCGGCATCAAGAGAATAGGGCGCATTGCAAGGCTTGACGAAGGCACCCGCTATTGGAAGAATGCAATCAAGGCCTCTGAGGGCAACGGGGCATGGAATGCCTTTACCAAGGATATGCTGAGGCTGACGGAAGAGTGGCTCTCCGCCGAAAAGGACAACAGGCAATTGGTTAAAGATCAGTTGAGGGTCTATGAGGCGAAGAACAGATACGGTGGCAATGTGGCGTTTGAAACCCCGGAAGAGATCATCAACAGGATGATCCGCTCTGAAGAAAAACGGATTGAGCTTCTGACAAAGGATATCGATATGCTGAACCGGTCCCAGAATGTGCGGATCCCGGATGCCAGCAAATTCCCCGGATATAAGGGCCTGCCGATAGTGCCGGTCACTTCGGATGATCCTTTAGTTATTACCATTGCTAAGGCCAGGAAATACCTTCAAGAACGCAACACGGAGATCACGGCGAAAGCCCTTCCTTACATAGACAAGGTTATTGCCAATCCGAAAATCCGTCCCGAGGCCAAACCTTATTATGAACAGCTCAAGGCAAGCCTTATCTATGAGCGTGACGTGTATCTGCCCCTTTATGAGACAGAGTTGAAAGCGGATGAGGCTCTGCAGTTGGCGGATAAAAACGGCACCCCGCGGCCGGAGTCCGACGCACAGATTATTGAGCGCAAGCGGAAGAACCGTGAGGTTGAATACGACCTGCTGAGCAAACGGCTGGAGATCCTCAAGAAGATTAACGGCTTTGGTGATAATGTGTTCACGGATGAAACGCTCCGGAAGGCCAGCGAGGACAGGAAGTTCAAGAAAGAGATGGCCCTCAAGGCGCTGAAGATAATCAAGTCTTATATGGGTGACGGCAACAATCCGCTGGGGAACCTGCTGGAGAGCCTCGGCACAGGTGGGGTCCAGGGGGCTGAGCAGAAGAAGCTTATTGCGACAAAGGTGTTCAAGGCGGCCAAGAAGGATGCTGATCGTCAGCAGAAAGAGGCTCAGGAGGCTCTCCAGGCCATCATCCGCGCCCATGAATCCCTCGAGGGCAATGTCAAGGCATGGAAAGAATCGGTGTATAAAGAGCTTCATCTGGACGGCCAGAAGCTGACGGCGCAGGAGGAGGAGATCAAGGCCTCTCTGGATGCCCGCTTTGCCGGGCTTATCCGCGCCCCGCCAGAGGCCGGCATCGTGATAATGGGTCGTGACGCGTATTTGAAAGGGGAGCGCGCTCAAAAGGTTATCGTAGACGGCGAGACGAGCGTGGAGAATGCCGCGGTCAAATACTTCAAGACCAAGGAGGGCGACAAGGAGAAGCTGGCGAACAACAAGCACTTTGCCATCTCCCAGTTCGCAGGGAAGGACATGGACGTCTTCTTCGGCACCGTCCAGGCGCAGCACGACGACGCCAGCAAGAATGCCTACGTATTTGTCATGACTGAGCTCACACCTGAGGCCTGGGAGAATATCAGACATTCCGTCGGTGCCGGCGCTATACAGAATGATCGCTGGGTGATGAAGGATTCCTCGACAGGCGAGAACCACAGGGAATATTACATCCTCGTCATGGATGGCCTCACCTACAACAAGGATGACGTCTACGGCGGCCTGCTTGGTGTTTTCAAGGTCAACGGGGACGGGAAGCAAAAGACGAGCGCGGTGACGGGTTACTGGGATACGCCTGTGGCGAACGCCCTGCCCAAGCTCAGGGTGAAGCTGGAGGCCGGCATCGCCCGCTCATCCGCCGATAGCGACGCCCGCCTGAAGATTGAAGACTCGTATTCCGGAGACACGGTCTTTGATGACATCGTTACCCTTAAGAGCCAGGATACCGTTGATATGGAGAAGGTCACCCTGGATTATGAGGTCGCGAAAAACACCTCGCTGACCCTTTCTTTCAGGAGATTCAATCAATGGGAGATGAATAACCTCTTCTTCGGCGAGGAGACGAGGTCCATTACGGCCGGGGCCCACGGCACGGTCGAGCCGGTCAAGGACCATCAGATTCGTTACAGCGCCGAGCAAAGCGTTGCCCTGGATCCGTACACCAAATTCAAATTAGGGTATAAAGATTGGGACGCGGGTTATACCAAGACAAAGGACAGCGAAAAATATGACGCCAGCGTGAAGCTGTATAAGGGCGAAAATACGAACCTTACCGTCGGCGGTGAATATAAAAATGATAAATACAGCATGACGCTTAACAGCAGCTATCGTCAGAATGGCTGGGAGATTGATCTCGGCAGCAACTCCTCCGGCGGTTTTGGTTCGTTCAAGTATGACCTGCTCAGCCTTTCCGGAAGGGATGACGGGGACAAAAATCAGGACGACGGCTTGTGGGGGACGGTGAAACGGCTGTGGACAGGGGAATCCCGCGACGGTAAGGACAAAAGAGGATTTGTTGCCAAATCCGATGTTGAGAAGATCGGGCTTGACTGGATCGAGGTCTCCAGGAAATTAATCGAGAATGGTTGGGCCGAGCAGGCGCAGGGCAATCCGGTGGAAATACGTGTCAAGGCGAATTTGGAGGCGACACGGGATGCGATGTCAAAGGTGTTCGGCGATGATTACGCGAAGATTTTGCCCGTTTTGCAGCAGGCCCGGAAGAAGCCGCTTTCCATTCCGGTGCCTTACAACCCGCAAAATCCGCTGGATGAAACGGTCGCGCCGCTAGGTTTTGAAGATACGCCGCAGAAAGGCAGGCTTAAGGTTGAGATTAAAGGCGATCCACAGGCTCTCAAAGAATTTCGCAAGCTTGAGACAACGACGGTCGCCGGGAAACCGGAGACGACGTTCATCCCGGGCCCGAAGGCCATCGAGCGCGACCGGCAAATTTTCTATGATGAAGAGTCGCCTTTTGCCGGCGGCGCGATCTTTTTTGATGAAGGCCGGTTGTTCAAGGACAGCCTGATTGGCCTGAGCGAACAACAGTTGAGCGTGGCCCGGCCGGTAAAGGACATTCCTCAAGAGGAGAGGGCCAAGGCCGGCATCCGGTATAAGGCCGGCTATGGATTTTTCTTCACGCGCAAGGACGGCACCGTGGTCTCGCTCGGCGACGGCAAGGCCTTGGTCATCCTGCCGGATGAGATCAAGAGATTTAAAGTGCTGGGTGACACCTTTGTTAGCGAGTATCCGATCATCGTTGAGGCCAATGTCAAGACGATCCGCAAGGTCCTTGATTATCTTCAGACGGGTTATGGGTATGTTCCTGTCCGCGGGGAGGGATTCGTCGAACAGACGAAGGAAGGTATTCAGAATCTGCTGGAAGGAAACGAGGTTCAGACAGAAAGCCGCGTTTATGAATCTATCCGCGCCAGGAAGATTGAAGGCATCCGGGGTGTGCGGAAATTCGTTGTTGCTTACAAAGACAAGGGAGACGATTCGCAAGAAACGAAAGAGGCGCCGCTTATTTTGGGCGTTGAGGGCCGCGACTTTATCCGCGAATTCACCGCGCCGCGCTATCTTTTGATCGAGAAAACCGGCAAGTCGTATTATCGCCTGCCGGAACAAATTCTGGAGCCGGAGACACGGCACAGGCTGATGAGAGACCATGTTCAGATCGAAAAGAATATCGAGGGCGAGACGGTCTGGCGCATCAATCTTGCCAAGAACGAAATAGAGGTTCTCGTCGGAGACGGTGCGTCCAAGATTTATCACATGGATGAGAAAGGCGGGCTGCCGCTCAAGGAGGATACAGAACAGCGGCGGGAGGCGATAGAAAGAATAGACACAGAGCTGGAGAAACTTAGGAAAGAATTAAGAGAGCTTGAGGAGAATGGGGCATTGGATGATCAGCCGTCTGTGCCGCAAGCTTCTTTGCCAGGTTCTCAGCCCGGGGCTATGCTTCCTGTCGTGCCGCCCGTGACCACGCCGGCAGTGCCGATGACCATGCCTTTCGTGCTGGGAAAGATTGAAGACATGAGGAAATCGGCGGGGGTCGTGTCGGACTGGCTTTTCGGGTCTGCAGCCGAGGCCGAGGAACAACCGAACGAAGGCAAAGGCGGCAACGATCTGAATAAAATGATACCGATTCGCGGCGTGACATATTCGGCAGTAGATAAGGGCAAGGATAGACGGGATGGTGTCGATTGGGATAAGCATATGGGTGATATCGCCTTACTTAAGGAGATGGGCGCTAATACGATCAGAACGTACTATCCGATTACCTCCAGGAAATTCCTGGATACTTTGGCCGCCAACGGCATTAAAGTCATTATTAATTTCCCAAGTTATGATGATCGCAAAGTGGCGGGCCCGGATATTTCCAGGGGCGGCTACAAGACATACATCCAGCAGTTTAGAGATCATCCGGCTATTTTGATGTGGGAGTTCGGCAATGAATATAATTATCATCCGGAATGGTTCCGTGGGGATGTTGATAATTGGTACAAGATGTTGGAAGAAGCGGCCCGGACAGCCAAACGCCTTGATCCCGGGCGCAAAGTTGCCACGGCGCACGGAGAGGTTCCCGGCAAGAATATCGTGAAGAAAGCGCCATCGGTGGATGTCTGGGGCGTTAATGTTTATCGCGGCGGCAATCCGTCGGATGTTATAAGAGAATGGAAGACTATGCTGCGAGACAAGGAGATCCCCGGTCATCTGCAATTGTATATCTCCGAGACAGGAACGGATGCCTTTGACGGCGCGGCAGGCCGGGAAAATGCCGCCATGCAGGCGAAAGTCAACGAGACGATTTGGAAGAATCTCGTCGAGAATGCCGATCCTGATGTCTTCCTGGGGGTCACATTCATGACCTTCGGGGATGAATGGTGGAAGGCCGGCAATCCTTCGCAGCATGATCGGACAGGAATTCGCTCGGGCGGGCTTTATGATAACGAGTTTAACGAGGAATGGTGGGGATTTGTCGATATCGACCGGAACCCGAGACAAGTTTTTGATGTCTTCAAGCAGTTGTGGAAAGAGAAGACGCCTGCCGTGATTGCTCCTGAGCGAGGGGAAGCGCCCCAGGCGCCCGCGACGGGACAAAAGCAGGCAAGGATCAAAGATCTTCTTCATCGCCTGGAGGCATTAGAGGCCGGGAAGAGAGAACTGGAGAAGCCGAGAGAAGAAACAGAGAAGAGAGCGCTGATCCAATCGCCGTTGCCGTTCATTCTTCCGCAGAATATTGACGATCGTCCTGTGGCCGTTTCCAGAGAGATCGGCGAAGAAACCAATAGCGCAACCGGAGAGACGCATTTGGTCGTTCAGCGGGATGATTTGAATAAAGACGGCGGTGTTTACAAAACCGGGATCAAGACCTTCCTGGAGCCTCGAGAAGATGAGGACAAGTGGCCGGATAGATTGATGTGGAGCCAGACCAGGGATAAGAAGACGGAGTTTTTCTACAACGGCACAGACAGGGAGGCGCTGGGCCTGCCGGACTTTATCGGGGACCGGGCCGAGACGCGCATTATGGAAGACGGCACCTATGCGATGGAGCATAATGGCGAGGTTCTCCGGGCCTACGCGGCTGAGGGCGAACTTTTCTCAACGGGAGAGGTCACGGCCTACGATCCTGTTACCGGCAAAGTGACCGTCCGGATGACCAGCGGCATCTTCAAGGTCAACGACAATTGGCTCACTTGGGAAGAGGTCATCGACGTCCGCGGCGACACGGCCGAGAAGTTTGACGGAGAGATAGTCGCCGGAGACTTCCGGCATGATATCAAGACGGTCTTCAAAGACAGCGCGACATTAGGTCTGGACCGCAATCCTCTCAAAGAAGGGGCATCCTATCTTCTTTACGACGGCCGCAAGCTCCAGAGCTCGAAGATCATTCGTGTCGATCAGGAGGATGGCAGCGTGTTAAGCCAGACGGGGAATCCGCTCTTCGGCCAGGTCTGGCAGCAAGAAGACGACGCGTATGGCCGCTTCATCAGGAAATACGACGGCGTAATAGAGAACGGCAAATTTGTCCGCCAGCGTGAGAGTGAGCCAAAATATGACGGCTTTAGCCGGTATGAGGTCCCGACGACGGAAACGACTTACGTTCTGGACGGGGACAAGAGAGTCAGCCCCGCACTTGGCCCGCTTTATTCCGAGTCGACGACCCAGGCCATCAAAGACGGCAGGTTGCATGTCCGGATGGTAAGAGACTTCCTCGGCATCGATCGGCTGATTGTCAAAGACGGCCGCGGGCGCATCATTGAAAGTTACAAGGGCCGCCTGGATGCCGAAGGCAATCTTATCCCCAACGAAGTGACCGAATCGTTCTACGAGGGCATCCCCGGCGTCATCGGCCTGGCCAGTAAGTCCGAGACCTATCTGGTGCACGCCGTGCCTGTTTCCCAGGAAGTGGCCAAAGATAAGGTGTTATATATTGAAGGGAATATCAAATACATCCGCGGTAATTTAATCGACCGCAGCTGGCTGACGTATGCCGACGGGAAACCCATCTTCGACGTCAATGCTGTGGACGTCGCCCTGCTCCTTAATGGCGAGAAGAGGATCCATTACCGCGGCGAGATGATCTTTTATTTGAAGGACGGCAAGATCGGCCGGGTGGATTATGAAGAAATCCGCGACGCGCGCGGAAACGTCCAGGAGACGCACCTGGGCACGGTCGATGGCGTGCCGGTCGTGATGACGCTGAAAGAATTTGCGGAATTCGAGAAACATGGGTTAGAGAAACTCGTAACAGGGGACCTTAGAGTTTATGAGAAATTCTACAGGATCTTTGAGCTGGGCCGGGACAAAAACAACAAATTAAAATGGGGTATTTACGATATCGCGACCAAGACCTTCTTTATGGTTATGCTTGATGGTCAAGAGAAGCATTATTCCTTCTCCAATAATACGGATCTTGAGAACAAACTTCTCCATTTCGATGCCAAGCGAGGCATTGCTTCCGACTTATCGAACAAGGCGCTTAATGGCCGACTGGAGAATGCGCGGTATGCCTTCCTGGAAGGGCTTATTAAAGAGAACAACGGAAACTTCCTGTTCGAAGTGCCGCTCGGGGCGCGTTCGGAAATCATGAGCGGAGAAGGTGAATTGCGCGCGATATTATCCTCCTTCCCGGCGATCAGTAAAGAAACCGGCTGGGGTATGGGTGCGCCACGGGATGTGACCTTCCCCGTTTATCCCGAAACAGGCGACCGGCGCCTGGCCGCCGAAAGCTTCGCGTACCGTCATGACTCTGCCAAGGGCATCGATCCGGACAAATATATGCAGTTAGGACGGTTCGCGAAGATCCGGAACTTCTTTGGATTGAGCACAAGCGACTGGATCGCGCATACCTACAACACGACCGTCGAGTTGTTCGGCGGCCGCCTAGCCATGCGCTATGAGACCGAAGACGGCCGCATGGGCAAGGAAGGGTTGCGCTGGGGCATGTATGATCTGGCCGGCGGCTGGGCGTACCAGGAAGGCTACGAACAGCCGACGGCGGTGTTTATCAAGCCGTTGGTTGATTCTTCCAAGATAATCAACTACAACGCGGATTGGCCGTTCTATCCCAAGCCGTTGTCTGTCAAGGACGCCTCCGGCAGAGATATTGAGACGATTGGCGAAACCGGTCTTATTGTGGTCGAAGAAAACGGTTACGTGACGCCAGTGCTCAAACAGATGTTTAATAAAACAAACCGCTGGATTGACGTAATAACCGGTGGGCGAGTTATATTACGAAATAAAGAGACTTCTTATACGGATATGAACACAGGCGACCCGGTCCGCATACCATTGAGGCAAAATATTGACGGACCTTCATTGCGCGAAAAGATCGCTGAACGGTCAAATATTGCCGGCAGGCCCGAATTCAAGGCCGCTGAACAGATTGAACAAGATCTTAATACCAATGAGCGATTTAAAGACAATAAAGTGTTTGGTAAATTGTTCGGTTCATTTGACCGGGCGGTTGTCACTGTCGCCATGATTGTATTTGTCCTGTCTTTATTTATCGGACCGATCTGGGGCCTTATCAAGAGAATGCTGCAAGCAAGAAAACGCAAGAGTTCCGTGGCCAAAGAAGCCTTTACGGAAGCAGAGAAGGATATGGCCATTGAGCGAAGGATCCTCAAAGTCATGTTGCGGTTTGAGCGGACAAAGGATGCCAATGGGCAGGAAAGAGTAAGAATATTAAATACCTTGGAGGAAGGCAAGGATTCCTTGGTCCTGAGCGAAGGTGTGCAGGAGGCCAATTATTTAGCTTACGTCGTTCCGATCTACGCGCTGTTGATCCATTGGAGAGCGAAAGTGAAGGGATGGGGTAATCCGACTGAAGAGCAAAAGAAAACCCTTATTTCCGGTAGTGAAGAATGGCTCAACGGATTTGACGCGGTAATGGCGTATTTAGCGACGCGCCTCGTGTTTTATATCAAGGCCGGGAAGAAGGACAGCTTTTTGACGGAAGACAGCGTTCAGGTCGTGGCCCGGTTTGACGCCTTCCTGGAAGAGCTAGCCGGCAAGTTGCGAACATTGATCTATGCCTATGACAATGCTCAAAATGATGAGGAGCGACAAAGAATTAGCAACGCCATTGAGGCATTGCTTAAAGAAAAAGCCATTGCGCCATTACCAGCGCCTTTGAAATTATATGATGTGGGGAAAGAATCCGCAGACCGGCTTAAATGGTTGAATGATCTGCAATCTCTCATTGGAGACAAGGATGTGGCGGGCATAGAGGAGGAATGGAAAGGTCTTAAAGATAAAATGGAGAACGATTTTGGCATTAACAAATCCCTCATGGATAGCATAGAAGGTGCTTATAAGAGATTCAAACAGCGTGAAGGTCTATTTGGCAGGCCAATCCATTCATTAGCCATTCGTGCGGGCCGGTCGTTCATCCAGTACGGTTTCTTGGCCGTCTCCATCCTTGTCGGTGTCACTGAGCTGATCGGCAAGGAATCGATTGTCTTAAATCTTGTTTCTATTCTTGGCATTCCGGCTCATGTGACCTTATTAGCTTGGATTGTTGGGCTAGTCGCCGGAGCGCTCCTTTTTGCGATCCTCGCCAACTGGGCCAAGACATTTAGATTTAAAGACTTAACTGGCGCGCAGGGCGTGCGGTCTTTTGAGGCAAAGTGGGGCTGGTTAAGGATGCCGACGATCTTGATCTTCCTGTCTTTTGGCTTCCGGCTCGCGGCGATTGCAGCGGTCTTTATCCTGGTATCGCAGGTATGGACACTCTTGCCGGTGATGTTCGTTGGGGTTATTCCTTATATTGTCTGGGTGATGCAGGCCTTGATCGGTCTGGTCGGATTGACGGCTTTTATGGAATTATTGGGCATTATCATGCCGTTGGCCATCAATGTCCTCACAACATTTATCCAGACGGCTGTAGTGACTAAATTCATCCGCAACATACCGACAGCGAAAACGATTACGGAGAAACTTGCAAAGGACAAGGCGGGATTTGTTCAGAGGATGACAACGGTGTTTGGAATGGCGCCGCTTTGGATGGTCAAGAATATCCTGGATAAATTAAACGGCCGCAGCTTCTTTATCCAGACACGGCCGGTTTCCGTGCTGGCCTTGACCTTGCGGTATCATTATCGTCCACAAATATTTACCGGCGGATGGGCTGGCATGCTGGGAGCGATATTCTTCTATGTCGCGAGCCTTGCGGGGTTTGTCGCGTTTGGCACGTTTCTGGGGGTTGAAACATTTCACCTGTTTTTCCTGGCGCAATTCAGCCTAGGCAGCCTCTTTAAGATCCTTGCGGGCGGATACATGTTATTCCTCGCGGTTTCCTTGATGCGGGTTGGCTGGGGGTTTGCCTTAGGATCGGCGGCAGCGCTCTTTGCGACAACGCCGTTTAGAACGCTGGGGTTGGCTTTCGCGATCTTGTGTTTGACAACAGGCCTTGGAGGGCTCTCGATTCCTGTTCTTTATGGAATCGCCGGCCTGTTGGCCGTCTTGATGATTTTTGAACAGCGAATACTTCACTTTATTAATAGTAAGGTTATCTCTAAGATTAGTGGTTTATTGGACGGTTGGTTAGATAACCAGAGTATCCGCTTCACATTGACCAAGGCCTACGCCCGCAAGATGCGCGAGACCTTCTCGCATGCTGATTGGTGGTCGGCCTTTATCCGGTGGTCCGGCGGTCTTCCGCAGAATATGGGGGATAAGGTGGTTCAGGAGGTCAATGAGTTGGGGCCACTTTCCGTGTTTGCTAAAGAGGTCAGGGCGAATAACTCGCGGTTCTTTACCAGTGCCCGGACAGCGATGCACTTGATCATCCTTCTCGCCGTATCAACCATATTCAATTTCTCGCCGTTCCAGGGGGTTGTGCTTTTACTGGTAATCATGGGGATATTTTTCAACCAGGTGATTACGCTCTTCGGTCTTGTGGCTGATTTGGATCGAAAATCTTTCAGCAAGACGGCTGCCTTGGCAGGTGCTGTTGTGGCATTTGCGGCAGGAAATTTCTTTGCGGTTAGTACGTTGGTTATGCCAGCCATCATTCTTGTCGGATTATTTACCGGCGGTTACACCCAGGGGTTGAGCCATTGGCTGATCAACCGCGGCAAGGACATGATTCGCTTCCCCTATCAGCTGGTCATCCATGTGCAAGGCCAGAGGATCTTCCAGACATTGAAGTTCACGATTTCAGGGGCTAAGGAGACGGATTACTTGGCGGTGGATGTCAGCGAACGGATGAAAGATGAAGGGGCGCATCATATGAGAGTGGCTTGGTTAGGTTATGGGTTGGGCCTCTTTGCCCTGTATCTGTTTACGATAAGTTTTAATACTATTTTCATGAATGTGTTGTTGTTGTATCCGTTTTTGATCCTGACGTCGGGCCTTTTGATCGGGATATTTGTCATGAATATGCCGGAATCCAAATACAGCAAATTGACGCTCCCGGTTAAGATTGGTGCATGGCTGGCTGGGGTAGCCACGATTATGACATTTAAATTAATGATGTCGACTGGGGTAGTGACTTTTGTTCCTTTTGCCCCGTATATCCCCATTGTTACATTTATTATCGGTGCTGTCCTGTTATTGGCCTGGGCATATCAGTTTAAGACCATTCGTAATTTTATAAATAAGCCGGGTTTAATCCGCAACATGCCTGGCTTCTTCAAGAAGAGAAAAGGGTTTATTAATTATGGGGCCATTACCGAGGCTAAGGGAAGGGGTGATTTTGTTGCGGCGGAATTATTAGACGTTATGGTCAATGGGGGAGACAAAAAGAAGCGCGAAGAGGAAATAAGGAAAGAGCTTCGTATTGACCAAACGACGCCTGAAGCGAAGAAGAAAATAGAGCTAAGAATAGCAGAGGAAATAAAAACAAATATTGAGAACCTCGTTAAAGCATTAACTAAGAAAAACTATTTGGATAAAGATGGTCTTTTAACCAGCGAATTTAGAGGAGTAAATGATAAGTTTAAGGAAGATTTGGAGAATTATAACAAGACCAATAATTTAACGCTGTTTACAGTTTTTGAAACGATTTTTACAGATAATCAGTGGAAAGCCATTGACAGATACCTGGGTCTTTATAAGCAGCAAAACAGGCTCAAGTCGGTATTCGTGCGGTCTTATGTTGTATCGCTAATGGCTTTAATTTGGCTTTTCTGGGTGCCGGTGTATCACATGGTCAGCGTGGAAGGGCCAGGCGGCGCTATTTTGTCGGTATTTACATCTGACTTCTTAATCTCCGGAGGGTTCATTCTCGCCGGGCTGTTCATTTATTATGCCTTGGGTCGTTGGCTTGGGCATCTTGAATATAAAGGACTTCAGAAAGAGTATGGAAGATTAAAAGCACTGTTTAAAGAGCAAGAACCGCAAATGACATCTTATCAGGTCTCAAGAGTTGAGAACCTCTTTGATGAAGTCCGCAGTACGGTCGATGAAGGCAGCCAGGCTTATGCCCAGAGATATTTGAATTTGATCGAAGGATATTTAGGTAAAGGCAAAGAACGGGATACTCATCGCATGGATGACCAGTCAAGGGAAATAGAGAAGAGAAGAACCATGGCGCAGGTTTATGTTGGCGGTCCTACGCTGAAGTCTCCGGCAATTGGTAATGCGGAAAAGGGTGCGGATATGATCTTGGGATGGGGTGAAGGATTGTCCGGTCGGTTGAATTCGAAAGGATTGCGACTGGATACATTCTATGACGACAAGTATGAGGTGAGTGGAAAGATAGTCGCCAAGTTTGAATACTGGTTAAGAAAATTGAGTGAATTGGAAGCAAGATCTGGGGTTACTATCTGGCATTCGCATCAAATAACAGCCAACGGAATATTCCGTCATGGTATTGATCGGCAGAAAGCTTCAACAGAGAATAACTTGATGATTAATGTGGTGGGAGAGAACGCCGAGAATGATCGGTGGTTCCTGTTAGAGGCTTGGAGATTACGCCGGTGGATCATGAGCAAGTTAACACCTGGAGGTAATTCTTATCCGACCGGTATCGGGTTTGTGGAACAGATGTTAGCTGTTAAGGAACAGGGGTTACCTCAAGAATTTATTCTTTATTTGGCGAGTAATAAGTATGGAAAATATGAGCCAGAAAAGAATAAAGAAAATAACATTCCACCGTCGCAAGTTTCGTTAGAAGCAACAAGCGAGTTTTCGCAAAGGAAAAAGCTTGGTGAATTAATTAAAATCATGACGGGTGTCCAAACGAAGGTCATTTATGTGCGTACCGGATTTCCGTTCAAATCTGCCGCTTTGACCGGCATTACGATGGATAAGAAGGCCTCTTATCTTGATTCTCTCATTGTCATGGATGACAAGAGCACGCAAGTCTATAATTTGGATGCCTACCGTGAAGATCTTCAGGATATGCGCGATCATCCTAATATGATTTCCAAGATTCCTATCCGCGGCCCGCAGAATGGCATTACGGAATCCGGTCCTTCTTATATCGAATACGGACATGCGAAGAATCTTCTGGGTACGCATGTATTAGGCGGCGGGGCCGGGGAATCTATTGGAACAGGCTGGTATAACCATATGCGCATGAGTTATGGCCGGGCGTTGGAGGCCTTCCGCAGAGGGTACGCGCTCAATCCGTCAACGACAAGCATGAAAGGTAAAGATACGGACAGCGCCTTTGGGTTGAGGATTTTCTCCGGGAATCAGGACTACAATATCTCTGAAGATATCGGGACCATCGGCAAAGCGGCGTATATGGTCATCGCGTCCCAAGGCATTGAGAAGGTGGAAGAGAAACCAAAAGCTACCGACATTGTTGATAATACGCAAAACCAATCCGGCCTCGGCACCATCGAAACTTTGCTCGGCTTGGGCGTCGCGGCGGTTGCGGCGGCCGCGGTGGGCGTCGGGGCGTACGCGGTGGCTACAGTGTTCGTCGCGGCGGCGGGCATCGTTTATGTCGTGGCCAAGCAGTTAGGCGTTTTGGCGCAAATTGGTAATAAAGAAGCTTTGGAACGTCTGACTAACGCTCCCAACGGCTGGAGCGTGACGCTTGTTCCTTCCCTCCCGAAAGTCTCCGGTATTATTATCCAGATCAAGCGTGCCTTGATCGATCTGCGGGGCTTCTTGAGCGGCCGCGCGTCCGCCGCGTCGGATCCTTTCAAGATCAACGTTTCCATCAAAGCCTTCAAGATGTCCGTGTGGTTTGAGCGCTTCGAGGAATGGGCGAAGACGCTCTTGAGGATCAAGAGGATCGTCTTAAGCCTCAAGGAAGCGATGGAGGAAGGGTACAGGGTCTCCCCTGACGGGGACTTCCTTCGGTCGCAGGGTACAGGGTCCACTGATCAGGAAAACATTACACGAACGACGAGTTCCCCGGTCGGCGCGGTCATCCAGACATCCTCTTCGCCAATCATTGATCGTAACGATGAAGTTTGGGCGAAGTGGCTCAAGCAGCATGAGCAGAGTACGCGAGTGGTTGTTTCGGCCAAAGACCTCAAGGCTGATGCTGATATCGCCGCTTCGATGATAATCAACGGTAAGAAGTTCAGCTTTACGGCTAAGACAACACAAACGATACCGGTCAGCCCCGCGGCCGTTCCCCAGGATCCAGCGGCTTTACCGCAGACAGCGAATGAACAGACTTCCGGCTTCAATAGTAATATCAATATTTTCAATATTGACATACCGACAATCCCGGTCCCGGGAATATTACATATCAACAAAACACGTCAGCGCGGATACAGGGGGGCTTATCTGCTGGCTGAAAACAGACGCGGCCACAAGTTAAGCTTCCGCGACCCGCCTGCCGCCGGCACAATTCCTGTTGGAAAATTAATTTTGACAACGTCAGGTTCCAGAGGTGCGTCCGACGATTGGAGTCTGTCTGGAAGGACCGAGAAGCACGAAGCGCGAAGCACGTCCGCCAAAGGCGGATCCGCCTCAGGCGGAAAATACGAGACAAATTCAAATGACCAAATTCGAATTTCGGATTTAAGGACGAGTCTGTCTCAAGTCCGGTCACCAGTCAACAGTGACCAGACACCAGAAAGAGCGGCCGCTTCCTCCCGAAGGCCAGAGGTCTTTGTTGGGGAAGAGATTGCCCGGATTTATTCTTTGATCCGTTTGACGAATTCGCGAGGCGTCAGGATCTCGATGCCGCGAAAAGGGTTCAGCACAAGCAGATCCTTGTCGCCGGTGATAATAAAATCCGCCGAACCATCAACGGCACATTCAAGCAGGAGATTGTCTTTAGCGTCCCGGCAGGCAAGGATGGAAGCCTTTGATTTTACAAATGCCGCCCGTTCTTTAATCAAACGGTGGAGAAAGGTTAATTTTAAAGGGTCGAATGCGTTAAGAAATTTTGGCTTGACAATCGTTTTGGAAAATTCCCTGAAGAGATCTTCGGAGATGACCGGGGTGATGGTTTTGTCTGCGATAAGATCGATGACAGCGAGGGCGGATGTGCCGCGTAAAAGGGCGCTGATCAATACGTTGGTATCAACGACGGCCGCGGCTTTTGGCATATATTTCTTCCCGCGTCCCGTCGATAATTCTTTTTACCTCGTCGCGGGAGATTTTGGCCTTGGGGGTAGACATAATTTCGGATCGTATCTGACGCCATTGTTCCTGGATGGTGTCTTTTTGAATTTCTCTGGCCAGCCGGGCGCGCTCTTTCAAGGGAAGATTTTTAACGGCTTTAAGGATTTGCTGGTAATTGATTTCGATCTTGACCATTTCATTTTCCTTTTGACAGCCACTATATCAGTGAGCGCGGGAATTGTCAACCGGCCGCTGCGGGAATTCTCCTGGATAGAAGCGGATGGCCAATTCGACCGACGTCGGTCGAATTCAGCCGGCGGTCTGTCCTCCAGCCCGCTGGAGAATCTCGAGGCTGTAGCTTATCAAAAGAAGCTGGATGAAAACTTCAGGGCCAAAGACGCCAAGACGGCGCTTATTCTGGAAACCGACCAAGTCGTTATCGAAGTCTTCAAAAAGATCAATGCCAAACCTGTGGAAGAGTCGATATTCATTAACATCCCGTTTGATCAATCCATATCTGCCAAAGTTGTTGCGGCTAAAGTTCAAGCTGTTATCAGCGAAGTGCTCGATGATGCCGGGCGGACCAAGGCCGAGTATATGCCGCTCGGGCAGATCCACACGACATTGGCAACGAATTCAGTGGGGCCGCGTGTTTCCATCACTGTCGATGACATAATTTCTGAACTTCGTGAGGATACAAGAGGAATGACGAAGTTTGAATATGAGATCGCCGGGCCTCATTTGATGGATAACTTCGGCGTGGTGCTTGAGCTCAGGACCTATGCACCGCCGGTTATGCGTATCAAACAAGCTGCCCAGCGCCGAATGAATGAACGTCGTCTTGGACAGGATGAAAAGGCATTCGTTCAGGATATCAATCACATCAGCGTTGCTTATATCAAAGAGGCCACGCCCGAGCAATTGCGCGCGCTATTCGAACGGTTTGAATCCATGAGGCTCAGAATGCCGGAAGGCCGCCAGCCGGTTGTTCAGGTGACACATGTTCGTGTCAGTTTGAATAAAAACAAGATTATTGTGAAAAGCAAAGGGGTTGACTTAATTGTCGATGCCTCTTCACCGATAAAAGGTGACGATAAGCCGATGGATGAAACATTGGATGTGAATTCTGCCGCGAATATGTTTGAATTTGAAGGGAAAGGCCTTGATATCGCGTTGAAAATCTTCGATCCGGCGGCAGACATAACCGGACTTCTTCATAAATTATCCGAAGTGAGCGGCATTGAAAGAGCTGATTGGCGAAATGGGGAATTAACAATAGTCAGTAAGACAGAAGCAGTCAAAGTGCATCCTAAGGAACAGGAAATAAATGAACGTCACGGATTAAAGGATAGATTCTATGTTAAACATTGCGCCACTTGTAGCGAGGTAGCTGTAAAGATCTATCACCGGGACTATCGTGATGAGATAAGGCAACGAAATAAACCAGTGTATGTGCTTGGTGTCTCGCGCCCAGGCCATGATTCAGGCGCGGCTTTGATCAAAGACGGCGTTCTTCTTGGGGCCATTGAAGAAGAGCGTTTGAATTCAGATAAACACACAGTAGCGTACTTTCCTAAAGAAGCAACGCGTTATTTGTTAGATGCTTACGGGATTACTTGGGAAGACATTGATCATATCGCCATCCCTTATGATTATAACTTTTACCGGCAGACGCCTAACAGCAGAGAGCCGCATTATCATTATCGACAGAAACACGGCCTTCCTTTTAAGGAATCCTATAATCGATATAACACAGATCAATTCCAATCGTTTTTGGAAGATACCGCGCTTAGTTACGGTACGGGATATATCCCGTCTGTCACTTTTGTTAAACACCACAAAGCGCATGCGGCAGCAGCATACTATGCCAGTGGATTCACAGAACCGACTTTGGTCGCATCGATTGATGGCCAGGGAGAAGATGAATCAACAACGATTTGGCTGGCCAAGGATGGAAAATTAAAGAAGGTCGCCCGCACCACCCCGTTCACGCATTCTTTAGGACATTTTTATCACATCATTACGGTTTACTTGGGATATCGAAGAAATGATGAAGGAAAAGTTATGGGGTATGCCACTTATGGGGTGCCAAGAAATGCGGACGAAGAGAACGCAGTATCTCGATTAAGACAAATGATGCAAGAATTAATATGGTTTAATCGGGAAACCGGACAAATTGAAATGAATCAGGGGAAATTTGAATTAACAAAAATAAAAACTCTTCCCGGGATCGGCTTCTCAGAAAACTTTTTGCAAAGGTTAGGTGAGATCGTCCTGCCAATGCCTGAGGGGAAAACTGGGCGTGATTTGACACCGGAAGATCGAAAGAGGGCGCATTTGGCATTTGCAATGCAAGAACGGGTAGAACAAGTTATTAACGATATGGTTTCGTATTATCTCAATGAAAATCCCGAAACACGGGGCGTGAAATACGTTGTGATGGGGGGAGGCCTTGCGCTTAACATTTCTGCCAACGGCAAACTCATTAAGAGCGGCACCGTCGAAGCAGATAAATTTTTCGTACCAGCCTATCCGGCTGATGATGGAACAGTTATTGGAGCCGCACTTTCGGTCGCAGACGAAGAGTATGGCTTGCATATTCAAAATGAAGTTAGAAAAATATCTTTCGGGAAAACATATTCTGATGAAGAAATTCAAAGTGTATTGGATCGTTTCGGTTTAGTTAAAGGTATTGATTATCAGCATATTGAAAGTGATGAGCAATTGGTTAAAGAAGTCGCGGATGCGATAGTGAATGATAAAACAGTTGCCTGGTTCCAGGGAGGAGCAGAATTAGGCCCACGAGCCCTGGGGAATAGGAGTATTTTAAACAGGTTAAACGATCCGGAAGGGAACATCAAAGTTAACCGGATCAAGAATCGAGAACCCTGGCGTCCATCGGCCTTATCTATTCAAGAAGAACGAGCGGCAGAATTTTTAGACGGCGTAAATATTTCTCCTTTTATGACGATAGCCTTCCCTGTGGCAGAAGATAAAAAAGATGTGATCAGGGCCGGCGCTCATCCAGCAGATGGAACGACTCGACCCCAAACAGTTTCTCGTGAAGCAAATCCTCTTTATTGGTCACTGCTCGGCGAACTGGGAAAACGTACAGGTGTTCCAGGGGCGCTTAATACATCCTTCAATAAACGGGGCCCGATTGTTGAGACACCAGAAGATGCGCTGAATACGTATTTTTACGGCGAAGGATTAGATTTTCTGGCTATAGGACATTTTATTGTAAGACGAAAAGATAGAATCGTTCCAAGCATGTTGAATGGCGGTGATGAATTATATTTAAAAGATATTTTTACATCGGGAAGATATAAATCTGAACCATTAAGCGAAGCGTGGGATGAATTTTGGGCAAAAGCCAATCATTTAACAGCTTTCAGAAACTCTGAACATCAGCATTTTTTGATTGTCGCTGTTGTTGATGGCGGGGATAGCCGCGAGGTTTTGCGAGTCCCATTAGTAAAAGAAATGTTTCAAGCGGGCACACGCGAGTTTATGGTTGCAGACCTTGCCGCAAGAATTCAAAGAGGGATAGGGCGTGATATCTTGGCAACAATCACCGTTGAAACAACAGCGTCCCAATATCGAGAGATCGTTGTCGACTTGTTTGAAAAGTTTGCTCCGGATAATATTAGAAGGAATTGGAATATTGTTAATTTAGATTTTGGTGAACGCCCGTCTTTGAAGACAGGAATACCACTTGTGATCGATGCCGGCAGATGGGATCTTGGTGAATCACAGCGAAATAATTTGTTTAATTATCCATTTTCACATATGAGGTTCAATGATTATGTCAATGCAATGAAAAGGTTGCAACGGGGACAAACAGCCATGATCCCGATGCAGCAAACTCTTTCAACGGGATTGCCTCAACGAGGATTCGCGCTCTTAAATAAAAAGGTGAAAGAAGAATATAAACCTATTTTGGTCAAAGAGAACAGTCAGGTTTGGGTTAGGCATGATGGGCAACTATTTGAAGAAGTTATGCCGGAAGCCGACGACGTGTTTACTTCCTGGATCCCGCTTAATGTCCCGCATAGGATTAAGCAGTACGATCCTATATGCATAGCTCTTACGAATTATTGTTCCGTGGGATGCGCATTTTGTTTTATGCGTTCAGTTAAAAATAAAAAACAAAAAATTTCATTAGGGTCTAAAGCTATAGAGAGAATTCTTTCTTTTATTAAAGACAATCAGGTCTTTCGTCTTTTGCTATCGGGTGGGGAACCCCTGACCGAGATGGCCACTGTATTAAGGATTATACGCGAAGCGGAAGTGCCGAATGTCAAGATATTTACCAGCGGTTATTTTGCAGTAGACGCATCTCGTACGGAAGAAATTCTTAATCAATTAGTAGAGGCTCTTAGGGAAAGGATACAAGCAGGAAAGCAACCCTTAAATATAGCTTTTGAGGTAAGCGTTGACGAGTTTCATGCACGACGTGTACCACAAAAGAACATTATCAATATTATTAATGCATTCGAAAAATATTGGGATACGGGATATGCGGCGATTTCTTTAGCACTTAAAGGCATATTAAAAGATAAAGACCCGATTTCAGAAATAATCAAATCCTTGGATGGAAAGATTCAGGGAGTCCCTCAAGATGGACCTTTCCCAACCAAGCCTATTATTCTGCCATCGGGATACACATTCATTGTTCGTTATTCTGAAATGAAACTTCTAAAAGACATGCTAAACACAGAATTAGCCAACAAACAGTTTGATAAGGTCTATCAGAAAAGACTCAAAGAAGATGTAATTTATGTGGGGAGAGAAAATAATACTACCAGTTTTTCCGTTAATTATGACGGTGTAGTCTCTGTTAATGATTATTTGGCAAAAAGTTTTATTTTGGGGAATGCAAATAATAAGAATTTTCTTGGGGATGTTAACAGGCGTTTAACATTAGATCCTCTTGTTGTCGCATTGCGGGAAATTGGATTAAAAGCTGTTTTAGATATTGCTTCGCGTTTGCGCCCGAATATACGGGAACGATCAATTGAAACGAACAATCAGTTTATCGCAGTATCCGATATTTTAGAAGACGAAGAATTAAGGGAATATGTGTATAGGGAATTGATTCGATTGCTTGAGCATAAGAGTGGCTTAGAGGGATCTACCCATTCAGGATTTCTTGCTTCAGGTGGCCCTGATAAAAGCAATCTGGTTGTGAATGATGGAAAGACTGTTAGTCCCGACCTAAGTTCACATGTATTTATTATTGGTGATGGGCATATTGAACTAGGCGGTTCAGTGACCGTAAAAGGCAATAGAAGTCAGATAAGATTTCAGGGAGAAAACCAGGAGAAATTGGTTCTTAGTATCGATGAAGGTTTGGTAATGGAAGATGCTTTTATTTCTTTAAGAAGGAGTCAGGGACAAGCTCGTGTTGAGTGGCTGGGTGATACGTTGATTGTAGAGGAAATGGTTATTGGGAAAAATGTTAAGATTATTAAAGGCGGGGAAATAATGAATGTTCCACGGATAGGCGATGGTGTGGAAATTGAAGGTTCTGTTTTGATTGAAATGGATGATGGAGGAGTTGGTGACCGGACAAGAATTATGGGGAATAGTGAAGCAAGGATGAGCGCTGTTGGGTCAGATGTTGCTGTTGATCAGCAATCAAAGATTTTTAAATCAATAGTATCCTCCGAAGCCCAGATCATAAATGCAAGTTTAATTGGCGGCCAAGATGAACTTGTTGGCGGGTGGAGACAAAAAGATGAAGAAGGAAAAGGGCGCGGTGTTGTTATTGGAAAGGGTGCGGAATTTCGTAACGGGCTTGCACAGCATAAAGGTGTTAAAGAAGGCCCGGTCCATCCTATCACGGTAGCCGATGGCGTTAAGCTTGACGGGGTTTTTCTGGTCTCTGAGCACAACAAGGGCATCCATGTAGCAGTTGACCTGGAGCTCTGGCAGGGGCAGCGTGTTTATATTTATGATGGCGTGACTGTCGATGAAGAAGTTAAGAATCATATCCGGAAAAAACTTATTACGTCGGATATTGTTAAAGTGAGTGTCGAGGAGAAGGCTGTTAAAGTAGAATGTGTGCCGGGGGGATTGGGTGCGTCGGGTTTATTAAATGTCCCGCAGTTAAAAGATGAATACGCGGTTAAAAAGACTCAGGATATACCAAAGGTATTCTCGGTTGACACAATACAAGAGGCTAGAGATTTAAATACGATCTTACAAAAGAGTACAGTTTATATTAGTCGGGCAGGAAAGGTTTTTACGTCAAAGGACGAGAAAGATGATATTGCGATCAGGATCGGAAAGGGGACATTTGTTTATCCAGGCGTCGAAATCTATGCGAAGAATGGGCGAACTGTCGACATAAACGTTTGGGATTTAGGAAATAGGGGAGGCGCCCTAATCATTGCTGATAAAAAAGATGTTTGCCTTGGGCCTAAGGATCGGTTAGCAGGTCGCATAGTCGCTGCGGTTATGAGAGATGTAAATGTTGACGCAGAATTTAATAATAGGGTTATGCCTTTGATGAACAGTGCAACAGGATTTCGTGCCCATCGTATGCTGGAAGTGGTAGTCAAGGGCATAACCCTATTTAATAATTTTGGAGGCATTGCGGATACTATTGTTGGAAATGCAAAGATGACTATTAGAAATCAAGGTGTGCTAAAGAATGCCAAGCTTTCATCTGACAGGAAGGGTAGAGGTGAGATTATTTGGGGCGGGTATCAGGGTAAAAACGTCGATGTTGAAGTGACTGGGGATGTTAACGTCAGTTTATCACACGGCGGTATAATCGAGGGACAAAGTTTAAGTGGCGGGTTAAATTCAATAAAATTAGTTTCAGGATTTAATTCTGGTTATAGGACAGTAATTAGAGATGAACGTCCAAAGCCAGTTGAACCAATTCTTTATGATAGTTCTTATAATCCAACTTCCAGCCCGGTTACCCGTTGGAATGAAGATAAACTTCAAATGTTGATTACCTTCCTCGCGCAGAGAGATCTGTCTGTTCTGAATAAAGTGGCGTTGCAAGAAGCGTATGGCATCGAAAAGGTTGATCTTTTGTTGACCCTGGGCAACAGCCGTGTTGAGGTGCCGGAGGCCGCGGCGAAGGTTTATAAGCAGGGCTTGGTTAAGAAGATTTTGATCGCCGGCGGTATAGGGCCGGGGACGGCGCGGCTGATCGATAATCTTGTGAAGCGCGGGCACAGGAAAGAAAACTTGGAAGGAAAATCCGAGGCCGAGATATTCAAAGAGATCCTGCTTGCCAACGGTGTAAACGAAGAAGACATCCTGCCTCTTGATACGACCTCCACCAATTCCGAAGATAATATCCGTAATGCCTTAAGAATTCTGGAGAATACCTACCTTCCTCAAAGCATTTTGATCTTCCAGCATCCCGTTATTCAGAAGAGAGCCGTCGCGACCTTTAACAAAATCATCAGAGAGTCCGCCCATCAACAGTGGTCGAGTCTCAAGGTCATTAGCTTCGCGCCGTATGTCCCGAATGTACGCCGCATGGATGAGCAGGAATTCGTTTACCATCTGGATATGGCTTTGGGCGAGGTTTACCGTCTGCAACCGGACGTCTACGGCCCGCAAGGCAGAGGCTTTATCGAATATGTGGAGATCCCGCGAGAGATTCAAAATATTTACAGAGAACTTAAAAGAAATTCCAGCCCGGTTACGACTGAATCTTTCGATGAGGAATTAAACGCGACCGCCGCGGCGGGGATTGTTTATGTGACGGCCAAGCGGTATGCGTGGAGAAATGCGAGACGGCGTAGTTCCGTCGGATTAATGAGGCTGGAAGGAAACGACGCCTCTTCGTCTGTTAAAGCTGACGACGAAACGGTCGAAAATATCCTTTTGGCCCAGAAGATTGAAATCCGCTCCCAGGGACGGGGAGAAGCCGATGCGGGCTGGAAACTTTATGTGGCCAATGCGTATGGGAATGGTATGGATATAAACTGGAATAAAGCCACCGTCACCAACCATGGTATAACTGACTTTTCCTTCGGAATAATCTATCCCCAGGTCCGAGGCAATGGCCGTTTGAAAAATAGAGATACTGGCCCCGGTGTCGATATAGGCCTCCGTCTCCAGGGGACCGTCGGGTCCTTCCATGAGGATTTTGATAATAGGATAAGATTCTTTTTTGTAGATTTTGTAAGGGAAGGTGATCTTCTTCATAACAGGTGGGTGAATTCTTCAGGAGCGGGAATGGGAAGGCTTAGAGGGACGGAGCCGGGATATTTCGCCCTCGCTTTCTTAACAGCGTCATCGCCGGTGAAGATTTCGCCGTTACAAATGACGATCCTCCGGCGCGGATATTTCTTTACCAGCCGTTCCAGATTTTCTCTGACAAATGAATCATTGTCTAAATTTGCTGTCTTCATTTATCCTCCAGTCGAATTCTTTGTAGACAAAGTAAGTATAATTTTTTCTTCCGAGAGTGTCAAGCGTTACGTACAAAAGGCCCAATTGGGTATCTTGGCGCAGAGCGGTATTCAGAAAGGTCTGGCTCGTCTGACCAACGCGCCGAATTTTGAGGCCGTGAAGAACGAAGGACGAAGGACGATGGACGGAGCAGAGGCGATCAATGATGATGCTTCAGGCGGCGAGGCCGATTTCCTCCAGGGTGACCTTTTTGAGAGTCGAGGGGTCGCCGAAGCGCTTGAGGGCATCGAGAATTTCGATGCCGGCCAGCCGTCCCTGGGCGTCGTAGTCGGCGGCAATGCCCTCGGCGAGATGTTTGGTGGTGACCGTTCCTTCTTCGAAACGGATGTACAGGGCGTCGACTTGGGGGTCATAAGTAATTCTCATAATTCCTCATATCCTAATTGGCGCAACAATTTTATGGTGGGCAAACCCACGCATTCATCAGCGATAAACTCGACTTTATTTGGTCTCTTTGGCAAGATGAACCTCTTCGTTTTTCACCAGGCAGTTCGCGTAGTCAACGCACGCCTTAATATCTTCTTTGGTGAGATGAGGAAAATAATCGGCAATAATTTCATTGAAGGTGAGGCCATCTCCAAGCAGGTCAAGGATTTGCCAGAGCATGATTCGCGTGCCCCGGATCGTGGGTTTGCCATGACAGATGTTCGGATGAACGACAATGCGGATAAACATATTCTTTTCCACCTCCTTTCTGTAGAAGATAATACTGCGCCTTTATCAAGAAATCAAGAAAATATCATACATAGAGGGCTTGAGAGAACCGGCAATAACCCGCGGACCTTCGCGGGGGCGGCCATTGGCGCCGGGGCGTACGCGGTTGCCGGGGCGTTCGTCGCGGTGGCTGGCGCGTTTGTCGTGGCGGCTGGTATTGTTTATGTCCTGGCCAATCGATTGGGAGTTCTGAGGCAAAAGGGCATCTCCGAAGCTCTGGCCCGCTTGACCAACGCGCCGAATTCAGCCGATCCGGCCTCCAGCCCGGTGATGTTGGCAGGCTTAACTTTGGATTGGCTTGGTTCGTTTGGCGTCCTGGCGCAAGTCAGCGCAGTGGGAGAGGTCAACAAGGAAGAGGACGTTACAGGACAGCGCGGGTCAAGCCCTGTGATGATGGCGGGCCCTGTCTCCACATCCGGTGGAAATATTAATGGTGATGTTTTATCCGGTATTGCTCGATGGCGATCCAGGACGAAACAATTATCAGGATTACCAAGGCAGTTATCAGCGCGAACATTTCAATCCTCCTTATTCAGTTTATCGGCAAACAGGATGCCCAAAGTAAGGAAGCCTGTCGTTATAATTACAAATAAGATTTTAATCCCTGCGGATTCGATTTTGCCGAACACCCCTCCCAAAGCTCCTGCTATGAGAAATCCCTGGAATAATGTTAGAGATGTTCGGCTTAATGCTTCCAGTCGTTTGTTTGTCCAGAATCTTGATATCATTCTATCGGCAAGGTTATCATATCCGAATGGTCGTGTCAATTATGTTGCTTCTTTGGGCGTCCTGGCGCAGAGCGGCATTCAGAAAGGTCTGGCCCGTCTGACCAACGCGCCGAGCGGAAGATCAAGAGGTGATTTGATCAGTGGTGATGCCGGACGCGGTATTGATCGATCCCGAACCATACGCCGATTACCACGGCGATGGTGGCTACCGCCAATAAACCTGCTAAAAACATTTTATTTTTCTCCTTCCTTCGGAAATATCATAACACCGAGCATATATAAAATTATAATTAATGCCCAGGAAATAATCTTGATATCTAAAGTTGCTTTCAGGAAGAAATCAGTGGCAAGAGTTGCAACCAACAAAATCGGCACAATGTTATTCACAAAACTTTTGCCGATTAATTCACGCCTTGGATTGGTAAAGAATCCTTTCATATCCGTTTCAAGTATAGTCGCGCCTTTCAGGATTGTCAAGGTTGCCGGAATTGTTCCAGTGCCCGGCTTCGACGGTAAGATTCGGTTGAACCTGGTTGATATTTGGGCTTACTTAAGCGCCCGCAGCCGCGCCGCGACAGATCCCTTGTTTAATTATTGGCTGTGGGCCAAGACGTTTTT
>JACROV010000046.1 GCA_016214285.1 Candidatus Omnitrophota bacterium | reverse complement strand
CCAGGCCCGGGTCGAAGCGAGGATATTCGGCACGACAACGGAAGAGGCGTTTCAAAACATCTCAAGCGCAGTTACCGGTGGGCTGGTTACTACCTTGAGGCGTTCCTACGGACTTCAACTGTCACTTAAAGACGCGGCCGAAGAATACGCCAAGGCCACAGGCAAGACCACGGAAGAAGTGCAGAAATATCACATGGCGCAAGCCCTTGCCAATCACATATTGGATAGGAGCAAGTCGCATCTTGCAGCGGTCAACCTCGAGATGATGACGAGTTACGAGAAAGTGCAGATGCTTAAGTCACGCTGGAACGATTTTCTGGAATCGACCGGACAGGTCCTCTGGCAGGTGCTGGGATTCTTGCAGGGGTTTATGAACCAGCTTGTGTCCGGTTTTTTTACTTTGCTTGAGGTGGCAACCACGGTATTCCAAAAATTGCTGGTGCCATTAATAAAATTATATGAACTGCTGGGCAAATTACCCGGGAGAGTGGGAGAGGCATATAGGCAGGCAGGAGAAAGCGTAAAGAAATTATCCTCTGATATGGAATTGAACAGAAAAGCCTTTGAGATGGCGTCGATAGAGAAGAGAGCGCGCAAACCGCCATGGAGCAGTACGACCTCGTGTTCGCCAAAGCAAAAGAAACCGGTGATGACACCGCGGAGATATTGAAGAATGCTGCCAGGCAGGTTGGCGACAACGCAAAAGATGCGGCGGAAAAGTTCAATGCCATGGAAGAGTTTGCCAAACAGTCGGCGCGTAATATGCAGAATGCTTTTTCCGAGTTTTTCTTCAAGGCGTTTACGGGTGAGTTGAGGAACATGCAGGAAATATTCGCCAATTTCGGAAGGGCAGTACTACAGATGATATCGAACATCCTGGCAAAACTGCTTTTGATCAAGCTGTTTACTGCTATGGCCGGGCCCGGAGGCAAGATATTCGGAGTGGATATCGGAGCTTTGTTTCATCAGGGCGGCATTGTCAGGAGACATCACGGCGGGTTTATAAGGGCGCACGCAGGGCTTGCTCCCGACGAAGTTCCGATTATTGCCCAGACTGGAGAAGGGATATTATCAAGGCAGGGCATGAGGGCATTAGGCGGTCCGGATAATCTAAAGAGCCTTAACAGAGGCGAAGGCTCAGGAGCAGGAGGAATAACGATCAATATCAATCAGGTTATACAAGCCTGGGACGCGCAGGATGTTTGGCGAAACAGGAAGGCATTATCGAATGCCATTGCCGACGATATTTACAATAACGGTAAAATTCGTTCGGTTATCAGGAGTTACACATGAGCGACTTTAATTATACCCCGGACTTTGCGGTCGATGAGACGGTTCAGTATAAGACGCTTGTTTCCGAGTTCGAGAACGGAGTCGAGCAGCGCAGGCGCAAATGGCAGAACCCTTTGAGGAAATGGACTTTGAGGTTTCAGCATAGGACGCTGTCCGAGATGAACGCTATTCGGGACTTCTTCATGGCTAGATATGGGGCGCTTACGGCATTTACTTGGACGAATCCAAACGATTCCGTGGAGTATACAGTTAGGTTCGTCGAGGACAGTTTCAAGTTCGTTTTAAAGGCCTATCAGGTCTACGACTTCGAATTAGATTTTATAGAGGTGAAATAATGCCAAGGAATATCGATTCGACATTTAAAACAGAGAAAGCCAAGCAGGAAAACCAGCCGATTTTTTTATATACCATAGAAAATTACGATGGCGTCAGCGATCTGCATCTTGCCGGATATGATACGGATATCACTTATAATTCGGTTTTTTATTCGAAATTTCCTATAGCTCATGAGTTTATAGGCGAAAACAACCAGGGGCAGATTGACCAGGTTAAGGTCAGACTGGCGAATGTCTCAAGGCTTATCCAGTCATACTTAGAGCAGTATGATTTCAGGGGTAAAAAAGTCATTATCCGCATGGTCTGGGCTAATCAGCTGTCCGATCCGGACGCATATATAGACGATATTTTCTATATCGATAACTACGTGGCAGACCAGAATAATGTCGAGTTTACCTTAACGGGCAAGTTTGATGTCTTGGGAGTGGACTTGCCGTCGCGAAGGTATACCAGGAACTATTGCGCGTGGAAGTT
>JACROV010000045.1 GCA_016214285.1 Candidatus Omnitrophota bacterium | reverse complement strand
TGGTCTAAAGCAATGCTTGAGAGACATCCTTGATTACATCGCTTCTACCATGCATCTTTCTAACCCTCAGCGTCGATCTTCTTTCGATCTCGCGGGTTTGAAGGTCAACACAGGGGGCGCTTAAGTGATAACGCATGAGTGATTACGGATTTTAAGCCGACCAAGATTTTTGTTTCGCACCCGTTGGATACACACAAGGATCATCGGGCGTTTCCGCTATATTTGCAGGTGGCTCTTTGGGATTTGGAGGGACAGATTGCAGAGCCGGAGGTCTATGGATATTTGATCCATTGGGATAAATGGCCTTTGCCTCGAGGAAACAATCCGCAATTATCAATCGCTCCCCCTAAAGATTGGCCGGAAAAGGATACGGTTTGGTTTTCTTTTGACTTGGATGAAGGTAGTCTTAAAAAGAAACAGCAGGCCATTTCTTTTTATAAGACTCAGGTCGGTTATAACCCCCCGTTTTTGTATACATTTGCAAGGAAGAATGAATTATTCACCCGTATAACAACGGCCGGTCTCAGCCGTTTTTCAGAATTCGACCTCAATAACGCGATTGCTTATACCAAAGACGACGAATTTATTTACGTTAAATTGACATCTAATTATTGGAATAAGGAAACAAATAAGTTGCAGATGTTTCTTATCGGTTACAAAAGGGAGATTCCTTTTGACCAAATGCCTAAAATTCGTGTCGATATTGTGGGACCGCCGAACAAAATTTCCGTTTATGACCAAGGTCGTAACATTTATCTGCGGGAAGTAGAATCAGAAATAAAATCTAAAGGCAAAGAATTATGGATCAAGGTTCCTCTTAAAGATCTGAATAACCCGGAGTTTATTTTGACTTCGCTTGATATCAGGAATGCCGATTTAAGAGAAGAAGGCGGCTGGCGGTTGATTAAATTGACAGAGATGCCAATTCATCTGGCGCATAAAGAATAAAGCGATCAATGGGGATGTCCGCCCCTTAGGCCAGGACATATATTATATATATCATATGGTTACGGCTTTTTGACCGGTTGAAAACCGGACAAAACGGACATATCCTGTTTTTGGCTTGTCGATGTCTTTGGCGGGTGCTAGGATATGTTAATATCATGAAACATTTCTTTCAACATATCCGCGTTTTTATTTTTCGGGGCCTTCTGGCCATTATTCCGCTTTTGCTGTGCGTCCTGGCCGTCCAGCTGCTTTATGTCCTCATAGATCAAAAAGTGATAGGTTTTTTAAACAACTTTTTCGCGGTGCGCAAGATCCCGGGATTGGGGATATTGCTGCTTCTGATCGCGCTATATCTTATCGGGCTTGTCGTCAGTAATATTCTCGGCCATCGGATATTAAAATTGCTGGAAAGCATCCCTCAGAGGATCCCCTTTATTAAAACGATTTACGGTTTGGGCAAACAGCTTTCCCAGGGGCTTTCGGTCGCCGACGGAGAAAAGCAGGCTTTTCAGAAGGCGGTATTGGTCAGGGTCAGCAAAGACGGCCTTTGGGTCCCGGCCTTTGTGACAGGCTCGATAAAAAACCCCGCGACAGGCGAAGAATTCTTGCTTGTCTTGATCCCCACGGCGCCCACGCCGGCATCGGGATTCGTTTTTGTGGTCAAAGCTTCCGAGACCATGGACCCCGGCTGGAGCGTGGAAGAATGTCTCAAGGCCATCGTTTCCGTCGGCATTATTACTCCCAAAGAAAAAGGCGTTAACCTGTAGATGAACAATGATTTTACCGATCTCTGGCAGTCCCTGGCGCTTTTGCTGCGCTCTCATCCCTGGCACGGGATCTCCATCGGCAAAGAAGCGCCCGAGATGGTCAATACGTACATTGAGACCGTTCCCACCGATACCGTTAAATACGAGATCGATAAAAAAAGCGGTTTTTTAAAAGTCGACCGGCCGCAAAAGTATTCCAGCATCTGTCCCACGCTTTATGGTTTTATCCCGCAGACGTATTGCGGCGGCCGCATCGCCGAGCTGTGCCGCGAGCGCGTTCGCCGGCCGAGCATCGTTGGCGATGACGACCCTTTGGACATTTGCGTGTTGACGGAAAAAACGATCAGCCACGGGGATATCATCGTGCGCGCGATCCCCATCGGGGGATTCCGCATGATCGACCAGGGGCAGGCGGACGACAAGATCATCGCCGTCATGCATGGCGACGGGTTGTACAGCCAATGGCGCGACGTGAACGACTGCCCGCCGGCTTTCATTGAACGGTTGAAGCATTATTTTCTTACCTATAAAGACCTCCCCGGCTCCGATGAACGGCTTTGTGAGATCACCGATATTTATAACCGGGAGGAGGCGCTGGAGGTCATCCGCAGAGCCAGGCAGGATTATGTGGAAAAATTTGCCCACCTTGAGTCCATGATGAAGGACGTTCTCGAGGACTAAACTATTTTTTTATTCCATAAATGCAGGCGGGTTTCTTCAACGATGACATGCTGCATGGCCAGCAGGGAAATGATGTTGGGAACCGCCATCAGGGCGTTGGCGATATCGGCAAAGTTCCACACGGCCGATAACTGAACGACGGCGCCGACCATCACCGCGGCCACCCAAAGATAACGATAGATCGGAATCGCTTTGGTTCCCCAGAGATATTCCGCCGCTTTTTCTCCGTAATACGACCAGCCGAGGATCGTCGAGAAAACGAAGGTCAAAAGCCCAACGGTCAGGATCGCCGGCCCCACGATCGGGAAATCTTCGAAGGCTTTTTTCGTCAGGGCCGCTCCGTTGAGTCCGCCAACCCATTCACCGGAATTGACGATCACAAGGCCGGTCATTAAACACACGACAACCGTATCCCAGAATGTCCCTGTTGAGGAAACGAGCGCCTGGCGTACGGGATTTTTGGTTTGCGCCGCGGCCGCGATGATCGGCGCGCTGCCCAGGCCCGATTCGTTGGAGAAAAGTCCGCGGGCGATTCCGAAACGAAGGGCCTCTTTCATGCCAGCCCCTAAGAATCCACCGACGGCGGCCTGTCCCGTAAAGGCGCTTTTGAGGATGAGCATAATCGTATCGGGAAGCGTTTCAAATTTAAGTATCAGCAGAATAAGGCAGCCAGCCACGTAAAAGATCGCCATGAAGGGGACAAGTTTTTCGCATGTCCTGGCAATGGATTTGACCCCGCCTAAAATGACCACAGCTGTAAGAACGGTAATGATGATCCCTGTTATCCAGGGAGAAATATGGAATGTTTCTTTGGCCATCTGGGCGATGGAATTGGCCTGGACCATATTGCCGATGCCGAAGGCGGCGACCGCGGTGAAAAAAGCGAAGATGACCCCCAGCCAGCGGCAGTTCATTCCCCGTTCAAGGACGTACATGGGGCCGCCGGCCATCTGATCTTGGGGAGTTGTGACGCGATATTTGACGGAAAGAAGCGCTTCGGCGTATTTGGTCGAGATCCCGAAAACACCGGTCAGCCACATCCAGAGCACGGCGCCGGGGCCGCCGGAGGCGACGGCCGTTGCCACACCGACGATGTTACCCGTGCCGATGGTGGCGGCCAGGGCGGTTGTCAGCGCGCCGAACTGGCTGATGTCGCCTTCGCCCTCTTTTTTACGTTCAAACGAAATTTTGATGGCATCGATCAGGTAGCGTTGGATAAAGCCCAGACGAAAAGTCAGAAAGAGGTGGGTGCCGAAAAGGAGGATGAGAAGAGGCGGCCCCCAAACGAGGCCGGCGATATCGCTTAAAATGGTTTCGAAGTCGGCCATGGTCTTACAAAAATTATTATACCCGTTTAAAGTTTTCCGTGCCGAAAAACTTAAAGTTTTTCGGCACGGATTTTTATGGGAATTTTATGTTGTTTTCGCCGGAAAGTTGGCATAAAATTGTTTTATGCCTATTGTCTATACCTTCGCCAGTCTGGTCGTCGTCAGTCTCATTTCTCTTATCGGGATCTTTACGTTATCCCTGAAGATCGAGCGGCTTAAGAAAATGCTTCTGTACATGGTGAGCTTTGCCGTCGGCGGGCTGTTCGGGGACGTCTTTCTTCATCTGCTGCCGGAGATTTGCGAGAAGGTCGGCTTTAATATGACCACTTCGCTTTTGATCCTTCTGGGGATCGTCCTTTTTTTTGTTCTGGAGAAATTTTTACGTTGGCAGCATTGTCATGTCCCCACCACAACCGCGCACAGGCATCCGGTGGTTGCCCTGAATCTTATTGGTGACGGGGTGCATAACGCTATGGATGGCATGATCATCGCTTCGAGCTTTATGGTAAGCCCCGCCGTCGGCTTCGCCACGGCTTTGGCCGTAATTTTTCACGAAATTCCCCAAGAGATCGGGGATTTCGGGATCCTCGTGCACGGCGGACTCTCCGCCCGCAAGGCCCTGGTGTACAACCTGCTCTCCGCGCTGACGGCGTTCGCCGGGGCGTTATTGATCTTCGCGCTTGGCCCGCATGTCGGTAACTTGTTCATCTATATCCTTCCCATTACGGCCGGCGGTTTTTTGTACATCGCCGGATCGGACCTGATCCCGGAATTACACGAGCATGACGCCCATCCCGCCGTCTCCCTGGGACAGCTGGCGTGCATCCTGCTGGGGATCGCCGTCATGGCCCTGTTGACATTGATCAAATAGAAATTTATTGCGCGGCATATCAATGGGAAGGCAAAATTCTTTTTGCATTAAAAGAACTGTTACCAACATTTTAAAAGTGAATAGTTTACATTTTAAAAGTGGACAGTCCAAGCAAGTGAGTTTTAACTTTTCTTCTACAGTTCGAAGGCATTTTTTGGGGGTCAGATTTCTATTCTCGACGGAGATTGGCCGTAGCGGGCGCGAATTTTTTAAAAATGCGGTGCCAGGGAAGCAGCGGTTAGTTCTTGATTTTCGACGAGGT
>JACROV010000071.1 GCA_016214285.1 Candidatus Omnitrophota bacterium | reverse complement strand
TTTGATTCAAGCGGCCAAGGTTAAAGCCCGAGGTTTTCGCACCTTTCGTTATTTTAAGATTGTTGTCTTTTTAATAACGGGTAAACTCAATTTTGCTCAACTCAATAAGCATTACTTACCCATTTGAAATTTCAAAGAACGTCTTTTTGTTTCTCCGGAGCCTTATTGATAAGCTCAGACGCAATAATTTTGTTAACGTTCTCGACGGCTTTTAAAACGCCTTTTCCCAAATACCTTTTTTTATCGTCGTCTCGAAGTTCGACCGCTTCGCGTGTTCCAGTTGACGCACCCGATGGAACAGCCGCCCGGCCCAAAATACCGTTATCCAGAACCACGTCCACTTCTATGGTAGGGTTGCCTCTGGAATCCAAGATTTCTCTGGCTATGATTTTCTTGATCTTTGACATGCCATCCCCTTTCATTTTTTAAAATTTAAAAAATGCCCTCTTTGCCGCCGAACTTCTCAATGGCTCTCGTCCAGGAATTGCCTTCTTTGCCAAATCCTTCTTTGATAAAACGATAATCGTGTTTACGCTGAAACTCCTTTAGTTCTGCAATCAGATTCTTCAATTTCGTTAATTCCGTTTTAAGCACATCCGAAGTAATTTTGGCGTCCCTGCATTGTTTCAAGAATATAATCAGGTGCGGCAAACATAAACCAAAAGAATTTTCGAAATTATTTTCTAGCTGAGGATCATAAAACTCCTCGATGAGAACTGAAAAATATCTTTGTTCAATTTCCTCCGCCTCTTTACAAAACATACAATTATCTTCAATCTTTTTCGAAAGGCGAATCTCTTCAATGTCTAAAAAATCGTGCGCCGATCTTTTGTTGTCTTTTATGCTTTCCAATTTTGTCATGAGAAGTTCCGATAAATTTTGATAAATGATCGCCACGCCCAACCCGTCTCCGAGTTTCTGCATTTGCCACGCATGACGGTTACAAAATCCGAAAGATTTCTTGGTCTCTTCTCTGGCTCCGGGATCGTTAACTCGCTCGTACAAAAAATCATCCATCGCCTTATGAATTGATTTGCTGACTAAGAAACAAATGGCACAGCCGTCTTCTTTAAGCGCGTCCAAGAGATTAAAATAACTTGTGTGCTTCATACATTAAAATCTCCTAACTCCCAAGGATGGGTTATAGATTTCATATGAGAGACAATAACAACATCATCTGAAGATTCTTGTATGACGGTATTAATTCCTTTTTTTGTTCCATTCCGTCCGGCCATGTCTGACGAGAATTAATTTCATTTATCGCCTCTTCCAACGCAAATAATTCCGCACTATAAAAACAAAAAACTCCTGCAATTCCGGCAAAGAATCGTAGGAGTTATTAGCTTCTTTTTAAAAAACCTAAGCGGTTTTAATGTAAGAGTACGGCGAACTCCATCGCCTTTTGAAATGATTATACAATCACATCATGACACAATTCAAACAGTTTTTCGGCTTTCTTTGATTATACCAACAAATCTTGCTTTCCCATCCTCCCCCAAACACTGTCGACAGCCGGAAAGCATGTCTTCGTAGCGAACGAGACATATCTGCTTGCTGCGCGGGCATTTTAATTCGTAACCTTCTTTGGTCTTACTGTAGAGAAGCTTGCCCGCATCGAAGTGCGCTTCGATGACTTTTACACTGTTTCTAATGATCTGCTTTTCGCGCATGATCGTTGGATTTACCCCGATTTTAATAACCTCTGTTGATTTGTCAAGAAAGAAGCGGTCAGGAAGTTACGGAAAGACTACGGCTGACGCTGCAGATATTGGCGATAGCGGCGGCTTTCCGTCGTGGTGAACCGGCCGCTGCCGTCATCGGCCAGGACCATACTGGCATAGCCCTCACCGAGGGCGTCAACCAGGGCGGCGCCTTTGCGGGGGTCCAGCAAACACAGTGCCGTGGAAAGAAAATCCGAAATTTCCGTATTGGGAGCGATCACGGTGGCGCTGACGATATCCTCGCGAGGGAAGCCGGTTTTGGGGCTGATCACGTGCGAGTACCTTTTTCCGCCGATCGTATAAAAATGTTCGTAATTGCCGGAGGTGGTCACCGCCATGTCCCGCAAGGCCAGCACGTTGATCATCTCCGCGCCGAACGGATCACGCGGATCCTTGACGCCCAGGCGCCAAGGCCGGCCTTCACAGCTGCGTCCGCCGGCGTAAAGCTCGCCGGTTGTGTCCACCAAAAAATTGGCAAACCCGTGCGCGCGTAAAATTCTGGCCGCTTCATCGCCGGCATATCCATCGGCAATGCTGTCGATCGTCAACTGTGCCCCAGGATTAAGCACCCGCACCCGATTATTCTTAAGGAGTTCGAACTTATCCGCTCCCATCAACTGTTGGACCGCGCGGATCTGATCCGGCGAGGGCAATACCCCGATCTTCTCGCTTTCCCTCCAAAGTCTTAACAAAGGATAAATCGTAATATCGAATTCACCGCCGGAAAGCCGATGGTAGTAAACGGCGTCGCTGATGAGCGTCCAGGTATCCGCGCCGACCGTCACGGCGTCAGGAAAAGAATGATTGATGCGGTTTAAGTCGCTGGCGGGGTCATACACGCTTAACCGGCCGTGAATGTCCTCAAAACGCAGCCATATTTCGGCGACGGTTTGCTCAAGGACCTGCTCCTGCCCGGGGGCGTAACAAACGTCGAGCCGCGCGATACTGCCAAACATTTCCCGCGATTCGGAAAATTTCTTAAGAAGCGCCGCCCGGCCGCAGCCGATCAGGAGCAAACCGCACACAATCCCTGTCAGTAAAGTCTTATTCATACGCGACCGCCAGGCGTTCATCCAAGAATTCCTGATTCAAAAATTTCCCCTCGTACTTTGTCAATTTTGTTTTTAATAGCTGGCCCCCTCGAAAATTTCAGCGCCGAGAGATATCGATTCATCCGCGGCCCGCTCAATTTCCGGCACCGTATCAATCCTGAATCCGGAGACCTCGGTCCGCAGACCCCTAGCCTTGAGTAATTTCAATAAATCCGTGAAATCCGCGTTGCCGCTCACCAAATGAATAATATCCAGGCTTAATTTCTCAGAAAAAGAAATCACATCCGCGGCGATGCCGGCGCCCCAGCCGCCGTGGATCGAGCCGTCCGGCCAGCGGACAAACGGACGGAAGCGCGCATGGAAACCATTTTTCTCAAGCATGGCCAGAAATCCACCGGAGTCGATATCCGGTGCCGTCATGACATAAGCGACCGCTTTGACCAGATGACGGTCGAGAACAATAAAATCCAGAAGTTTTTGATAATCAATCTTCTGCTGCAGGAACCGGGAAGCCTGCCAAAGATGACGCGTGTCAACAAAAACCCCCAGCCGCCGTCCCTTGTCCTTAGGCGGAAAAGATGTTTTCCCTGCGGGCGCCGGGCCGGATTGATCACGGACCGCCGTCTGCCCGTCCAGCGGGCGGGCATTAAGCGCGAGCCGTTTTATATCCTGCTCCAGACGATCTTTCTTAACGCGTTCCTCCTGAAATGTCTTCTGGAGTTCCCGGTACCGGCCGTCCCCCGTCTGTACCTCGAACCTGGCCGACGCGAGTTTGTCATGAAATTCCGAGATCTCATGCTGTAATTTCCGTTCGTTACGCTCAAGACCGTGAATACGGCGGCGCAGCAGCTCCTCCTCTCCTTGAGAAATGGTTTTCATCTTATGTTCGAGCTCGCGGATCAAGGCATCTTTACGGGCCGCTTCTTTACGCAGTCCGGCCAGATCATTCTTCAATACCGCGATTTCCGCCTGGCCGGCACCCGCTTTCTTCTTCAGATCATCGATCTGCCGCGTCATTTTGTCCTGGTCCCTGGCCGTCTTCTGCCGGCCGCGTTTTAGTTCCTTGTTCTCCACGGCAAGATCCACCAGCATCCCGCGCACTTTATCCGTTTCTTTTTTATTCAATTTGCCCTGCCAGAGGCGGTCATCAAATCTCTCCATTTTCTTGAATGCCGCGGCCCCTTTATCTACAAGGCGGTAAAATGATTCAAGAAACCGCCTCACCAGCGCGGCGTCGGCACGTTCGTCCCGGAGAAGCGCCCAGATCAATCCGCTGATTTCACGCTGACGGCAGATGTCCGCGACGGATCCAGGCATGCGCTTCATCTCGTCCGGCGAGGCAAGTCGTACGCGCTCAATGTCCTTTTCATGCGCTTTATCAAGCGCTTTAACCAGTCCGGCAAGAATTCCCGGATCCTTCCACGCGTCCTCGACCCATCCTGAAGCCAGCTCCTCCGGCCGAAGCGTTTCCATCCGGATGCCAGGGTAAACAACGCCCGCCGACGCCATCAGCCTGACAAGCTCTTTCCGCGGAAATGATTCGCAAACAAGGGGGACCAGTCCCGCGGGTTTCAGGCAGAGTTTGAGTTTCTCAAAAAATGATTCCGGCATATATCCCTTCCTTCCTTGATCAAAAAATTGAATCTTTATAATTCGCCCAATACCGCTGGCGGCAAGTCTCACCGAGTTCCCTTAACCTCGTATTCTGCCATAACCATTCGCCCAGCGCCACCCCGCCCAGCAACCCCAAAGCGCCGGTATGAAGATAAGCATAAAAGACATCCCTGCCAAAGCGAAGGACATAAGCTAAAATAGGCTCCTTTGAATTTCAAATGGGTAAGTAATGCTTATTGAGTTGAGCAAAATTGAGTTTACCCGTTATTAAAAAGACAACAATCTTAAAATAACGAAAGGTGCGAAAACCTCGGGCTTTAACCTTGGCCGCTTGA
>JACROV010000070.1 GCA_016214285.1 Candidatus Omnitrophota bacterium | reverse complement strand
TCGCATTTTGTAAAGATATTCTTGGCACGATTGTTCAGTATTGAAAAGTTTCTTAAACTCAAGCATCGTTTTAGGATAGTCTTCCATAGCCCCGATATATTACATATTGGGGCAGTGGTAGTCAAGGGCATAACCCTAAAAAGTTATTCCATTTTTTAGATATTAATAATCCGGAAAAATTTATCAATTATGACAATCAGGAAGAGTACAAAGATTATGTTTTCGCATTGCGAGGAATAGTTTGGCGTTGTATGAGAAAAAGGCATAAGGACTTTACTATAGTCCCCGCTGAGTCCCCAGACACGTACCGTAACCTGAATTAAAGTTGCTTCCGACTGAGGTTTTATCGGTTTGGAGGGGGACGGGCTGAATGTTTGCCGCCGTCGAGACACCCGATTTTTAGCGAGAAATGCCGCCGAAAGCAGTCAAGACGATAAGAGATTTGATTTTTTGGGAATACGCGAAGCTTATTTCCGGTTCCGCCTTGCAGGACAGGAAGAATTACGGCTTTGTCATGCACAATTTCAAAAAGCTGCAAAGCGGCGAGAAAAAATGGTCGGCGGTATTGCGGGAAGACCTTCAAATGGATCCCGCCCGATGCGCGTATTGCGGCGGTACAGAAGAATTGTCGAATGACCATATCGTGCCCAAACGGGAATGTCATTTCTCGGAGATCCACAACATCGTCAAGGCCTGCCGGAGGTGCAATTCTTCCAAGGGCGATAAGGATTTAATCGAATGGTGGGGGATTGACCGCAGGTACGAATTGCCCCGCGTTGTTTATGGGAAATATTTAAAGATGCTTTATTTGTGCCATGAATGCCGGGGGACGCTGGACAAGGAAGACATCAATCTGGACTGCAAGATCGATTTGTTTGATCTGGGGGCGATCTTTCATGACCCCTGCGATCCGGAAAAGGTAAGACGTCAGAATTTAATAAACCCGTTGTTAAATCCGTGACAGGGACTAATTTTTATGGCGAACGAAATTCTTTCCGAGATTAGGAACAAATTGACCGCTCGAAGATCGCGCTTGAGAAGCTGGCCAAAGGGGAGAAGGTGCCTTGGGAATTCCTCGAACTGGCCGCGGCGGGATTGAAAGCGGCCGGCAGTTTTTTAGCTGATATATTTATCAACAAATTGGCGGGGTGTTAAAACTTCGATGTCTTTATATCCTGAAACATCAAGCAGGTGCTTGTCTCCGCTGATGACGATTTTTGTTTTGCTGGCGATTGCGCAGGAGATAAATTTGTCATCGTCAGGATCAGCGCATACAGGTTCGATCAATTTTTGGGGTTGGCAGATATCAGAAGACAGGATAATTAATTCCAGTTGAGTGTTGGCATTAATCACATTCGGAAAGCGATTGGCAAGTTTGTCGATAGTTCTTTTGTATTCATCAACGATCTCTTGAGAGGCAATGATTCTATATTTGCCCTGGTTTATACTTTTTAAGATTTTGAGGGGAATGCCCGGGAAGAATAGTCCCGAGGCTAAAACGTTGGTGTCTAAAATAATTCTCACCGTTTTTTGGTCTCCGCCCGGACGGATTTAACGGCTTGCGTAATATCTGATTTTTTTAGCCCGGCCTTGCGCGCTTGGCGCCTTGTTTCGGCTAAAAGCTTGTCAAAATCTTCCATTGATGGAGGTTGAATGACCTTAAAGATAAGGGCATCGGCGCTTTCTACGACCATGAACTGTGTCCCAGGTTTCATCCCAAGCCTTTTTCTGGTCTCCTCCGGAATAACCACCTGGCCTTTTGATGTCATTTTGGTTGTTGAGAAATTGATCATAAATGATCACCCCCTTTTGATTGTAATCGTACGATTGTCTTACTAGTAAGAATATAACAGATAATCTGTTTCCCAACAAGAGATTTTGTGAATTATGTTGTTATAAAAGTGGTAAATAGCAGGCAGTGGTTGTGAGCCAGGACACTCCGGGGCCCGGGGTGGCTGGCGGCCAGCATAACCCGTGACAGGGGCTGATTTTTAAGCAGGAAGGGATAATTGAAATGCCCGGTGTTCCGGCTGTAGACAAGTTCCGCAAGCTCGTTGACGACATTTCTTCCCTTCGGGAGGAGACAGGCCGGCGCATCGTCGAAGAAGAGCAGGACGGGGCCATGCGCGCGCGGTACGGTACGGGGCTTTTGCGGCAGCTCTCAAAAACCCTGAGCGAGAAATACGGCGCCGGCTTTTCAAAAAGCAATCTGCTTTAAATGCGGCGATTTTACCTGCTTAACCCAAAAGAGTCGGTACCGACTCAATTGGACTGGACCGATTATGTCGAGCTTTTGCCGGTCAAGGATGAGAAAACACGCAAACGTCTGGAACAGCGCATTCTCAAGGAAGACCTCAACAGCAGCCAGATCCGGAGGCTGGTGCGCGCGATCCGCCGGGAACCGGAAAAAGATCCGTCGGCGCTTCCCCCGCTCAAGCGCCCCGCGGACCTGCGGCTTGACACGTTTTCCATATCTCCCTTGCGCGCCAAACTCAAAGACGGCGAAGTCCTCATCGACTGCGGATTTTTTGTCAGCTGGCCGGTCGCCAAAGAAGAGCTGAAAGATCTCAACATCGCCGGGGAGATGTCCTGCACCTACGCCGCTACCATCGACCGCGTCATCGACGGGGACACGCTTCTGGTGCTCATTGAAGCCGGCTTCCGGATCATCGTGCGCGACCGCCTGCGCCTGCGCGGGATCGATTGTCCGGAGACAGGCACTCCTCCCTGCAGGGAGCCTTTGGCCGAAGGCGACCGCGCCAAAAGGTTCGTGGAAAAACTCCTGCCGGCGGGTTCTACCATTGTCGTCAAATCGCACAAGTCGAAGACCGACATCCACGGCCGTTTTGTCGTGGACGTTTTCTACAGAAAAGAGGTCGAGGACGCGCGCGACATCCTCAAAGACGGCGTGTACCTTAACCAGGAACTGCTGGACAAAGGACACGCGACGAGATATTAGGTTACACTCGGTCCTGCTTACCATCCATAGGGCAGGCGAGGAGTGGTTGAGATAGAGCGAAACCACCGTCCGGATGGCGGAATAGCCCCCATGATCTGATCCTACGTTTCCCTTCACGCTCCCCCAAAGTCTTCCAGGTCACCCCTGCTGTTTTACTCGCTTTTAATTGATAGTAAGCTCGTAAAACAAACGCTGGGGTTGCTTTCTGCCTCTGCAGAAAGCAAAGATTTCACACAAAGTTCACGCACCCGCCATCATCTCTTAACACGCCCAACGTATATTCAATCACATGAGTACCGAGAAAATGCAGTTATGGGGAGATCAAATTCCTATGACTCCGTCGAGATTGTTGGGCAGTAATCAAGACTTTATTGTCGGGCTGCTGCGTTCGCAGGTCAGGGAATTGAGCAGGCTTTTGACGACCATTGAAGAGACCAATACGGTCGATGAGCATGTTCAAAGCTGTCTTAAACGGGTCGAGGTGAACATCCGGGGTTTAAGGAAATTGTGTTCAGATAACTAAGGTAACAGGAAAGAAGGCCGCCTTTCTAGTATTTATTTGGCGAGCCTCGTCATTTTCCCTAAAAAGTAAATGACGAAAATGACGGGAGGAAAAAATGAGGAAAAGTTTCATCGGGTTGTTAATTTTTGGTATGATTGGGCTCTGGAGCGTGCCGCCGGGTTTTGCCAGCACGTCCGTGGACGCGCTGATGGCGAAGCTCGTGGAGAAAGGCATTTTAACCGATAAAGAAGTGCGGGACCTGAAAGAAGAGATCGCTTCCGATGAAAAATTGATCCGCGAGGAAGGTTATAAACAAGGATTGCCGGCTTGGATCCAGAATACGAACATAAAAGGCGATTTTCGTTTGCGTCATGAATACTCCAAGCGCAATGACAGCAGTGACCAGGACCGCAGCCGCGGCAGGATCCGGTATCGTTTGGGATTCGAAACGAAGATCAACGACCAGACCAGGGTGGCGGCCGGGCTGGCCAGTAACGGCGGCAATCCGCGTTCCACCAATCAAACCTTTACCGACGCGTTCGCGAAATCGGCGATCAATCTGGATTACGCTTACGCGGAATTTAAACCATATTCCTGGCTGGCCTTGACGGGCGGTAAAATGAAAATTCCTTTTTGGGAAGCCGGTGACCTTTTGTGGGACACGGACATTACGCCCGAAGGCGGCGCGATCAATCTGAACATGAACACACTGCCGAACTTAATGACCTTTTTTAACATGGGCGTTTTTATCCTGGATGAATCGGCGGCGGACCAGACCGATCCTTACTTTTTTGTTTTCGAGCCCGGGGTCCAGTTAAAGACCTCCGATGAAAAGGCCGATCTGAAGCTGGCCCTGGCCTATTACAGTTTTTCGCACGGCGCGCCCAAATCGATGTTGGACAACCGCTCTTCACCGACGACCAACAGCGTGACCGGGGGCCGGTATGATTTCAAGTATGATTCGTTTAACCCCAATGTGGAATTCGGTATTAACAATCTTTTCGAGTCTTTCCACCTGCCGATCCCGATCCCCAGGATCGCGGTCTTCGGGGAATACGTGAATAATCCGGCTCCCAACGATAACAATACCGGCTGGCTCGCCGGAGCGTATATGGGCGATAAAAAGGTCTCCGGGCCGGGACAGTGGCAGGTCAAGGGTTCGTACCGCTCATTAGGGAAAGACGCCTGGCTTGACGCTTTTCCGGATTCGGATTTTTATGGGGGCGCCACCGATGTGAAGGGATATGAAACCATTTTCGAATATGGTCTGAACAAGAATGCGTCCATTGCCCTCGATTATTACCGGACGCAAAGGATCAAGGCGGAGAAGGCCGTGGAAACTGTTCTGCAAACGGACTTTAATTTCAAATTCTAATATAGGGTTATGCCTTTGATGAACAGTGCAACAGGATTTCGTGCCCATCGTATGCTGGAAGTGGTAGTCAAGGGCATAACCCTATTCTAATATTGTCGGACAATAATTGAGGGGAGGAACGAAGAAATGAAGAAATTACTTGGCTTAATTTTCCTGACAGTTATCAGCGTGGTCATCTGCCAGAAGCCGGCCTTGGCCGCCGACCCGGTAAAGGTGGACGGTTCCAGCACGGTTTTCCCGATCACGGAAGCCGTTGCCGAGGAATTCGGTAAAAGCGGCGGGGGCAAAGTCATCGTCGGTATTTCCGGTACCGGCGGCGGGTTCAAACGGTTCTGCCGCGGGGAAACGGACATCAGCGACGCTTCCAGACCCGTTAAGCAGAAAGAGATCGACGCCTGCCGCGACGGGGGAGTTCAATATATTGAGGTGAAAATAGCTTTTGACGGTTTGGCTGTCGTTGTCAACCCCCAAAATACTTGGGTAGATTATTTAACCGTTGAAGAATTGAGAAAAATGTGGGAACCTGCCGCTCAAGGTGTTATTATGAAGTGGAATCAAATCCGTAGCGACTTCCCCGCGGAAGATATCCAGCTTTTTGGCCCCGGAACGGATTCAGGGACGTTTGATTATTTTACCGAAGTCATCAACGGCAAGGCCGCAAACAGCCGCGGTGATTATACCGCCAGCGAAGATGACAATGTCCTGGTCGAAGGCGTCGCCTCGAGCAAGGGCGGGCTGGGATATTTCGGTCTGGCCTATTATGAAGAGAACTCCGGCAGGCTCAAGGTCGTGCCTGTGAAGGGAAAGGGCGATGCCGTGGCTCCTTCCAAGGACACGGTGTTAAACGGCAGTTACGCGCCGCTTTCACGACCCTTGTTCATCTATGTTAACAAGGATTCGCTGAAGACAAAACCTCTCGTCGCAAAGTTCGTCCGCTATTACCTTGAGAACGCGCCGACGTTATCCGCGGAAGTCGGTTATGTGCCGTTACCTCAAAATGAATACGAGGCTGGCCTGAGCAAGATTCAGTAGGGAGCAGATATATCTGTTCCCTGCTTTGCATGTATCGTTATGTTGAAGAAAAATAATATCGTAAAGTTCAAGGAAATGCTGATCGAGAGGCTGCTGTTGTGCTGCAGCCTCTTGTCAGTATTTACGACGGCCGCCATTATTTACGTCTTGCTCTCGGAGTCTATAGGATTCTTTAAGGAAGTCAGGATCATCGACTTTTTGACCGACACCCAGTGGACGCCCATGTTCACCAACAAGCATTTCGGGATCCTTCCGTTACTGTGCGGGACATTGGTGACGACGCTTATTGCCATAGGCGTGGCCGTGCCCGCGGGGTTAATTAGCGCCATTTATTTAAGCGAATACGCCACGGACAAAATGCGGCACATTATCAAGCCTCTCCTGGAGATCCTGGCCGCCGTCCCCACCGTTGTCTACGGCTACTTCGCGTTATTGTTCGTCACCCCCTTGTTAAAGCAATTTATCCCCGGCTTGTCCGGTTTTAACGCTTTATCCGCCGGGCTGGTGATGGGGATCATGATCATTCCGCTGGTGTCCTCATTGAGCGAAGACGCGATGCACGCGGTGCCGATGGGCCTGCGCGAAGGGGCTTACGCCCTGGGATCGCGTAAAATCCAGGTCGCCTTCAAGATCGTTTTTCCGGCGGCCCTTTCGGGGATCACGGCGGCCGTCATCCTGGCCGTTTCGCGGGCGATCGGAGAAACGATGATCGTCGCCATTGCCGCCGGGCAGCAGCCGAAATTCACCATGAATCCTCTTGTCCCGATCGAAACGATCACCGCCTATATTGTCCAGATCAGTCTGGGGGACACGCCGCACGGCACGCTGGAATATCAGACGATTTTTGTCTGCGGGATGACACTTTTTGTCCTCACGTTCGTTTTAAACGTCATCAGTTTTAAATTGAAGCGGCGTTTTCAGGAGATTTATGAGTAGCAGGAAACTGGATAGAAATATGGATGCCGCCTTTAAAATTGCCGGCTTGGCGGCGACCTTTTTCGGGTTGCTGGTCCTTGTCGTGTTGGTCATCGACGTATTTATGGATGGGTTTCATCGAATCGGCTGGGATTTTTTCACGAGTTATCCTTCGCGCAAGCCGGAACAGGCCGGTATTCTTTCCGCCTGGGTGGGGACGATCTGGATCATGATAACGACGGCCATTTTCGCCATTCCCCTGGGGATCGGTTCGGGCATTTACCTGGAAGAATACGCCCGGCGCAATAGATTCACCGATTTTATCGAGATCAATATCGCCAATTTAGCAGGGGTCCCGTCGGTTATTTATGGAATCTTGGGATTGGGTTTGTTCGTCCGGATGATGCATCTGGATAGAAGCGTATTGGCGGGCGGGCTTATCCTTGCCTTGCTTGTTCTCCCTGTCATTATTCTTTCCACGCGGGAAGCCCTGCGTTCGGTCCCATCTTCGATCCGTGAGGCGTCCTACGCGCTGGGCGCGACCAAATGGCAGACCATCCGTCATCAAGTCCTTCCCGCGGGGTTCGGGAGTATTTTAACCGGGATTATTTTGGCGATGTCGCGGGCCGTTGGGGAAACGGCGCCTTTGATCACCATCGGGGCGCTCACGTATATCCCGTTTTTGCCCACGAGCCCGGTTTCGCTTTCACAACAGTCCCCGTACGTTCATTTGAGCTTGCAGGGATTTTTTGACCCGTTCACCGTGTTGCCGATCCAGATTTTCAACTGGGTTTCCCGTCCGCAGAAGGGCTTTTTGGCGGACGCGGCGGGCGGCATTATTGTGTTATTGGCAATTACGTTGTTTATGAACGGCGCGGCTATTTATTTACGGTATAAAAATCAGAAAAGGTGGTAAGTGATGGAGCAGGAGATCATCATACAGATCAAGGACGCGGATTCCTTTTATGGTCCTAAACAGATATTAAAGAACGTCACGCTGGATTTTCAGGCGAAAACGGTCACGGCGTTGATGGGCCCTTCGGGGTGCGGGAAAAGCACGCTCATTCGTTGTCTCAACCGCATGAATGATCTGATCCCGCGCTTTCGTTTTGAAGGGAAAGTTTTATATAAGGGGATCGACCTTTACGCCAAAGACGTCGACATCACGGACCTGCGCCGGGAGATCGGAATGGTTTTCCAGAAACCGAACCCGTTCCCCAAAAGTATTTATGAGAACGTCGCTTACGGGGTCAGGATCCAGGGGATCACCAACCGGGAATTTATCGATGGGATCGTCGAAGAAAGTCTCAAGAGAGCGGCGCTTTGGGAAGAGGTCAAAGACCGGCTCCACGAACCGGCGTTGTCGCTCTCCGGTGGCCAGCAGCAAAGGATCTGCATCGCGCGCGCGTTGGCCGTCAAACCGCACGTGATCCTTTTCGACGAGCCGTGTTCCGCGCTTGATCCGATCGCGACGGCCAAGATCGAAGAACTGATCACGGAATTGAAGAAAAATTACACCATCATCGTCGTGACGCACAACACGGCCCAGGCCGCGCGGGTGTCGGACTTTACAGCATTTTTGTATTTGGGAGATCTTGTCGAATTCGGGCCAACGGCCAAAATATTCACGGTCCCGCAGGACAAAAGGACCGAAGAATACTTAACGGGAAAATTCGGATAATAACAAGGGGAAAACATGCTTACAGAAAAAATGGCTGAACTCAAACACCGGCTCATCGAGTATGCGACTTTGGTCGAAGGGATGATCAATAAAAGCATCAAGGGATTGCTGGAGAAGGACGAAAATCTGCTCGAGGATGTTATCGAGCGGGAGGAGCCCAAGGCCAATAATTACGACCGCGAGATCGACGAGACGTGCACGGCGCTCATCGCCCAGTTTGAACCGTTGGCTAAAGACCTGCGGACGGTGGTCATGATTTTTAAAATGAACAAGGACCTGGAGCGCGTGGCGGACCACGCCGTCAATATTTCCGAAAGCGGCCTTTTTCTCATCGTCCGGCCGCTTGTCAAGCCCCTGGATGATATCCGGGACATGGCCAAGACCGCTTCGCTGATGCTCAAGGACTCAATCGACGCCTTTGTTCATGAGAATGCCGCTTTGGCCAGGGATGTCTGCGACCGCGATGAGATCGTCGATCAAATTGAGGATAAGATCCTCGAAGACATGGCTAATTTCATCCGGGAAAAGCGTGACGGGATCAGGCGTTCGCTGCATTTGATGCGCGTCGCGAACAATCTGGAGCGGGTCGCGGACATATCCACGAACATCTGCGAAGAGGTCATTTATATCGTCGAAGGCAAGGACATCAAGCATCACAAAGGCGATGCTACGGATCCGACCACCGGTATCTAGCGCGGGATGTCGTTACCCACCATGACCCCCCCGGCGGTGAGGATCCCGCCGCTTTTTTCCAGCGCGTCGGGAATCAATTCAGAAATCGTCAGATAGATCATCGCCCCTCCGCCCCCCCCAATCCCTTTATTTACCTTGTGCTTTAAAAATAAATATATTAATATTACCATAATGGTATATGTATCTGCATGACAAAATAAACCATTTTGATTCAAAATTCTTGGTTATCCGGATAACCGGGTGCCCGAATATCCGGAAACTGCCGGCACATTTTTTAAGGAAAGAATGATTAGTTCTTCCATAAAACGGTTCAGGTATATCTACGGCCCGGTGTATTCGTGGCGGCTGGGAATGTCGCTGGGCATTGACCCTCTTACGGATAAACGGAAGATTTGCAATTTTGACTGCCCTTACTGTCAGCTGGGGCGCACGGCAAAGTTTTACACCCAAAGGGAGGATTTCGTTCCCGTGGAAACGATCCTCACCGAGATCAAGGCGATGCCGCCGATGAGAATCGATTGTTATACCTTTTCGGGCCGCGGGGAACCGACCCTGGCGAAGAATCTGGGCAAGATGATCCGCGCGGTGCGCGAGGCGACCGGCGGGAAGATCGCGGTCATCACCAACGCCGGATTGATCGACCGTCCCGACGTGCAGGAAGATCTGTTCCTGTCCGACCGGGTTTTGGCCAAGCTTGACGCCGCTGACCAGGCGTCTTTTCAGCAAGTCGACATTCCCGCCAAAGGCATCGAATTCCGGCGCGTCGTGGAAGGCATCAAGGATTTCAGGAAGAAATTTAAAGGGAAGCTCGCCCTGCAGGTCATGTTCGTTGAGGAAAACAAGCACCTCGCCCCGGAGATTGCCCGTATCGCGAGGGAGATCAACGCGGATGAAGTGCAGATCAACACGCCGTTGCGCCCCGGCGCCATGATGCCGCTTTCGCCGGAGGAATTAAAAGATATCCTGACGCATTTCCGTGGACTGCCCGCGGTTTCGGTGTACGAGGCCGAGCGCAAGACCGTCGAGCCTCTGGATGAACGCTCGGCCATTTTACGCCACGGTAATTTTCGAAAACAGGCAAAGCCAAAGTCCACACCGGGCAACCGCGGCCGATGAATAACAAAGACTCCAGACAAAATCGTCTCAAGCTCAAATATCTTTCCGCCGCCGTCGAGCAGACGGCGGACAGCGTCGTCATCACCAACAAAGACGGCATCATCGAGTACGTCAACCCCGCCTTTGAAGAGACGACCGGTTACGCGAGAGAAGAGGCTTTAGGAAAAACCCCGCGCATCCTCAAGTCCGGCCATCACAAGGCCGATTTTTACCGAACGCTCTGGGAAACCATCCTTTCGGGCAAGACCTTCGAGCATGTCCTCACCAATAAAAAGAAGAACGGTGAGCTGTTTTACGCCGACCAGACGATCACGCCTCTCAAAAATACGCGGGGGGAGATCACCCACTTTGTCTCGGTCTGGAAGGACGTCACCGAGCGCGTGCGCCACCGCGAAGAGATGGAAGCGCTCAACAAAAGCCTGCGGTTCGAAAAGCAAAAGTTCGAGCAAATTCTGGACCTCGAGGAAAGAATAGGCAGCTTTTCGGATCTTAACAAACTGGCGGATTTCATCGTCAACGGCATCGCCGGCGTCCTGGAGGTGGAGCGCTGTTCCCTGATGCTCCTGGATGAGAAGACGGGGGCATTGGCGATCAAAGGGGCGGTTGGCTTAGACCACAAGATCATGCGGGAAAGTAAACCCAGCCTGGGCGAAGGCATCGCCGGTCTGGTGGCCAAAGAGCGTAAACCTTTGCTGGTGGAGGTCATCGACACCGATGAGCGCGTGGGGCGGGAAAATCTTCCTTCGTATAAGACCAAATCTTTTTTGAGCGTTCCTATCCTGCTGGATCATAAACTCTTGGGCGTTGTGAACGTGACGGACAAAAGATCCCCGGGTTCGACGGTCTTCACGGATTTTGACCTCAAGATCCTTCTCTACATCGTGCGCCAGTCGGCGGTGGCTGTTGAGAACACGGAACTTTACAAAGAATTAAAATACCTCACGGTCACCGACCCGCTCACCAATTTATATAATTACCGGCATTTTATGCGCACCCTGGATTACGAGATCGACCGTTTCCACCGGTTCGGGGACCCGCTGTCTTTGCTGATCATGGATGTCGATGATTTTAAGGCGTATAACGAAACGCACGGCGCCGCGCGCGGCGATGAAATATTAAAGGCGGTCGGCAATATTTTCAGCAAGCACCTGCGGGAAGTGGATATTATCTGCCGCTATGCGAGCGACGACTTCGCCGTCATCCTGCCCAAGACGGAAGTGGCCCAGGTCAAGCTGATCGCCCAAAAGATCACCGAGGCGGTATCCCGGCTGGATCCCGCTCACAAGATCACGATGAGTTTTGGTTTGGCGAGTTGTCATCAGGGGATGACCCGGCACGATTTTATTTTGAAAGCCGACGCCGCCCTGACCCACGCGAAGCGCCATGGGAAGAACCAGCTCTATTGCCAGGAAAAACACAATGCCGGATAAAGAATACAAACCAGCGCCAAAGATCGTTCCCTCCGTTCGGGAGCCTGTCGGCAAAGGGAACCTGTCGGTCGCCAAAGAGGAGGAGATCAACCTGCTCTGCCCTGAATCGGGGAATTTGCACCGGCGGCTTATCGAAACGGTACGCAGCGGGATTTTTTTAGGCGACGCGCAGGGCAAACTCACCTATGTCAACCATGCCTTCGTGGAGATGCTGGGATATAACACCAAAGATGAGCTCGTCGGGGTCAATTTTTTCGATGCCCTGCTTTCCGATTCCATGGAAAAAGAAGATTTCATCAAAAAGATGCATGAAACCGGTTCCGCGCGCGATTTCCAGTTCCAGCACCGGCATAAAGAAGGCCGCCGCATGGTGATCTCTGTGACGGGCAACTGCATTTACAATGACCGGGGCGGGATCATCGGCTTCGAGGGCGTGTTGCAGGACGTCACCGCGCAAAAAAGGCTGGAGGAAGAACTGCTGACCGAAAAAAGAAAGCTTGAACAAATACTCGCCTTTGACGAGCAGATCAGCACGATCCGCGAATACAACCAGCTCATTGATTTTATCGTCGAGAAAATCGCCGTTTTGCTGGAGGCGCAAAAGTGTTCCTTGATGCTTCTGGACAAGGAAGGTAAGGGCTTGTTTATCCAGGGGGCGAGGGGGTTGAACGAGCAGGTCATCAAGGACTGCCACATGCGTCTGGGGGAAATGGTGGCCGGGCATGTGGCGCAGTCGCGCGTGCCGATGCTGGTCAAAAATATCGAATACGACGAGCGTTTCAAACGGGCGAGCAAACCTTATTATTTCAGCCGTTCGTTTATGAGCGTCCCTTTGGTTCTGGAAAATAAACTGATCGGGGTTATCAACGTGAGCGACCACGTGAAGGCCGGGAGTTTCAACGAAATCGATTTAAGGATCCTGGGCACGACCGCGCGGGAGGTGGCGGTGGCCCTGGAGAACATGGAGCTCTATAAACAGCTGAATTATTTGACGATCACGGACCCCCTGACGCTCATTTACAATTACCGCCAGTTTTCCCAAAGCCTCAATTTCGAGATTAAACGCTACCAGCGTGTCGCCGGGCATCTGTGTTTGATCATCCTGGATATTGACGGGTTTAAATTATACAATGACACTCTGGGGCATCTGGAAGGGGACGCCCTCCTCAAAGGCATGGGGAGCATATTCAAGACGCAGCTGCGGGAAACTGATATCGTCTGCCGGTACGCGGGCGATGAATTCGCCGTCATCTTGCCCGATATCACCATTGACGGGGCAAAGATTGCCGCCGAAAAAATCCGGCAGGCTGTTGAAAAAACGCAATTCAAAATGCCCGCGACGATCAGCCTGGGGGTCGCGGCCTACACCCGCGGGTTGACCCAGCATGAATTTATCCTCAAGGCCGACCGCGCCCTCTATGAAGCCAAACGCGAAGGCAAAAACCGCGTCTGCGCGCATTCTTGATTCTTTAACTTAATTTTGTGAGGCTCCATGAAATTGCCTTCCTCGGATCCCCAATTGCACCGTCTATTGGAACAACGGATTTTGATTCTCGACGGGGCTATGGGAACGATGATCCAGCGTTACAAGCTGGATGAGGCCGCGTACCGCGGCAAGAAATTTGCCAGCCATCCCGTCGACATCAAGGGAAATAACGAGCCTCTGGTTTTAACCAAACCTGATGTCATCGAAGAGATCCACGCCTCTTATCTGGCCGCGGGCGCGGACATTATCGAGACCAATACCTTTAACGCCAACCGCCTCAATCAGGCCGAATATAAACTGCAGGACCAGGCTTACGCGTTGAATGTGGCCGGGGGCAGGATCGCCCGTAAAGCCGCCGACGCCTTCACGAAAAAGACGCCAGAGAAGCCCCGTTTTGTGGCCGGCGCCATCGGCCCCACGAACCGCACCGCGTCGCTTTCGTCGGATGTCAATGACCCGGGCTTTCGCGCGGTCAGTTTCGACCAATTGGTCGAAATTTATACCGAACAGGCGCGCGGGCTCATCGACGGCGGCATCGATTGTTTCCTTATTGAAACTATTTTTGACACCTTAAACGCGAAAGCGGCGGTCTTCGCCGTTAACAGCCTTTGCGAAAAGTTGGGCAAGAACATTCCCGTTATTATCTCCGGCACCATCACCGACGCCAGCGGCCGTACTTTATCCGGCCAGACAACGGAAGCCTTCTGGATCTCCGTGGCGCACGCCCAACCGCTCGCCGTCGGGCTCAATTGCGCGCTGGGCGCCAAAGATATGCGCCCGTATATCGCGGAACTTTCCCGCGTCGCGCCCTGCTATATCATCTGTTATCCCAATGCCGGCCTGCCCGACGCTTTTGCCGAGTATGACCAGACCCCGGAAGAAATGGCCGGGCTGATCGAGGAGTTCGCCCAAAGCGGGTTCGTCAACATCGTCGGCGGGTGCTGCGGAACGACCCCCGAACATATCCAGGCGATCGCGCGGGCCGTTTCGAAGATCGCGCCCCGGGCGATCCCGCGAGTGCCTGTTTTAAGTTCGTTCAGCGGACTTGAGCCTCTGGTCATCCGCCCGGAGAGTAATTTCATCAATATCGGCGAGCGTACCAACGTCACCGGTTCCAAAAAATTTGCCAAGCTGATCCTCGAGGGCAATTACGAAGATGCCCTGTCCATCGCCCGCCAGCAGGTCGAGGCCGGGGCGCAGATGATCGACGTGAACATGGACGAGGCCATGCTTGATTCCGAAAAGGCGATGGTCAAATTCCTGAACCTCATCGCCTCGGAGCCGGAAATATCCCGCGTGCCAATCATGATCGACTCCTCCAAATGGCCGGTCATCGAAGCGGGCTTGAAATGCGTCCAGGGAAAATCCGTGGTCAATTCGTTGAGCTTGAAAGAAGGCGAAGCGGTATTCAAGGATCAGGCGCGCAAGGTCAAGCGTTACGGCGCCGCCGCGGTTGTGATGGCCTTTGACGAGAAAGGCCAGGCCGACAGCCGGGACAGGAAGGTCGAGATCTGCGCGCGGGCGTACAAAATATTGACGGAAGATGTCGGGTTCCCGCCGCAGGACATCATTTTCGACCCGAACATTTTCGCCGTGGCCACCGGGATGAAAGAACACAACAATTACGCCGTCGATTACCTCGAAGCGACACGGACTATCAAGAAAATCCTGCCGCATTGCCGGGTGAGCGGCGGCGTGAGCAATGTTTCCTTTTCCTTCCGCGGCAACGACGCGGTGCGCGAGGCCATGCATTCGGCCTTTTTATATCACGCGATCAAGGCGGGCATGGATATGGGCATCGTCAACGCCGGAATGGTCACTGTTTACGACGAGATCTCCAAAGACCTTCTGGGATTGATCGAGGACGTGCTGCTTAACCGCCGCCCGGACGCGGCCGAACGTTTGGTCAACTACGCCGAAACGGTCAAACAAACAGGCAAGAAAAAAGAGGAAGACCGCGAGTGGCGCAAAGAGCCGGTCGAAAAACGCCTCGCCCACGCTTTGGTCCGGGGGATCGTGGAATATATTGATGAAGACACCGAAGAGGCGCGGAAAAAAACCAGGCGGCCGCTCGATGTCATCGAAGGGCCGTTGATGGACGGGATGAACACCGTCGGTGATTTGTTCGGCGCGGGGAAAATGTTTCTGCCCCAGGTCGTCAAAAGCGCGCGCGTCATGAAGAAAGCGGTCGCGTATCTCGCGCCTTTTATCGAAAAGGAAAAATCGGGTGACGCGAGCCGGGCGCTGGCCGTTAGGCTCCCTCCGGGAGGCACGATCATCATGGCGACGGTTAAAGGCGACGTGCACGATATCGGCAAGAATATCGTCGGGGTGGTCCTGGCCTGTAACAATTTCAAGATCATTGACCTGGGCGTGATGGTGCCGTGCGCCAAAATTCTGGAAACCGCGCGCGCGGAGAAAGCGGACATGATCGGGCTTAGCGGATTGATCACGCCGTCTTTGGATGAAATGGTCAACGTCGCCCGGGAAATGGAACGCCAGGGGTTTGAACTGCCGCTTTTGATCGGCGGAGCCACGACTTCCGCGAATCATACCGCGGTGAAGATCGCGCCGGCGTATAAGAATTTGGTCATCCACGTCAAGGACGCTTCCCGCGGCGTCGGGGTCTGCCGGAATGCGATGGACCCGGGCAAAAGAGCGGAGCTGACCGGGCAAATAAAAACGGAATACGCCCGCCTGCGCGAGGAACACTCGGCCCGCCAGACGCGGAAGAAATTTCTCCCCATTGGGGAAGCGCGCCGGCGTGGTTTGCGGACGGACTGGCGGCGGCGCCAGGTTATCAAACCTTCTTTTTTAGGGACGAAGGTTTTTGGGGATTTCGACCTTGACGAGATCAAAAAGACCATCGACTGGTCGCCGTTTTTTATGGCGTGGGAACTGGCCGGCAAGTATCCAGGAATTTTCGACGATCCCGGGATCGGGACCGAGGCCCGTAAACTTTTTGATGACGCGCGAGAGCTTTTAAGGGAGATCATTGCCCAAAAATTATTGAAGGCTAAAGCCGTCATCGGGTTTTTCCCTGCCAACAGCGCGGGCGATGATATCATCGTGTATACGGATGACAGCCGAAAGAATATCCGGACGGTTTTTCATACGTTAAGGCAGCAGACGGTAAAGTTCGACGATAAACCGTATTACGCGTTAGCGGATCTGATCGCGCCCAAAGACAGCAAGGTCAAAGATTATATCGGAGGTTTTGCCGTTACCACCGGCATCGGCGCGCGGGAGCTCGCGGCGCGTTATGAGCGCGACCACGACGATTATAAGAGTATCATGGTCAAAGTCCTGGCTGATCGTTTGGCCGAGTCCTTTGCCGAACGCATGCACCAGCTGGTCCGGATAAAATATTGGGGGTACGTCCCGGATGAAAATCTAAGCAACGAAGATCTGATCCATTGCCGTTACGCCGGCATTCGTCCCGCGCCCGGCTACCCGGCCTGCCCGGACCACACCGAAAAAGAGCTGCTTTTCAACCTGCTGGATGCCGGGGAAAATGCCGGAATTCACCTCACCGAAAGCTTCGCGATGATGCCGGCGGCCTCGGTCAGCGGCATCTATTATTCCCACCCGGATGCCAAGTACTTCTGGCTGGGGGACATAGACAAAGACCAGGTCATCGACTACGCCGCCCGTAAGGAATGGGACGTCACTACCGTTGAAAAATGGCTGGGGCCGAATCTTGGGTATAAAACCTGACTTCCTTTAGTTTTTTACGGCAAACTGTGTTATACTTTAAATGTTAAATGACGTTCATTGCGCGGTCGAGAGTTCCATTTTAAAACCATTATGAACGGTAAAGCTTTAGAATTTATCAAATTTTGCATCAGATCTCGCAAGATACACTGGACGTATCACGTCAATATGCGGCTGAAAGGACGGTTTATCGCGCGGGAAGTTCTTTTGCTTTCGGTGGATACTTATGAGATCATTGAAGAATATCCCGACGACAAATATTTGCCGAGCTGTCTCATTTATTCGGAATATGAGGGAGAAATTATTCATATTCAGATTGCCGCCGACCCAAAGAACGATAATATCCGGGTTATTACAGCCTATAAACCGACTTTGGAAAAATGGGAGAAAGATTTCAAAACGAGGAGAAAATCATGAACTGTCATAATTGTGGAGGAAAACTTGAAGAGATCATCACTGATCTGCCATTTAAGATCAGGCACAATGCTACCATTATTATTAAAAAATTGCCGGTCCGGCAATGTCAAAATTGCAGCGAATACCTGATCGAAGATGCCGTGATGGAGAAAGTAGATTATATCCTCGAAAGAATCGACCGCACGGCAGAACTCGAAATTCTGACGTATGTCGCAGTTTAACATCATCTACAGATTTCAATAAGGTTGATCTTTTATGCGTCCATTCAAAAATAACGATCGCCGCAAGGGCCAGAACGTCATAGAATATCTGATTTTGGTCGCCGGGGTATTGGTCGTGATCATCGTGGCTGCCAGCCCAGGGGGGATCTTCACGCAGGGCGTCAATAAGGCGCTGGGTATGATGTCCGACAGCGTGGAAAACATGGCGACGGCGACGTGCGGGCCGGTGGACACTGTTGACGGCAGCTGGGACGGGGCGTGGGTCAATGACGGCGTCTGCGGAACGTACGTGACCTGCGCGCAACGGCAGATTCAGAATACCTGTATTGGCGCCGTCTGCGGCGGGACGTGTTCCGGGGCGTACCCGACGCAGGATGTCGCCTGCGTGCCGTGTTGCGGGAACGGTTCTTGTGAATCCGGTGAAACTTGCTCAACTTGTCCGGCCGATTGCGGGGTGTGCTGCGGGAACGGTTCTTGTGACTCCGGCGAAACTTGTTCCACCTGTCCCAACGACTGCGCGGGATGTTGCGGGAACGGTTCTTGTGAATCCGGTGAAACTTGCTCAACTTGTCCGGCCGATTGCGGGGTGTGCTGCGGGAACGGTGTTTGTGAAGGCTCATTGGGCGAATCTTGTTCCACCTGTCCCGACGACTGCGCGGGATGTTGCGGGAACGGTGCTTGTGAAGCGGGCGAAACTTGTTTCACCTGTCCCGCCGACTGCGACATTTGCTAAAATACTTCCTTTGTCCAGACCAAAGTTAAGGGAATTTAAGGTGGGAAATTTTTTGCGGCGCCTGTCCGAACGGGAAAATCCACTTCGGGAGTGTACAGGCACCTGCATCAGACGTTTTTTCAGTAAAGTCTTTTGAAAAGGATTCAGGAATTGCGGTATGCTTTCTTAGCTTATGAGTCCGACGGTTTTTCGATATAGAGGTTATCAGTTTTTCTTTTTTTCGCGCGAAGAGAACCGGATGCACATTCACGTGTACTCAGCGGAAGGCGAAGCGAAATTCTGGTTAGAGCCCGTTATTGCTTTAGAAAACAACTATGGTTTTAACATAAAATAGTTAAGAGAAATTCAGGGAATTATCGAGGAACATAAACATGAAATTGAAAAATCATGGAAAAAACATTTTAAGCGCTGAAATCATCCAGATTTCCCCTCATGGCATATGGCTGTTAGTCAATAGCGTGGAGTATTTCCTCCCTTATGCGGATTTCCCCTGGTTTGAAGAAGCGACCGTCGCACAAATTCATAATGTTCGGCTTATTCGCGGATTTCATCTGTGCTGGCCGGATTTGGATGTGGATTTGGAATTGGACTCCCTGGGGCACCTTGAGAAGTATCCGCTAGTTTACCGATAAAATATAGGCAGCTGGGACGAGAAAATATAAAGGTCAAGTCTCTGCATTCAACGAGCCAAGTCACTCCGGGAGTGAGTGATGGGGGAAACTCCGCCATAAGTAAATCTTGACGCTCTGTATTCCGCGTGGTAAATTCTGTTTTTAACTTCGGGAATCCTTCTGATGTTATCACAAGAAAAAAGAATTTTATTACCGCAGGACCTCGAACCGGTCAAGACTTTGGAAGAATACAAGGCGATCTGCGGTTTGGCTGGATTGCGGAAGGCCTGCGGTCTGACACCTCAACAGACTATTATCCAGGCATTCCCTGAATATTTTAATGAGGCTACAGCAAGTTTTGTGTATGAGAAAAAGCATCCAGTTGTTCTGGCGCGGCCCCGAGCTTGGCCGAAGGACCGATTTCAACAATAAATATTCAGAAAACATCGGAGGAGGATCATTTTGAAAAATACATTACGTGTTCTGTTGATATTTGGTTTGTTGTTCGCGGCATTTCAGCCGTCCCGGGCGATGGGACAATTCTTCTTTATGGAAAATGAAGCCATCGGGAAGCCCGCGCCGGATTTTACTTTACCGACTGTCGGCGGCACCGCTACGAGCTTCGCGCGATTCAGGGGGACAGACAAGGCGATCATCTTTTTCTGGGCGACGTGGTGCCCGCATTGCCGCAGGGAACTGGGGAACCTGAACCAAAAAAAAGAAGAGCTTGCCAAGAAAGGGATCAAGATCGCCATGGTGGACGTCGGGGAAGACGAGGCGGCGGTCAAACAATATCTCCAGAAAAACAAGGTGGAGATGACGGTTTTTCTGGATAAAGATAACGCGGCCGCGGAAAGTTATCATCTTGTCGGCGTGCCGACGTTCTTGTTCGTCGATGCCCAAGGGATCGTAAGAGGTCTCGAATACAGCCTGCCGGAGAATTATGAGGAGATTCTCTCAGCTCTTGCCAAAGAATAGCTTGAATCAGACGTTAAAATTCCAAGCAACAAATTACAAACCACAAACAATAGACAAATTATAATACCAAAAATTTTGTTTTAATGTTTTGGTCATTGAAGTTTGGTATTGTTTGTAATTTGGTGCTTGTAATTTGTTATTTTATCCGCGTACTGCTTTAAGGATCTGATCGGCGGGGCTCGTTTTATTCAGACAATAGAAATGCAGACCCGGCGCGCCGCCGTCTAAAAGCTGCCGGCATTGGCGGATGGCAAAATCGATACCCGCTTTGAATGTTTTTTCAGGATCTTCCTGGATCGGTTCAAATATTTTATGTATCTCTTCGGTCACCGCGGCCCCGCACAGCGCGCAGAATTTGACGAGGCCCTGATAGTTGGTGATCGGCAAGATCCCCGGAATGACGCGGTTGTTCACTCCCAGTTCTCGCAAACGTCCCACATAATCAAAATAATCCTGGTTGTTGAAGAACAACTGGGTGATCACAAAATCCGCGCCGGCGTCGGTTTTTTTCTTTAAATATTTGGCGTCCTGGCCGCGGTCCGGGCACAAAAGGTGTCCTTCCGGAAAACCGGCCACGCCGACCGTAAAATGCTCGCCGAAATGTTCGCGGATAAAAGCGCATAACTCGCTGCTGTAACGGAAATTGTCTTTCCCCGGTTTCCAGCCCGGGTTTTCCCGCGGCGGGTCGCCGCGCAGCGCCAGCACGTTTTCTATCCCGCGGGAGCGGATATCCCGCAAGATATTCTTGATCTCCTCTTTGGTATGCAGGACGCACGTCAAGTGGGCGAGCCCGGTCACGTTGTGTTTGTCCTGGATGTGCTGGACCACGTCGAGGGTCTTGCCGCGGCTCCCGCCGCCGGCGCCGTAGGTGCAGGAAATGAAATCAGGCTTGAGCGCCGCGAGCTCGGCGATCGTCTTCAGGAGGTTTTGCGATCCCTGGTCCGTCTTGGGCGGGAAGAGCTCGAAGGAATACGTTCTTTGTCTTTGTTTAAAAATTTCTTTTATTTTTGTCATAAAGAGCACGGATCGAACGCTGATTAGTTACACGGATTTAATGCGGATCTTTATATTGAATGATTGCCGTGCGCAAGTATAATGCGCATAGTATAAAGTGAATAAAAGAGATAATCAAACGATTTTCTTTAATGGATCAGTTACGTTTTAAAAGTGAACAGTTTAAAAAAGTGGCATGCTTTATCCAAAACGAAAGGATAAAGTATGGCCAAACACATCCACAAACGGTTCACAGATGAACAGGTCAAAGATTTTATGAAACGTTACGAAACTGGCGAAATATCCAGGGCTCACATCGAAACGATCCTGGGGATTGGGCAAACCCGATTCTTTGCCCTTGTCAAATCGTACCGGGACAACCCGGAGACCTTTAGTATCAAGTACCGCCGCCTTGCCCCGACAAGGCGGATCAGCCGAAAAGTTGAAAAACGGATTGTTGAGGAACTCAAAGCATCCCAAGAGCTCGTCGACAAGAAATCCGTTCCTATCTGGCGGCACAACTACAGCTTCATCCGCCAAACTCTTCAGGAAAAGGACGGCCAGGACGTCGCCTTATCTACGGTCATCAACCGGGCCAAAGAACACGGATTTTACATTGCCCGCAAGAAAGCCGTTAAAGCCCATGACCGCGAAGTCCTGACCGGCAATGTGGGTGAATTGATCCAGCACGACTCTTCACAGCATCTCTGGGCGCCCAAAGCCGGACGCAAGTGGTGGCTGATCACCTCCATTGACGACCACAGCCGGTTCATGTTCTACGCGAGACTGGTCGAACGCGACACGACCTGGCCGCACATCGTCGCTATCCGTCACATTTTCATGAAATACGGCCTGCCCATGAGCTTCTACGTGGACTCGGATTCGATCTTCCGGTTCGTCCGCGGACGCGATGAGCTTCATTACAAACACTATCAATTTACGGACGAAGCCAAGCCCCAATGGACACAAATCGTCGAAGAGTGCGGCGTCAAGCCCATCTTCGCCTTATCTGCGCAAGCCAAGGGCAAAGTCGAACGCCCTTATGGCTGGCTTCAGGATCACCTTGTGCGCCTGTGCTACCGCGAGAACGTGACCACGCTCGCCCAGGGCAACCACATCCTCGGAGGGGAAGTCAACGCTTATAACTTCAAGCGTGTCCATTCCACCGTCGAAGAAATCCCTTACTTGCGCTATCAAAGAGCCCTGCGGGAGAAACGATGCCTTTTCCGCCCATTCCAGGTTCCCCCGCCGTTCCAATCCACCAAAGACATCTTCTGCATCCGCATGGACAGAACGGTCGACGCTTATCGTTCTGTCGCGGTCAACAATATCAAGATCAAATTCCGCGACGCCCCCATTCACGAAAAAGTCCAGTTGCGCATTCATCCGGATACTTCAACCGGAATATCAGAGATCAGATTCTGGTACAAAGACAACCTTTTGGACGTTCAAAAGATCAAAACGGAGCTCATCGACCCTGTTCACTTTTAAAACGTAAACTCTTCACTTTTAAAAAATCGGTAACACATATTTTTGGTGTAGCTGCGGTGCGCCAGCAAAAAGTCAATCTGCCCCAACTCCTTAAGGGCGCCTTTAAAGTTGACGATATCTTCGCTTTCGTGCAGGACTTCATAGCCGATACTCAACAGCAATTTCCTGACTTTGGGCATGTCTTCCTTGAGGATCAGGATGTCGATGTCCCGCGCCGCCCGGCTGTAGCCGGCGGCGTGCAACGCGAACCCGCCCATCAGGGCGTAGCGGACCCCGTGTTTCTTGAAATTTTCCAGCAGGAATGTCAAAACTTTCGCAAAATCCATAATCTGGTTATGCACTTTAATCTAGTTATCGACGATCAGGCGGTATGGGGTAGCTTGCCG
>JACROV010000069.1 GCA_016214285.1 Candidatus Omnitrophota bacterium | reverse complement strand
GTTCGTCGGGCCAGCGTTTTGCCTGCGGCTTCCTTCAGATTCCACCTCACGATAGACACCCTTGCCGTCCGGCTAACAGTTCCTCCTATCAGGCCTGTAAAGGACTTACACCTTCGAGTAAGTGCGCCCTGCCGGGCGCACAACAAAAAAAAGTCCCGATAGAAAACTGTCGGGACTTTGAGCATCATTTATAATTTGACAACATTGATGGCATGACTGCCCTTAGGGCCGGCTTCGATCTCGAACTCGACCTCCTGGCCCTCCTGCAAGGTCTTATACCCCTCGCCTTGAATCGCCGTGTGATGGACGAACACATCCGGACCGCTCTCTGGAACAATAAAACCGTAACCTTTTTGATTGCTGAACCACTTCACTTTACCCTTTGCCATTATTTACCCTCCTTCTTCCTTAAAGAAAAATTCAGCAAATAACGGCAGAAGGTGCTGCGAACCTCGGCTTGAGAATGAATTGCGGATGACCATCTACGCATTATTTACGTTCACCTCGCCTAAAAGTATGTCTGAACTTGGCGGCTTTGTCAATTCAAATATCCGGGTAATCCCGCGGATTTCTAAGTTTCCCCGCGCAAAAGTTTCTCACGGTCGAATCCCAGGCTCGCCGTCGTTTCATTGGGGTTCCGGCAGTACGCGCGGCAAAACATGGCGATTTCCTTCATACTCGTCATGTTGCGCTCATCGAGCTGTTGTAACAGGAATGTCCTCAAAAGATGTTCCCGCAGAACCCCGCGGGCCGTGATGCCGGACTGCGAGGCCAAACGGTCACGATAGACGGTGCTGGGATTCACCTGTTTGAGCTTGCGTCTATCGTAGTCATATTTATACACCTGCGAAAGAAGGATCTTGACCTGCTCCATGCCGCTTGTCTCGCTGACCTCATCGATCACGCGGAAGATCTTGTCCTTAACGTGATAGCGCTTCAGGACAATAAAAACGTCGATCAAATTGACGAGCATCTCGGGGATGTTCATCGGTTCGCTTTGCAGGCGAATGATGGCCTCGCGCGATGTAAGGGCGTGGATGGTCCCGATGCAGTATTTGCCGATATTGCAGGCGGTGATCATGTCCCGCGCCTCAATGCCGCGCACCTCGCCGACGATGATACGCTCGGGGCGCATGCGCAGGGCATTTTTGACCAGATCCGCAAGGCTAAGGTCCTCATCGCTTTCCAGACGCGAACAACTCTCTTCCAGAAATGTATTTAACTCCAGGGTATCCTCGATGACAACCAGACGGTCGGTCTCCGGGATAAACCCGAACAGGGCGTTTAAAAGCGTTGTCTTGCCCACGCCGGGGCCGCCGGCGATCATAATGTTGGCCGGGCGGATCGACATCCCTTCGATGTACATCCACAACTGCGCGGCGACCTCATGGGTCAAACTTCCCTCCCGCACAAGATCCATGATACTTAACGGCGAGACCTTGGCTTTGGTGATCGTCATCTGCGGCCCGAAGGGGGAAAGGATGATGTTCACGCGCCCCTCGAGGTTAGGGAGTTCCAGGTTCACGACCTTATCCATTTTCTTTCTCCCCGAAAAAAGCAATATCTTACGAATAAAAAGATCGAGTTCTCTGTTGGTGGCGAAGTGTTTCCCCGTGGAAATAAATCCCTTCTGGCTATGATGGATATAAATAGGTTTCAGATTGTTTACGATGAGATCTTCAATACAGAAATCACACAAAAGTTCGGTAATGATCCCGTAGGAGAGAAAATCGCGGATAAACCGCAGGCGCTGTTCCGTGCTATCCAGTTCGGGTTTTAAATGCGCGAACGCGCCGTTGGCCAGGACGCCCGTCAAGGCCTCCTCTACCGCCGACTCGCGTTCTTTTTGCGGCTGGAGCAGGCTCATCTTGCCGTCAAGCTTATCGACTAAACAAAACGCCAGATCTTCGTATTGTGTCTGATCCATAGTTATCTTTTAAAAAAACCAAAATCCATTCCTTATTATAAGGATAATCGCCTCGCAGGCAAGTTTATTTCAATTTCAAATTCTTCTTCGGTTGCGTGGTCACAACGGCGACTTCATTCAGATCGCAATATTGCCTGGCCAGTTTCTGGATATCCCGCGCGCTGACGCGGTCGATGGCGGCCTCATAATCCTGATACCGCCGGTATCCCAGGCCATAAAGCTCGTCCAGGCCGCTGACGAAACTTAAGGCGGAATTTGTCTCCAGTCCCGACCGGAAAACGCCTTTAAGGTACGTTTTGGTATTTTCCAGCTCCGCCTCGGGGACAAGGTCCGTCTGAATATTATGGATTTCCCGCCGCAATATCTGCTGCACCTGCGCGCTTTTTTCCTGAGAGGTCAGAACGTAAAAATAGATCAGCCCCGCGTCCAGGGACGGGACCGAGCCGCCGCCCAGCGTATACGCCTGGCCCAATTCTTCGCGGATCCCGTTAAAAAGCCTCCCGCTAAACGAAGATCCGAGGATGGCCGTCAATACTTCCAGACCGTAGCGATCCGGGCTTTTGAGATCCACGCCGTGAAAACCGAACATCACCATGGCCTGCGCTTTATCCATGACAATTTCTTTGGCGCGCGGCTTCTCAAGCGGCTCTTCCCTGGCTTGTTTTAAGGATATCTCACCTTTGGGCAAAGAAGCAAATCCTTGCCGGATGGTCTCCAGTATTTTTTCCGATGAAATATCCCCAAAAACCGAAAGGACCATGTTCGGCGCCACGGCCAGACGGCCGTAAAAATCAACGATGTCTTCGCGCCGAATGCGCTCGAGGGTTTCGACGCTCCCCTCCTCATCCAGACGAAGCGGATGCGTCAAGAACAGGGTCTCCTTTAAAGCCAGCGTCGTTGTCTGAAAAATATCGTCCTGCCGCGCGCGGATGGCGGCCTTCATGTTGTCTCTGATTTTAGCGATCTCCTGTGGCGCGAACACCGGATCCTTGATCATATCTTCCATCAGACCCATGGCCTGCCCCAGATCTTCGGAAAGACACTCGATGTTTATGCCGAAACTGTTTTTCCCGGAAAATGTATCCAACCCCATCCCGCGGGATTCGACTTCAGTGGCAATTCTCTCGGCGCCGCGCGCTTTGGTGCCTTTGATCCAGACATTGGCTGTCATCATCGAAAGCCCGTTGAGTTCCGGCGGTTCCTGCCGGGTGCCTCCCTGCAATGACAGACGAATGGAAACGATCGGCAAGGTGTGATCTTCCCGCAGAAGCACGGTCAGCCCGTTATCCAGCACATATTTTTGAATCTCTCCTGTTTGAGCTTGCGGCGCACTTTTCGCGGAGGATTTTTCTTCCAACGGCTTTAAAATGACAACGGTCAGTGCCGGTTCGATCAAATATTGCTTGGCGACGCGCCGGATATCCCCCGCCGTAACATTCCTGATAGAGGCAACGTATTTTTGCGAAAACTGGTGATCGCCTGTAAAAGCCTCATCGGCTGCCTGGGCATAGGCTACATGCGAGGCCCTCTGGTGGCTGAACAAATACCCGCTTAAGACCTGCCGCTTCGCTTTCTCTAAATCTTTTTTATCGATACCCTTTTCCTGGATCGTTCTGATTTCTTCCCAGACTGCGGCAATGGTTGGCTCGGCATTTTTTTGCTCAAGAACGGCGGCGATCTCGAAAAACCCGCGGTCGACCGGCGTAAAATCGGACGCGGAAATGGCGTGCACTAACCCTTTATCCTTATAAACATGCCTATAAAGCGGTGAGCTGTCCCCCTGCCCCAGGATCATGGCTAGGACATCCAGCGCGTAAAGATCGCGCTCCAGCAGGCCGACGCCGCTAAAGGCCATCGTCAGGCGCGTCAGGTCCGTCGGATATTCCTTTTCATATCGCCGCGCGCTGATCTGCGGCGGCTCGGACGCAAGGTTTCGCGCGATGCCGCGATGCCGCGCGAAACTTTCAAACGCCGCTTTGATCTTCGGGAATATCTCAACAGAACGAACATTCCCCGCCACCGAAACGATCATATTATTGGGCACATAATGGCTGCGATAATAATTCCATACATCGTCGCGCGTTAAAGCGATGAACAGGTCCTTATAACCAATGATCGGGTGCCGGTAAGGATGCTGGATGTAAATATTGGCAAAAACAATTTCGTCAAGTTTCCGGTCGGGATCATCGTCTCTCATGCGCATTTCTCCCAACACGACCTGACGCTCTTTCTCGAGCTCTTCGGGAGCGATGATCGAATTCATCAGCATATCGGTGAGGATATCCAGGGCTGTGTCAAAGGACTGCGGGGGAACCTGGATCGTATAGATCGTGTAATCCTGGCCCGTCGAAGCGTTGATCTCTCCGCCGACAGCCTGGATCTGCGCGGCAATGGCGCCAACGCCTCGTTTGGACGTTCCTTTAAAAAGCATATGTTCGAGAAAATGCGAAACACCACTGCCCAGATAATCGCCTTCGGTCGCGGAACCCGTTTTGACCAGGGCATACAGACAGACGACCGGGCTGGCCGGCATTTCCCGGACCAAAACCGTCAGGCCGTTATCAAGGATCTGTTTGTCGATGGGCTCGGCGCGTACCTGGGAGGGAAAGAAAAAACACGCTGTCAGGATAAAAAAACGGATAAAAGTCCGGCGCATAATTTCTCTGAAAAAATGATCACTCTTGTTTTTTGTGATATTCATCGAGCAGCCTGCGGATATCGGCATTGACGTTGCGGGCGATCTGCGTGCAGGTAAAGATCAACAAGGAGAACTGCCACACGTCTTCCGGCCCGAGGAGCAATCCCGTATCGACATTTTCCTGCCGCTGCAAGAGGTCCCTGTAATGTTTGACGGCGGCGGAAAGTTTTCCCTCATAGACATCCAGGGTGTTCGTCTGATTGTTGTAGTTCAGGGACGGGAGCGTCACGCCGCGGACGATCAGGAAATTAATGAACGAATTCTGGTTAAAGCCCTGCTCCCCGTCGAATTCGAAGCCGTGGAATTGCGGATTATTGGGAGGGACGATCAACGACGGCTTTTCCACGTAGAGATCGCCCTTGCGCACGACCGTGTCGCCATAATTCACCGACGATTCCGAAAGCAGGATATACGGCACCCGCGTGGTGCTTAAAGGCAAAAGCGCCTGCACCCGCGAACGGATGATCTCGGTTTCCTTTAATGCCTTTGTCCAGGCGTTTTCGAGGTCCATTCTACTTCGCCAAATTGCTTTCGCATTTGGCTTCGTAGAACAAGTTCAGCAAGTCGGATTGCTGATATATCCTACGAAGCATTTAATTAAACTAATCTTTTCCTTAAAAATGCGTGTCCGGATCCAAATTTTAAATATTTCTCAAATGCAATCGCACGATCTCTATTTCTAAAAGCGACATAGGTTTCCACTTCCCAAGGTGCATATCTCTTTGAATAACCTGTATTCTCTTCATCGTTGTGATTTTGGAGGCGTTTTTCCAGATCTTCAGTTAATCCGATATAATACTGATTATCCTTCTTTAAACTTTTCAAAATATATACTGTATACATATCAGAACCTTAGGACCTGTTCTTCGAGGCCCAACACGAAAATTGTTGGGCGAAGAAGAACGGAGAGGTAGGGATTCGAACCCTAGAGACACATTACTGCGTCCACACGCTTTCCAAGCGTGCTC
>JACROV010000048.1 GCA_016214285.1 Candidatus Omnitrophota bacterium | reverse complement strand
CGCGCCGGCTTTGTACGCACAATCGATATTTCGCAAAACTCGATGATCTCGTCGGAGTTGTCTTCGATCAGTTCAATCGATGGAGCCGCCCGAACAATATTCTGCGCAGATTATGCGCAATTACTTAAGACGCTATGTATAAATTACGTTACTCACTATATCAGCCTCTACCATGAGATTTTAGCGGCCCATCCTAACGATGAGCCCGCGCGTTTATTTTTAGGATTGGCCTATATTAAGGAAGGAGAAAATCATAAGGCGGCCGCAGAGCTGCATCAGGTGGTTAAACACAGTACTCTCCCGGAATATCGGCATTGGGCGCAGGAACAATTAGACCGTTTACATTCACACGAAATTTCTGCCGGCAAGTCTATCAAAAGACAAGCTTATTTTGTCGGAAAGACGGGAATTATTTATGACAGCAACCCTTTGCTTATTCCCGATGATGAAAGTCTATCATCGACGAGCAAAAACGCCGCGGCGCTTTATGAATTTGAACTCAGCGCGGGATATCCTTTGCGGTTAGAAAAAGATTTTCGATTGGATGTTTTATATATTGGTGAAACATATCAGCATAGTCATGGTGCCAATAGTGTGGATTTCACGTCTCAAGGGTTTGCTCTGGATGCCAAAAAGCGTGTCTTTGCCGGAAGGCGTCCGTTTCTCGTGGGTGGCCGTTATGATTTTCGTGCGAACTTTTTACGAAGTGATCTGTTTTCGATCGTCAATCGGTTTTATGTAGGCGCTGATACTTCTTTCTGGCACAAGACATTAACTCATTTCTTCGCGCGCTTTGCCGTCGCCAATTATGGCCCCGACGGAGCAAACCCTGATTTGTCTTCCCGCGATGGGATCCGTGAAGGCATTGGCGTGACGCAATATTTTTATACCAAGAATCGAAAAACATTTTTCTTTATCAAAGGCGAGGGTGATTTCAACCAAACTCGAGGAGAGAATTTTAACCGTGAAGGTGCGCTTGCGACCGTCGGTTTTCATGCGCCATTTTTATTTATTCATAAAACCGATTTAGATATGTCATCGTCCTATAATTGGGGCGTTTATCCCGACTTTACATCGTTATCTGTGTTAGATCCGAGTGAGCGCCGTGATAAAGGCTGGGATGCCTATGTCGGTGTGACTCATCATTGGAAACCCAATCTTGCGACGAGAATCTTTTATCGTTTTATCAGTTCTGATAATAGCAATAGTTTGTTGGATAGCAGCCGGCATCTTGCTGGCTTGGAAGCTATTTTTTCATTTTAAGATTTATGGAAAATAAAAATATGTTTAAAAAAGTACAAAATATAAAAGGGATAATTCTTTGCGGCATTCTATTATTTATGTCCGCCTTTGCTTCTTTGGCGTCGGGTGAAAACAGGAACGTTGCTGTGGATCAGACGATAGGAGGCATGGAACAAGGACGACGCATTCAATCACCGGGAAATTATAATAATAAAGGAATTACCTCTGGTCAGCCAGGAAGCGCGACAACGCCTGCCCATGATATCCATACGATTTCACAAGAATCTGAAAAAGCAACGACGGGGTCTGCGGCAAAGAATATTACTGACGGTGGAAATCACGGGTTTCTTTATGTCAATGGGCAAGCGAGCAATACCCAAAATGGAACCAATCAAGCTGGTCGTGAACAAAATAGCCTGCCTATCGGGCAGGCAAATGCCAACACAAGTCAATCCTCGACGGGACAAGAAAATGGTTCCGCCAATGGAAGCGTTCAAGCTGGAACTGAACAACCCAACGGATCGGTGAATGTTAATGCTGACGAAACATCGACGGGGCAAACGAGCGATTCAGCTGAAGTTAATACACCTCAGGCGGGAACTGAACAGATCGATGGATCAACGAATGTTGGAACGCCTGTCCAGCAAGCAGGTCAAACGACGACTGAGCAAGTAAATAATCCAGTAGATACTAGTGCGGGTACAAATGTTGGAACTGGAGAAACGAAATGTAAATCCCGAATCGGGTGCGGTGGAAGGTGGTGTTCAGACTGATACGAGTGGCCAATTGGAAGATAGGCAAATTATTGATGCGGATGTGACATCAGGAGAAACGTCTACTCAAACTCAAACCGGCAGTGCGACGGAGATTACAGGACAAGAAACTGTTCATCAAGAAGATGTAACGACCCAGCCCGTTACTGATGTCACCGGCCAAACGGGGGATACGACAACAACCGTGGAAACTGGCAATGGCGGATTTTTAATTGGTGGAGAAACATCCCCGACGGGGCAAGTCGAAACGGGAGCAATCAATACAGGAAGCAGCGGCTCAGGAGCGTCTACGGAAGAATCATCAAGCACTTCAACCAATCCCATCGTTGATGTAGAGGCCAGTCTTGACCAAAATTCAGGCACGCCTAATGCCGAAGTTACTGTAGACACCAGTGGTGAACTTGAAGAAATGGAAATCCTTGATGCGGACCTGACTGGGGAAACTACGGGTTCGACAGGAGCGGAAGTAGGTAGCGCGACCGATATTACAGATGCGGATCTCGTTGAAGAATCAGATATAACAACAGAAGTGGTAGATGGTCCTACCCCGGATCAAATCAGCGGTTCAACAAATGGCGGAACGAGTTCCGGTTCCCCAACGCCTACAGAAGAATCTTCCGGCACTTCAAGTAATCCTATTATTGATCTTCAAACAAATATCAATCCTGAATCCGGCACAGCTGATGCCAACGTCGGCGTAGATACAAGTGGTGAACTTGAAGATAGAGAAATTTTGGCAATAGATTTGGCGGCAGAAGGTGTGAGTTCATCTGGGACACAGACAGGCAGCGCTTCAGGGATTACGGGATCAGAGACCGTTCATGATGCCAATGTAACCGCGCCTGTCACGACGACAGAACAAACTGTTAGCACAACGACAGATGCTCAATCGGGAACGAGCACGGTTTCATCCGATACACAAACGAGCGGTGCGGTTGAAAGCCTCATTCCCGCCCCATCGGATTTTGGCACGGAAATCGACACGACAGGTCAAACTTCTGGTGGAGTAGCCGATGTTGGGATAGCGGCCGAAATTGATGGTGTTGGTGAAGGCGCTGAGGAAGTCAGCGATCCGGCTGACGGACTTTCTACCCGCGTTCCCGGTCTTTAAAAAATATTCTTCCTCCCGTGCTAACACTGTGCTAACAAAATAAGCTCCAACAGGGGCAAAAGCGGGATAACAGCAAGCAAGTCAATTCGCCGCAAGTCATAACACTGTTAAGAGTTAGCTAAAATCATCAATCACCGTCGAGAACGTTTGAATCCCTCATAACCTGAAGGCCGCAGGTTCTCCCGACGTTCTCTAAAGTATCACATTAAGGTAGCCGGGACCCGCCAGTCATTTTTATGGCTGGCTTTTTATCGGGGAAGAAACCGGCAAGGCCTTTTTTTCTTCATGATCGGGCGAGGTGTCGTCTTTCGCAGGTGGTGGTGCTGCTGGTTGCGGAAATTTTCCCCATTGACGGGCGGCCTGGTGGCACTGGATGCAGCTGGCTGTGATATTGGCAAAATGTTCGTAAGCTTTGTTGTAGTCATTTTTGGATATTTCTTCCTTCATCAAATGCATTTCTTCTACGATTTTAGCCGTGGACTTCCATGCGCCGGTTTCGCTTTTTTCATCCGGGGGGTAAGTCTGAAGGAGTTGTCTCATGTCATTGAGAAATTCATCTGATTCTTTTCCAATGTTCCCGGTGTCGCCGGTCAAAAAGCCGTCCAAGATCGCGGTAAGTTTTTCCTGCTGGCGGCTCATGACAGAATGCGATTTTTTAAAACCACTGGATTCGTTGAGAAGTTTGTAAACATCTTCGTTCGTCACCGCTTTATCTCCGGCCATGGCTGGTTGGCTAAGACATAAAGCGACAAGGAGGAAGCCGCATAGCAGGGGGATGTTCGTTAGCCGTTGGATGTTGTTCACGGAGATAATTATAACAACGGATTTGTGTTAAGCACCAGTAAATTCTTATTTTAATTGGCGGCCTTATTGTTTGAGGGCGCGGATTTTTCCCTTGGGCGAACACTCCTTCGTATGTATACTATCCCCTTATGGCACTGATCAGTTTACAGGAAATTTCCGTCGCGTTCGGCGGGCCGCTCATCTTCGATCAATTAAATCTGCAGTTGGAAGCAGGCGAGCGGGTGGCGCTGCTGGGGCGTAACGGCGCCGGGAAAACCACGCTCATGAAGGTCATCGCCGGCCACCTTGGCGCGGACGAAGGCACGGTTGTCCGTCAGCAGGGGATCGAAATAACTCATTTGCCCCAGGAGATTCCCCCCGGCATCCAGGGGAACGTGTTCGACATTGTCGCCTCGGGTTTGGGCAAACGCGGCGAACTCCTTAAAGAGTACCACCATATCAGCCGCCGTTTACATACGGAACACACCCCCGAATTGCTGCGCCAGTTTGACCGTATTCACGCGGAACTGGACCGCACCGGGAGTTGGGATATCAGCAACCAGGTCGAATACGTCATCCTTCAGATGAAGCTTGACCCGGAAGCCCAATTTGAACAATTATCCGGCGGACAAAAACGCCGGGTGCTCTTGGCCCGGGCGCTCGTTATCAAACCGGATATCCTGCTTCTCGATGAGCCCACCAACCATCTCGACATTGATTCCATCGACTGGCTGGAAGGATTTTTAAAAAGTTATTCCGGCACAGTATTGTTTGTCACGCATGACCGTATGTTCATGCGGCATCTGGCGACCCGGATCGTGGAACTCGACCGCGGGAGAATTTTCAGCTGGAGTTGTGATTATCAGACATTCTTGGAACGCAAACAAATGGCGCTGGAGAATGAAGAGGTGCAGCGCCGGGAGTTTGAAAAGAAATTGACCCAGGAAGAAGTCTGGATCCGCAAGGGGGTCAAGGCCCGCCGGGTCCGTAATGAAGGCCGCGTGAAAGCGCTCGAGCGGATGCGGGAAGAGAAGAAAAAGCAGCGGCAGGCCGTCGGGAGAGTCAATATGCAGGCGCAGGAAGCCGGGCGTTCCGGGCATTTGGTGATCAAGGTTTCCAATCTGGGCTATTGGTACGAAAACAAGCCCTTGATCAACAATTTCTCGACCACGATCATGCGCGGGGACAAGATCGGCGTGATCGGCCCCAACGGCTCGGGGAAAACAACGCTGTTACGCCTGTTGCTGGAACAGATGACGCCGCTGCGGGGCAAAGTGCGCCTGGGGACGAACCTGGAGGTCGCGTATTACGACCAGTTGCGTGAACAGCTCGATGAAGAAAAAACGGTGATGGAGAATGTCAGCGGCGGGAGCGACACGATCATGATCAACGGTAAACCGCGGCATATCATCGGCTACATGCAGGATTTTCTTTTTTCCCCGGCCCGCGCGCGCACGCCGGTGAAAGTCCTCTCCGGCGGCGAGCGCAACCGGCTTTTATTGGCGCGGCTTTTTACCAAGCCCTCCAATGTCCTGGTCATGGATGAGCCGACCAATGATCTGGACGTGGAAACACTGGAACTGCTTGAAGAATTGCTGCTCGATTATTCCGGCACGCTCCTTTTAGTCAGTCATGACCGGGCGTTTTTGAATAATGTGGTGACCAGCACGATCGTGCTCGAAGGAGAAGGCGAGGTCAACGAATATCCCGGGGGATATGACGATTGGCTAAGCCAGCGTAAGCCTAAGATCAAGGAACCAAAACCATCAAAACTTCCTGATAAAGCTGCCGCAGAAGAACCGGCCAGGCAAAAAAAGCCGCAAGCCCGGAAACTTTCGCATAAGGAAGAGCAGGAATTAGCCGCGCTTCCGGCGAAGATCGAAAAGCTTGAAACAAAACAGGACGAACTTTACACGTTGATGGCTGATCCCGACTTTTTTAAGAAGAGCCCCCGGGAGATCGCCGCCTTCAAAGACAAGCTTGAAAAGACCGAAGACGAACTTCTCAAAACTTTTGAGCGGTGGGAATTGCTCGAAGGCTCCCGCCCAAACGGCTGATGTGCTTAAGGTTACTCCGCAGGACTTTACTCCTCTTGACAATGCGGGAATTGTGATGTATTTTCATATAGTTGCATATGCAACAAAATTCCATGAAAACCGCTGATTACAACCTCGAAGAGTCCCTGGGCTATGTTATCGGCCGGGCAGGGCGCGCGATGGCGAACCGCCTGAACCATAATTTTGAAAAAGCCGGTTATGATGTCACCTGCGAGCAGTGGGCGGTTTTGATGAACCTTTGGCACAAGAACGGCCAGAACCAGAAGGAGTTGGCCAGTATCACCTGCAAGGATAAAACCAGCATTACCCGATTGCTCGACGGGCTTGAAAAGAAAAATTTCGTTGTGCGCACGCCGGCCAAGAAAGACGCCCGTCAAAAACTTATTTATTTGACCAATCAGGGCAAGGCCTTTCAGCAGGAATTGTTGAAACTCGTCAAACAGACCCTCGCGGAAGCCCGGAAAGGGATCAAGTCCCGGGACTTAAAAGTTTGCAAGGATGTTTTAAGGCAGGTTACCCATAACTTAATCTGATCACGGGCGGATCAAATATGGTTGGCTATCCAACTGATCACACTAAGGAAAATACCATGCGATACAGATCGGTTTATCTTTTCTTTCTGGGGACAGTGTTGTTTTTATCTTTTTCGATCCTGACGGGATGCGGGGGCCAAAAGAAAAAGGGGCCGCCGGGCGGATTTGCCGTCAGCGTCGTTGCCGAAACCGTCCAAGAGGAGAGAATCGAAGAGAAGATCTCTTTGGTCGGCAGCCTCGCGGCGGATGAGTTCGTTGAGATTAAAAACGAGATCGCCGGCATTATTGATGGAATCGGGTTCGACGAAGGCCAGCCCGTAGAAAAAGGGCAGATGCTTTTTATGATCGACGCGGACAAGCTCAAGGCCTCTTTGGCCCAGGCCGAAGCGAATCTGGGGTTGGCCCACACCACCTTTGACCGGCTTTCTTCCCTTATTAAAGCCGGGGCGGTTTCCCAGCAGGAGTACGACTAGGCCAAATCCGATCTGGAAGCAAAGCAAGCCGAACAGGAACTCATCAAGGCCCGGCTTAAAGAAACAGTGATCACGGCGGCCTTCGGCGGTGTTATGGGCGAGCGCAAGGTCAGCCTGGGGCAGTTTGTGAACCAGGGAACAACGCTTACGTATTTGATCAATCAGGATCCGTTAAAAGCGGAATTCCGTGTGCCGGAACGTTTTTTAAGTCAGCTTAAAGATGGGCAGTCCATTGAAGTGACGGTCGCGGCCTGCCCGGACGAAGAATTTAAAGGGGATGTTTATTTTATCGATCCCCAGGTTGAGGAACAGACCCGCACCGCCCTTGTGAAAGCCAAACTTCCCAACCCGGAAGGGAAACTTCGCCGCGGCATGTTCGCGAATTTGAATCTTATTGTGAGCGTCCGTTCGCGGGCGCTGGTCGTCCCCGAGGCGGCGTTGATCGCCAAAGGTGAAGAGGTCTTTGTTTTTACCATAGACCAGGACAACAAGGCCCGGATGAAAAAAGTCGGGGTGGGTGTGCGTTTGGCCGGCAAGGCCGAGATCGTGGAAGGATTGAGCGAAGGAGAGAACGTGATCGTTGAAGGCTATCAAAAGATCGGGCCGGGCTCGCCGGTTAAGGTTAAAGACGTTTCCTCGCCAGCAACTCACGACGCGTTATGAGATTATCCGAGATCAGCATCAAACGTCCGGTTTTAGCCTCCATGATGAGCCTGGGGCTGGTCCTTTTTGGCGTCATCGGATTGTCGCGTTTGCCCGTCAGGGAACTCCCCGACATCGACCCGCCGATCGTTAATGTCACCACCGTGTACGCCGGCGCCAGCGCCGGCGTCGTGGAAGCCCAGGTCACCGAGATCCTGGAAGAATCACTCGCCTCCATCGAGGGCATCCGCACCCTTACCAGCGAATCCCGCCAGCAGGTGAGTTCTATCACCATTGAGTTCGATCTCTCACGCGATATCGACGTGGCGGCGCAGGATGTGCGCGACCGTGTTTCGCGCGTGCGCGGGCGTTTGCCCAAAGATATCGAAGAGCCCATCGTCGCCAAGCAGGACGCTAACGCGCAGCCGGTGATGTGGGTCGCGCTTTTTAGCGACCGTTATTCCACGCTTGAGTTGACGGCCATCGCCGAAGAGACCATCAAGGACCGTTTGCAGACCATCAACGGCGTCAGTTCCATTATCCTGGGCGGGGCGAAACGTTTCGCGATCCGTATCTGGCTCGACGCCCAGAAAATGGCGGCGCGCGGGATCACGGTCCTTGACGTCGAGCAGGCCTTGAAGAAACAGAGCGTCGAGCTGCCCAGCGGCCTGGTGGAGAACCGGGACCGGGTGCTCTCCATTGAAACGCGCGGCGAACTGAAAACACCCCGGGAATACAATGACCTGGTTATCAAACAAGACGGTTCGACCTTCGTGCGCTTATCAGACATCGGATTTGCGGTAGTGGGTGTCGAGGATGAAAAGGCCATCGCGCGGTTTAATTCCAAGCCGTGCATCGGCATTGGGGTCGTCAAGCAGTCCAAGGCCAACACCATCGACGTAACCAGGAGAGTTAAAAAAGAGATCACAGAAATACGTTCCATCCTTCCGCAAGGCATCGAAGTCGCCTTCCCTTATGATGAATCCGTTTATGTCGAGCGCGCGATCAAGGAAGTATGGGAAACCCTTTTTCTCGCCTTCGGGCTGGTTGTCCTTTCGATCTATATTTTCCTGCACGATACGCGTTCCACGCTGGTGCCGACGCTGACGATCCCCGTATCGATCATCGCGACTTTCGGCGTGCTTTACGTCATGGGCTATTCGGTCAATATCGTCAGCATGCTGGCGTTCGTTCTGGCCATCGGCCTGGTGGTGGACGATTCCATCATTGTCCTGGAGAATATTTACCGCCATATCGAAGAAGGGATGAAACCGCTGGACGCCGCCATCAAAGGGATGAAGGAGATCGGGTTTGTCGTCATCGCCACGACCGTCGCGCTCGTGGCGGTCTTTTTGCCCCTGGCGTTTCAGACGAGCGTGACGGGGCGCTTGTTCATTGAATTTGCCGTCGCCCTTTCGATGTCGGTGGTGATCTCCGCCTTCGTCGCCCTTACGTTAAGCCCCATGCTTTCCTCGCGGATCTTAAAGCCCGTCGGCCACGCCAAGGGCGGGTTGCTTGGACATTTCGAGCGCTTTCTGTCGCAAACAACAGCGCGCTACGGCCGGGCTTTGAAATGGTCATTGGACCATCCGGTGCCGGTCACGGCCGTCGCTTTGGCGACGCTGGTCTTTAGCGTCTTTTTCTATACGCGCCTGCAAAAAGAATTTATGCCGGATGAAGATAAGGGGCGCTTGTTATGCTTTGCCCTGGCGCCGGAAGGGTCCACGAGCGAATATACGGACCGTATGATGCGCAAAATGGAAGAGATCATCGCCAAGGTCCCGGAGGTGGAAGGATATTTTTCCGCGGTCGCTTTGGCGCGCGGCAGTCCCGGCCAGACTTCGCAGGGATTGGCGTTCTTGCGGTTGAAAGATGAGCGTAAACGCCATTTGCGCGATATTATCGGCGGGCCGACGGGGTTAGGGGCGCAGTTTTTTAACAACGTGGAAGGCGCTTTTGTCATCCCGATTGTCCCGAAATCCATCGGACGGGGATTTTCCCAGCCGTTCCAGCTGGTCGTGCAAAGCCAGGATCTGTTGGCGCTCAGTAAATATGCCGAAGAGTTAACGAATAAACTGCGCAGTTCCGGGGCCTTGCTGAACGTGCGCACCACTTTTGAATTAAATAAGCCCGAACTGCGGGTCAATATCAACCGCGACCGCGCGGCCGCCGTCGGGGTCAACGTCGACGATATTTCCCGCACCATGCAGATCCTTTTCGGCGGGGTGGACCTGTCCAAGGTTAAAGTCAAAGGCAAGGAATATGACGTCATTGTCCAACTGGAGCGTGCCTCGCGGCTCACCCCGTCCGATCTGGAAAAGATTTATATCCGTAACAACCGCGGAGAACTTATTCAGTTAAACAACGTGATCAATTATGAGACGGGCGCCGGCCCCAGTTCCATCAATCATTATAACCGCTGGCGCTCGGCCACCATCGAAGGCACGCCCATCGGCATCCCGCTGGGGACCGTGATGGAAAAAACCGCGGCCGTGATGAAAGAAGGTCTGCCCGACGGATTTCGTTATGAATGGACCGGTGATGCCCGTGACCTGATCGAGTCCAGCAGTCAAATTTATTTTGTCATGATCCTGGCGGCGATCGTGATCTATATGGTTTTGGCGGCGCAGTTCGAGAGCCTGATCCACCCCCTGACGGTCATGCTCACCATTCCGCTGGCGGCCTTCGGGGCGTTCGGCGGGTTGTGGCTGATGAGCTTGATCAGCGCGGCCGGCTGGTTCGGCGTCATCCAGGGGATGAGCCTTAATCTTTACAGTCAGATCGGGATGATCCTGTTGTTCGGAATTGTCACCAAGAACGCCATTTTGCTCGTCGATTTTGCCAATCAAGGAATGGCGGAAGGCAAGCCCGCCAAAGAGGCAATGCATCAGGCCGGGCTTATTCGTCTGCGGCCGATCCTGATGACCGCGGTGGCCACGGTGGTCGGTATTCTGCCGATCGCGATCGGCTTTGGCGCCAGCGGCGAGGCCCGCCGTCCGTTGGGTGTGGCGGCCGTGTTCGGAATGACGACGAGTACGTTTTTAACGTTATTTGTGATCCCGGTCGCTTATGTGTTTTTCAGCAAATTGACGCAAGGCCGTCCCAGGAATCCGATCCCGCCGAAAGCGATCGCCCAGGTCATTGTTTTTGTTCTGGCTGCGGCAATGTTAAGCGGGTGCGTCACGGGAACCAATTACCAGAAACCTTCGCCCGCGTATGACGCGTCCTGGAAAAATCCAACGGAAACGGTCCCCAATTTCGTTATGCCGGAGAAATGGTGGGAGCTTTTCGATGACCAGACGCTCGATCATTTGGAAGATCTGGCGCGGGAAAATAACCAGGACATGGTCATTGCCATGGCTAACGTTGATAAGGCGCGCGCCTTGGCGCGGGTGGAAAGAGCCGATCTGTGGCCGCAGGCGGAGCTTAATCCTTCCCCGGAACGTTCGCGTTCTTCGGGGAACGCTTCGACATTTTCTCAGCCCAGCCGGATAACCAACTCTTATAAAATACCCGTGGATCTAGGTTATGAAGTCGATATCTGGGGCCGGGTGCGCCGCGCGTTCGCGGCCGGGCGTGCCGAGGCGCAGGCCGAGGCCGCGGCGTACGGCACGGTGTTTTTGACACTGACCGCGGATGTGGCGCAAAACTATTTCGCCATTGGCGCCATCGACGCACAGATCGAGGCTTTGGCCGGGGCCGTTGATTTGCGGCAAAAGGCCGTTGATATGCTCAAGCTGCGTTTAGAGCACGGAATCAACAGTGAATTGACATATTATCAGGCACAAACACAATTGTCGCAGGCGCAGGCCGATTGGGTGGACGCGCGCCGGCGCCGGGAAAATCTGGTCAACGCTCTGGCGGTTTTATGCGGGCAGCGGGCCAGCGATTTTACGCTGCCGGTCGTTCCGTTGAAAACAGCGGTGCCGCAGATCCCTGCAGGGATCCCTTCGCAGGTCCTGCAAAATCGTCCGGACATCCTGGAGGCGGAACGGTCGATCGCCGCCGCCAGCGAGCGCCTAGGCATAGCGAAGGCCGCGTATTTTCCCTCGGTCACGTTGACGGGAAGCGCGGGATACGCGAGCATTGACGCGGGGAATCTTTTGGATTGGGAAAGCCGCGTTTGGTCTGTTGGCCCGTCGGTGAGTATGCCGATCTTTAGCGGAGGCAGGCTCAAGGCCGAGGAGCTGGCCCAACAAGTGACCTATGAGAAAACTTTGGCCGGATATAAAAAACGGGTTTTGATCGCTTTCAGCGAAGTGGAGAACGCGTTAGCCGATATCCGCATGCGCCGCGAACAATACGGCGCGCAGGAAGAACTTCTTCGTTCCGCCGCCCGGGCCGCGGGAATTTCCATCCAGCGTTATAAAGAGGGCCTGGTCACGTTCCTGGAGGTGATCGACGCGGAGCGTTCGCGCCTTGAGGCCCAGCGTGACGCGATCCAGATCCAGTCCGAGGTCTTGATCTCGACGGTGCATTTGATCAAGGCCCTGGGCGGCAACTGGCCGAAGCTGTAACATGGCAAGAATTTGAGAATATTTCGCCCCCCAGATCGGCGGGATCCGGGACGATCCCCGTGCCGCGCCTCTACGGCGCGTGTGCTGCCCCGGACAGCGCTTCCAAATAAAAAATTGACAAAATGGGGATGCCTTGTCATAATAGTTTCGAAACTTACGAACTAATTAACTACGAAACAGATGGAGAATGCAGAATGGATAAAAATATGGAAGAAAAGATGTTTGAGTTGCACGCGGAGGTTTGTAAAAGCATGGCTAGCCCTACCCGTCTCAAAGTCATGAATTTGTTGCGGGAAGGAGAGAGATCTGTTGAGGAGTTAAGGAAACGATTGGGGCTGCCGAAAGCAAATCTTTCGCAGCATCTGGGTATCTTGCGTCAGCGCGGGATCATATCCTCTCGCAGGTCCGGTCTTAATATTTATTACAAAGTCACTAATCTCAAAATGATCAAGGCTTGTGATCTCTTGAGAGAAGTTCTGTTGGAACAGATTCAGGAGGACGGGAAATTGGTCAAAGGCATGATAGTGTCAAAAGTTCTATGAAAAGTACACGTGGCGAGGGCGGATGATATGAAAATTTTTGATAAAGGATCTTGCAATTTTTTGTCACCCCCCGAATGTTTTAATCGGGAGTTGAGGAATATATAAACTGGATTT
>JACROV010000047.1 GCA_016214285.1 Candidatus Omnitrophota bacterium | reverse complement strand
ATAGGGGGACACAATACTTAATTCGAATTAAGTATTGTGTCCCCCTATTTCTGTCCCCCTATTTCCAAGTTGGTTGTCTGATTCTCATTTAATTCCACAAATCAAGTATATGGCATAACCGCGGCGGCGTCAAAGAAATTATGATTGGTTCTTGTTATGAAAAGTGAAGAGTCTTATAATAAATGCCATGTAAGACAGGGAAACCATATGAACAATAATACTAATATTTTTATTCTGCTGGCCTTGTTCACGGGATTTTGTGTCACGGCGGCCGAAGGCGCCGTTGTCATCAAGGTGCGCGCGATCAACCCGCTGGAGGAAGAAGCGCCCGTCACCATCCATTATCCTCTTCCCGCCGGCCTGACGCCGGAAGACGTCTTGGCCAAACGCGTCGGGCGCGGCAAAGGTCCCGCCGTTGCGGGAGATTTCGAGATCAACTTCGATGAGAATGAAAAGGTCTATTTTGTCGACCACCTGATCACGCTCGCCCCCAAGGAGATCGTGGTCCTGGAGGTCGAAGCCAAAGACATCTGGACTGTCCCGCAGAAAACGATCGACGGACTTAAAAAGCAGGCGGAGGACCTCTTGAAGGCGCGGCCGCCGTCGGAAGAGTTCGCATCCCCCGTATCCTTCGTATCCGAAGAAGCCGCGGCGGGCCCTGACCCCGTCGCCCTGAAGTTGAAAGAAGAGATATCCCGGCAGTTAGAAGAGATCGTCGAAGCCCAGAAGGCGACGGCCATTACACAGGTTGGCGTGCAGGGGCATATCGAGGCGTACCAGAAAAACCGCGAGACGCTTCAGCAGGTCGGGATGGACATCACGATGCTGCGTAATATGTTGAGCGCGCGGGAAGCCCGGGAAGAGGAAGAAAAGCCCGCGCCCGCGGTGGAAAAACAGACGCAAGATCAGGTATCATCCCCCGAGAGCGCCTCCGCCCCCCTCGCGCGACCGGCCGAACAAAAGCAGAGCGTCGCTGATAAATTGAAAAGTTTGTTTAGATGGAAATAGTTGGAAAATATCCAATAAACAAATCCCTCCCAAAGGGCTATTGGCAAATCACAAACAATATACAATTTCGAAACCCCAATCATCCAAAACTAAATTGGAATTTTGGTTGTTTGGTGTTGTGTATTGTTTGTGGTTTGGTGCTTGGAGTTTGGGATTTGGCTCAAGCGAGTGTCACGCTATCGATTAACGATGAGGAGGTGTTCAGATGTACAAGATAACCGGATATATAGAAAGAGATGTGGAAACTGGATTGTATGTGGCCGTTGTTCCGGGGATCCCGGGCGCCCATACCCAGGCGGAAACGCTGGATGAATTAAATAAGAACCTGAAAGAGGTCGTAGAATTATGCCTGGAAGAGATGACTCCCGAGAACAGGAAACAATTGCCGGAATTCGTCGGAATCCAGCAAATTGAGGTCATGAATTGAGCAAGCTCCGGATCATTGACGCGAAGAAGATGGAGAAATTGCTTCTTCGAGCAGGGTTTGAAAGGATCCGCCAAAAAGGAAGCCACGTGTTTTACAGACATTCGGACGGGAGGACAACGACTGTTCCACATCATGGCGCAAGAGTCCTTGCCCGGCCCCTCATTAACGAAATTCTGCGGGAAATAGAAATACTATTGGCAAATCACAAACAATATACAATTTCGAAACCCCAATCATCCAAAACTAAATTGGAATTTTGGTTGTTTGGTGTTGTGTATTGTTTGTGGTTTGGTGCTTGGAGTTTGGGATTTGGCTCAAGCGAGTGTCACGCTCAAGGTTTCCGCCTCCAACCCGTCGGAGTTCCAGGAGCAGACGGTGCCGATCAAATCGTACCTGCCCAAAGGGATCCGGCCGGAAAATGTTCTCGACACCGGGGGACTGGAAGTCGGTTACGATGTCAAGAAGGGGCAGTGTTACGTGCGCAAGGAAGTTGTCCTGCCGGCGAAAGGGTCGGCAAGTTATAACGTCGTGATCGATGATATCTGGCTTGTCAACGAGGAGGATCTGGAGCGCCAGCGCAATTATACGTATAAATTGAGGGACCAATTGCTGCGGTCGGATTACGCCGGGACGGCGAAAGCGGTCGCCGGGGAAATTGAGGCAGGGATCCAGTCCGTCCTGGACAAGCAGGAAGAGAACCTGGTTGAAAAGGTCACGCCGGTAGAGCACATTGGCGCCTATGAGCTCAACCAGGAGACCATCGCGCGGATCAAAGAGAGCATCGGTGTCCTGGAGAGCCTGGTCATAGCGCTTGTCAAGGGCGGGACCTCCTCCGCCGGCGGCGGCAAGACGCTTGCCCGCGGCCAGTCGTTAATACAAAAATTAAAGAATGAATCCCTTCTCGGGCGCGGGAAATCGCCGGCCGGTGTTTTGGAGCCGCCGGCGCGGGACGCGTCCAGGGACGCCGGGGCCTTGAACCAGCAATTCGGGGATATGCGCGCGGGCAGTTGTCTTTCCCAGGAAGCCGTGCGCTACGCCAACGCCCAAAACGTTTCCCTGGAAACGCCGGAGAACGTCAAGCTGGATGTCGTCGCGCAAAACCCTTCGCAGACGGAAAGTCAAACCCTGCCGGTGCGGTATTACTTGAGCGAGGACGTCAGGGTCAATGACGTTATTGATCCCGGCGGGCTGGACGTCGGCTTCGATTTCGAGAAATCTTTTTACTATGTCTATAAAGATAACGTTCTTTTGCAGCCGGGAGAAAAGAAGATATTTTCCGTCGTGCTGCGCAACAAATGGTCCCTGGACAAGTTCTATCTGTTCACGTTGAAGGTACACTCCGATAACGTGAGCCTGGCGTTGGAGTCCCGCCATTTCGTCCCGAAGCAAGGCTCCGGGACGCTCCGGCAGAAGAACGATGAGATCCAGTCGCAGCTGGACCAGCTGCTCCAGGCGCGGGCCGTCACGGAATTGACGGAAGATTATGTCGCCGCGTTTCGTACCGGCCAGCAGAGATTGAACAATGTCGAAGAGGAGATCCGCAAGCTCGAGGACATGCTGGTCGCCTCGGGCGCCCTTGAGACGATGACGCCGGAATCCAAAGAACGGCTTTGCGAAGAAGAACGCGATAAAAGGATCATCGAACGCGCAAAAGGTTCCGAGGCCGTCAAAGAGTTCAAGATAGCGGCCTCGACGATGTTCAAGGGCAAATCCCCTAACCGCAGCACCACCTGGCAGCTGATCAGCGGGATCGTTATCTTTTTGGGTCTGATCAGCGGGTCTTTTTATTACCTGCAGGTCAAGGAACAAAAAAGCGCGATGCTCGATACTTTGACGGGCGTCTTTTCCCGCGGCTATATCACGGAAAGGTTCCGCGAGGAATTAAATATCGCCCAAAATACGCGTACGAAATGTTCCTTGCTGATCCTGGACGTCGATAAATTCAAGGCCATCAACGATAAATACGGCCACGCGACCGGTGACACGATCCTTAAAGAATTTGTCATCGCGATCCGTAAAGGTGTCCGCGCCACCGACATGGCGGGAAGATTCGGCGGGGACGAGTTTTTGATCATTTTGCCGACCGGTGACAAGGAGCGCGCGCGCAAGATCGCCGAAGGGATCGTCAGGATCGTTGAAAGAAATTCTATTAACATCAACCAGCAGTTGTTCAATATCACGACCAGTATCGGGGTCGCCACTTATCCGGATGACAGCAGGACCGCGGAAGACATGTTCAAGAAAGCCGACGGCGCGTTGTATATGGTCAAGCGCAAGGGCGGGAACGGCGTGGCGGTCGTATGACTTGTAAGGTCACAAAGTTACAACGTCACGCGTATTTAATGTCAAATTTTAAATGACAAATGTCAAATTAATGACAAATGCCAAATTTTTATCTATTTGTCATTAGTCATTATCAATTAATTTGTCATTGGACATTGGTCATTTGTCATTGTGCTCTTGTGACGTGTGACAACGAGGTTATCAGATGTTCAATGTCACTTTGCTAGATCAAGCTCATGTCATCTTCGACGGCGTCGCCAAAAGCGTCATTCTCCCCGGGGATGAGGGGGAATTCGAGGTGCTGGATTTTCATAAGCCGGTCGTCAGTTCGCTCGCGCGCGGGGAAATCATCATCGACAATATGGGCTTTCCCATCGCGCGAGGGATCATGCGGTTCCGCAAGGACCAGATGACGGTGTTGGTGGAACTGTAACAGGAGTAACCAGCGACCTGTAACCAGAAACCAGAAAAATAGATCTCTGGTTACTGGCCACTGGGATCTGGTTACTTTTTAATATGCAAAATTTTATCATCCTGTTTGTCATGTTTATCACTATCCTGGGGCCGTTGTTCGTGATCACGGCCATTGGCTGTACTTCCATTAACGCTTTAGGGCGCCATCCTTCGGCGGCTCCGAAGATCTTGCCGAAGATGCTCGTCCGGCTTGCCCTGGCCGAAGCGGCGGGCATTGGCGCCTTGTTGGCGTTGTTACGCGTATTCGGGACATCGCAATAGAAAGAGGTTCGGATGGATAAGACCCCACGCTGCCGCGTGGGGAATGGAGATACCACACACGGAAGTGTGTGGAGACAACAAATATGCGTAATCTTGTAATTATTTTCGTTATGATCCTGACCATTGCGGGTCCTTCGATCGTTATCGCGACCCTCGGGTTTGCTTCTATCCGCGCCTTGGGACGCAACCCTTCGGCGACCTCTAAAATTTTGCCGGCGATGATCATCGCCCTTGTGTTCGCGGAGGCGGTCGCCATCATCGCGCTTTTGGTGCTATTTCACATATTTGGGACAACTGAATAAATGAAAGGGTTTAAAATCCGAAATACGAAGCACGAAATCTTAATGTCGAATGAAAAATGACAAATGTCGAATTAATGACAAATATCCAATTGCGAATGGATTCATTTGTTATTGTTCATTGTCAATTAATTTGTCATTTGACATTAGACATTGGGCATTGAGCATGCTGACATATTTCGTGTTTTCCGCCAAAGGCGGATCAGCCTCTGGCTGACGAAATTCGGATTTCGAATTTGGAGAAACCAAAATGCTTATCGTTTTTATTATCATCAACCTCGTAACATTCCTCGCGATGGTCCTCGTTTTTCGCAAGGTCATGATCTCTTCTTCTTACGACGAGACCAGGCGGCTGCAGCAGCAGAACCTGGAGAATTCCCGGAAGGCCGTCGAGCTGGAGCAAAAGATCGAAGAGGCCGAGAAGCATTACAAGGAAAAGCTTGTCCGGGCCGAAGAAGAGATCAAGAAATTGAAAGAAAGGGCCGTTAAAGAAGCTGAGGCCCTGAAGGAACAGATAGTGTCAAAGGCCAAGGAAGAACGGGACCGGCTCATCGAGCAGGCGATCAACGCCAGGGAAAAGTTGCGGGAAGACATCGAGGCCGGGCTGGTGGAGAAAAGCCTGGAGCTTTCCCGCCGTATTGTCACGGAGATCTTTAGTAGCGAGCATCAAAAACTGGTCTATGACGCGTTCTTGAAAGAAGTATTTGAAGCCATGGAGAAAATGGATCTTGGTACGCGCAAGGGTGTTATCCCCGCGTTCGAACGCGCGGGGATAACACAATGCCGCGTTCAGAGTTCTCATGCTTTGGATCCCCGCCAGAGAGAAAAATTGATCAAGATCCTGTCGGAAAGGGCCGGGGAAAAAGTTTCCCTGGAAGAAGTCACCGACAAAGGGCTCATCGCGGGCATTATTGTTCAGATAGGCAGTTTCCGGATCGACGGCAGTCTGGCGGCCAAATTCCGCAAGGCCGCGGAAAGCATTCGGCACGGGGGATAACACGGAGTAACCAGTAACCTGTAACCAGAAACCAGAGAAAACATTTCTGGTTACTGGCCACTGGTTACTGGAAACTTATTTCATTATGCAAACCATTCAAATACAAGAAGTCGGCAAGATCAGAGAGATCAAAAAGAGTATCGCGAAGATCACGGGTTTGTCGCGGTGCATGATCGGGCAGCTCATCCATTTTACTGACAACACCAAGGGGATCGTTGTCGGGTTCGCCTCCGGCGAGGCCGTTACTTTTCTTCTGGGAAAGGTTGAAGAGATCAGGGTCGGCGATCCGGCTTACAGTAACATGGAGCCGTTCACGATCCCCGCGGGTGAAGCGTTCCTGGGGCGTCTGGTCAATGCCTCGGCCGAACCGATCGACGGGAAGGGAGCGATTCAAAGTTCAGGGAACAAGGAACAGAATCGTTCCGGATATCCGGATACCCGGATACCCGGATACCCGGATCCGGGCAGATATCCCGTCTTCCGCAAGGCCCCCGGAGTTTTACAGCGCATCCCTTTGAGCCGGACGTTTGAAACGGGGGTCTTGGCCATCGACGCCACGGTCCCCATCGGCAAGGGCCAGCGCGAACTGATCATCGGCGACCGCATGACGGGGAAAACGAGCATTTGCACGGACGCGATCCTCAATCAAAAGGACAAGGACGTCATTTGCGTGTATTGCTGCATCGGGCGCACGTATTCGTCGCTGTTGAAGATCGTGGAACTATTGAAAGAAAAAGGCGCGCTGGATTACACGATCGTGGTCGCGGCGCACGCGGCGAGTCCCGGCGGCGAGCAATACCTGGCCCCGTACACGGCCTGCGCGCTGGGGGAATATTTCATGGATCACGGCAAGGACGTGTTCGTTGTTTTTGACGACCTGACCAAACATGCCTGGGCGTACCGGCAATTGTCGCTGTTGCTGGAGCGCCCGCCGGGCCGCGACGCTTATCCGGGGGATATTTTCTACCTGCATTCGCAGTTGATGGAACGCGCCGGGCAATACAGCCCGGAATTCGGCGGCGGGTCGATGACGTTTTTTCCTGTCGTTGATACCTTGCAGGGCGATGTGACCGGGTATATCCCCTCGAACCTTATTTCCATGACCGACGGACAGATCTACATGAATACGTCTTTGTTCAACAGCGGGTTCAAGCCCGCCATCGACCTGGGGCTTTCGGTCTCCCGCGTGGGCAACAAAGTCCAGTGTCCGGCGGTCAAGGAATTAAGCGGGATGCTGCGCCTGGAATATGTGCGCTACAATGAACTTCTCAAGATCACGCGGTTCAAGGCCAGTGTTTCCGAAGCCGTCAACCAGCGCCTGCGTGAAGGCGAGGCCCTGACGCAATTTTTCACGCAAATGAACAATGAGCCTGCCCCCCTTGAATTACAAATCATCCTTCTTTACGCGTTAAGACGCAAAATTCTGGCGGTCCTCGCGCGCGGCGAGATCGATTATTTCAAAAAGAACATTTACGGTTTTATGCGGGAGAAATTCCCGAATGTCGTCCGGGAAGCGGGGGATAAGAAAGAATTGACACTGGAGCTGCGCCGCGGCCTGGACGACGCCTTTCTTGCTTTTTTCAAGGATAAAGGCATGGCGGATAAATACCAAGTAACCAGTAACCAGTGATTGAAGTTACCAGAAACCAGTAACCTGTAACCAGAAAAAATCTGGTCATTCCGTTCTTCTGGTTACTGGCCTCTGGTTTCTGGAAACTCATTTATCATGCAATCGATCCAGAAGATCAAAGAAGAAATGCACCTTAACGTCGATATGGCGGAGCTGATGGAGATCCTCAAAGGGATCGCCGTCTCCGAATATTGGGCGCTTTTAAAGAAGCAGGGGCGGTTCAAACGGTTCATGGACGCCTTTAACGGTTTCTTTGATATTCTGGATTTCAGTTCGCTTGACCATCCTTTTGCCAAGGATACGGGCAAGCTGGCCATTTTGATGATCACATCCAATGAGGGGTTCATGGGGGGATTGAATACGCGCGTGATCGAGCACGCCCTCGCCCATCCGGAGGCTGATGACGCCGCGTTGATCATGGTGGGGGAGCAAGGGGCTGTGCGGCTGGAGGCGTTAAAGCGTCCCTTCAAAGGGTTTGAGGGTATTGTCCTTGACCGGAGTTATGACGCCGCCCGGGAATTGCGTAATTATATTGTTGAAGAGGTCAGAAAAGGAACTTTTCAAAGACTTCTTATCTTTTATCCAAAGTCGATCTCGTTTATGGTCCAAAGGGTGGAGGAATTGCGCGTTTTACCATGCGCCGAGCTGTTCCAGAAGAGGAGCAAAGCTTCTCTTCTGGAACAGCAAAGAGAGCTCCCGCCGCCTGAAGAAGTCGAAGGCCTGATCATCGAGTCGTCTCTGCACGAGATGATCCGGTACCTGGTCGAAACGTGGATCGTCCAGAAGCTCTTCGAGATTTTTGAGGAAAGCAAACTGGCCGAATTTTCCGCCCGGACCGTGCATCTGGAGGAGAGCTTTCAGCTGCTGCAGGAAAAAGGAAAGGGTATACGGTTCCAGTATCTGCGCAGCTGGCATGAATCGATCGATAAAGGGATGAGGGACATCTTCTCGGCGCAGATTATCAGGCGGAAAGTTAAAAGAAGCTTAAATGCGAATGCAGTGGTAAGTGGTAAGACGTGAAAAATAGCGGTAAGTGGTAAAAGTGGTAAAATTTCTTTTAGGCAAAAATATTACCACTTTATCGCTCTACCACTGTTACCACTAAGTCTATGAATAACCCATCCAATAATACAGGCCGCATCATCGCCGTCGAGGGCCCGGTCGTTGACGTCCAGTTCGCGTCGGGCCAGGATATGCCCGACCTCTATGAGGCTATCGATACGAATAATTTTATCGGGGAGAAGATCGCCCTCGAGGTCGTGGAGCATTTGGAAAATAACGTCGCCCGATGTATCGCTTTGGGCACGACGCTGAATCTCCAGTATGACGCTGTCGCGGTCCCCCGCGATGATACGGTACGCATCCCCTCGGGCGACGCGGTCTTCGGCCGGATCATCAATGTGCTCGGTGAGCCCATCGACCGGAAAGGCGAGATCCCCGCGCAAGAGACCCGGCCGATCCGGCGCAGTATTTCCACCATCAGGATCAATCCGGACCGTCTGTTCGTGACGGAACCGGAAATACTGGAAACAGGCATCAAGATGCTGGATTTTCTTTTCCCTCTGGTGAAGGGTTCCAAGACCGGCATTTTAGGCGGGGCCGCTTTGGGAAAAAGCGTTTTGATCCTGGAGATGATCCATAACGTCGTGCGGCAGCATAAAGGCGTTTGTGTTTTTACGGGCGTCGGCGAACGTATCCGGGAAGGCAACGAATTATATTTCGAAATGCAGAAACAAAAGATCACGGATAAGGTCATGATGGCCTTCGGGCAGATGGATGAGCCGCCGGGCGCGCGCTTTGAGGTCGCGTTGACCGGGGTGACCCTGGCTGAACATTTGCAGGACCAGAACAAGGATGTTCTTTTTTTCATCGACAACGTGTACCGGTTCGTCCAGGCCGGGGCGGAGATATCGACCCTTCTGGGACGCGTTCCGTCGGAGGCCGGATATCAGCCGACCCTTGCCTCCGAGGTCAGCGATTTTCAGGAGCGGATCCGTTCCAGGGAAAGCGGTTCGATCACGGCGCTGGAGGCGCTTTACGTGCCGGCCGATGACTTGACCGATCCGGCGGTCGTGGCCATTTTCAGTTATCTCGACGCCATGCTGATCCTCTCGCGCGAGAAGGTCCAGCTGGGGCTTTATCCGGCAGTCGATCCTTTGCTGTCCTCGAGCAGTAACCTGGACCGCGCCATCGTCGGCGAAGAGCATTTTAATATCGCGCAGGAATGTTTGAAGATCATGACCAAGCATGAGGAATTAAGACGCATCGTCGCCGTTATCGGTGTGGAAGAATTGTCCAAGGCGGACCGTGTCCTTTACGAACGCGCGCGCAAGCTGCTCAATTTTTTAACGCAGCCATTTTTCACGGCGGAGACTTATACCGGGAGAAAGGGGCAATACGTTCCTTTAAGGGAAACGCTCAGCGGCTGCCAGAAGATTCTCGAAGGACGGGCGGATACGATGCCGGAAGAACAGTTTTATCTGATCGGGGATTTTCCGGAACAGTAATTCTAATATGAAGGTTAGAAAATGTTGGAAGAGGTTTGAAAAGGTTACAAGAGGAAAAACGTCGCGAAGGGTCGCGACAAAAGTAACATCGAGAAACTTTTAACGTTTTCCAGCGTCTTTCAACCTTTTGCAGCTTTTTTTAACTTTTAACAGATGGAGTTAACCTTATGTCGGTGAGGATTGGCGAAATCTTAGTCGAAAAACAATTGATCACCGAGGAGCAGCTCGTCCGGGCCGTCGCGGAACACCAAAAGAGCAAGGAATTCCTCGGCCAGACGCTCATCCGGCTGGGCTTTATCAGCGAAGAGAAGCTCCTGAAGGTTTTAGCCGGTCAGCAGGGCCTTCCCTTTCTGAACTTGCGGGACGTCAAATTCGATGATGAGATCATCAAGAAGATGCCCGCGAAATTCGCCTGGCATTACAAGATCATGCCCATTACTCTCAAAGGCAACGTGCTCACCGTGGCCACTTCCAACCCGTTCGATATGTGGTCTATCGATGATCTCGAGACGAATTTAGGATACCGCGTCGAAACGGCCCTGGCTTTGTCATCGGATATCGTGGAGGCCATCCGCAAGTACTACGGGGTGGGCGCGGAGACCATCGAGCGCATTCTCGCCGACAAGCCGCAGGAGGAGAAGACCGCCCAGGATGCCGCCGCCAAAGAGAGGCTCGAGGACCTGGAAACGTCCCCGGACGCGGCATCGGTCGTCAAGCTGGTCAACCAAATACTCCAGCAGGCCATCCATGACCGGGCGACCGATATCCATTTCGAACATTTTCATAATGAACTGCTTCTGCGCTACCGCATCGACGGTATTCTTTACGACGCGCAGGTGTCCGAGAACATGCGTTATCTGTATCCGGCCATCATTTCCCGCATCAAGGTCATGGCGAACCTGGACATCGTCGAGCGCCGGGTCCCGCAGGACGGCCGGGCGAAGGTCAAGATCGCGGACCGGGAATATGAATTGCGCGTTTCCGTGCTGCCCACGCTTTACGGCGAGAACGTGGTCATCCGCATCCTGCCGATGCTGATGCTTTTTAGCATGGCGGATCTGGGGATGCAGGCGAGAGAGCTGCAGATCCTGCAGCGCGTTCTGCAAAAGCCGCACGGCATCATATTCGTTACCGGCCCGACGGGAAGCGGTAAAACAACGACATTGTATACCTGCTTAAGCCAGCTCAACACCCGGGAGCGCAAGATCATCACCATCGAAGATCCGGTGGAGTATGAACTAAGGGGGATCTCCCAGATCCAGGTCAATCCGAAGATCAACCTCACCTTTGCCAGCGCGCTGCGCAGTATTTTGCGTCATGATCCGGACGTCATCATGGTCGGGGAAGTCCGGGATTTCGAAACGGCCAGCGTCACCATCCAGACGTCCCTGACGGGGCATCTGGTATTTTCAACGTTGCACACCAATGACGCCGCCGGGGCGGCGACACGGTTGATCGATATGGGCATAGATCCGTTTTTGATCACCTCTTCCGTCGAGATGTTCGTGGCGCAAAGGTTGATCCGCAAAATTTGCGCGCAGTGCAAAGAGCCCGCAAGCGCACCGGCGGGTACCTTGGGGGCCGATTCCGGGAAGCCGGTGTTCCGGGGCAAGGGATGTAATGCGTGTAATAATACCGGATATAAAGGAAGAACCGGGATCTATGAACTGCTGGTGATGAATGAAACGATCCGGGACATGATCCTGCGCAAAGAATCCTCCGAAAGAGTCGAGGCCAAGGCCATTGAGCTGGGGATGAAACCGATGATCCGCGACGGGCTGGAAAAAATTTTTTCCGGCATTACAACGCCGGAGGAAGTGCAGCGGGTCACGAAAGCAGCTGAGTAGTAAAATTTACAATAAACAAACCACAAATTACAAACAATATACAATCTCAAAATAACAATGACCAAATATTTTGTGTTTTGTAATTTGTAAATTGTTTGTGGTTTGGAAATTGTGTATTGGAATTTAATCCCATGCCTACATTCATTTACAAAGCCAAACGCGGCCCGGAGAATCTGGAGACCGGCGAGGTGGCCGCTGTTCACCTGGATGAAGCGGTCACGAAACTGGAAGCCATGGGGTTAAGCCCCATTACGATCGTTGAAAAAGAGTCCATTGGGGCCAAGCCGGTCCAGCCCGCCGAAGGCGAGGCTCGCCATTGGCGGCCGAGCGCAAGCCCTCCGGACGCGCCGGCACATCCCGGTCTTCAAAGCCATTTGCTCAATGTCCGGCCCGCCTTCGGCGGGGCCAGGGTCCGGACGAAAGACATTGATACCTTCACCTGGCAACTGGCCAGCCTTGTCAAGGCGAGCGTGCCCATGCTGCGCGCGCTTTCCTTGATCTCTCAGCAGACCGATAACAAGGCGCTTAGGGGAATCGTCGATGATCTGCATGACCAGGTCAAAGACGGCAAGACGCTTTCCGAGGGGATGCGCAAATACCCGCATCTTTTTAATAATCTTTATTTGAGCATGATCAAATCGGGTGAGCAGGGCGGTGTCCTGCACGAGGTCTTGTACCGGATCACCGAATACCGCGAAAAAGAACAAGTGGTTCTCCGGAAGATCCAGGCGGCGCTGGCTTACCCTGCGGTCATGGTCGTCGTCGGTATCGGCACAGTCTTTATCATGCTGACGGTGTTCATGCCCAAATTCATCGGTATTTTCGCGACGATGAAACAATCCTTGCCTGTTCCAACGATGATCCTTATCGGGACAAGCCGGTTCATGGCAAAGAACTGGATCGGATTTCTGATCGCCATTGCCTTTGCCGTGGTTATTTTCGGAAGGGTCAAGCCCTCCAGCCGCAAAAAATTCATGTTCGATATGATCAAATTGCATATCCCGTTCATCCGGGAATTCATACGCAACGCCGAGATCGCCAAATTCGCCAGAACGCTCGGGACCCTTTTAAAGAACGGTCTGTCCGTTTACGACAGCCTGGCGTTGGCCACGGACACGCTGGACAATGACGCCTTGCGTACCCAGTTAAGGCGGGCCGGGCAGGATATTGTGCAGCAAGGGGCCACACTGTCTTCAAGCCTCGCGAAGATCAAGGTGTTCCCCAATTTTGCCGTGAATATGATCGCCGTCGGAGAAGAAAGCGGAAAGCTGGAAGAATCCCTGAGCGGCATCGCCAGTTCTTATGAAAAGGAAGTGGAACAGGCCATTGGCGTGATGACATCGCTTCTGGAGCCGCTTCTTATTCTGGTCATCGGCGGGGTCATCGGATTCATTGTCTTCGCTTTGTTGTTGCCGATATTCAACATCGGGACGATGGCGAGATAGAAATAACCAAGGGACAAGAAACAATAACCAGAAAATATCCAATAAACAAATCACAAATTACAAGCAATATACAATATCAAAAATCAAATGACCAAAGTTTTAAAATAGATATTTTGGATTTTAATCATTGGGTATTGTCTATTGTTTGTGGTTTGTTGCTTGGAATTTGTGATTTATTTGTATCTTGTATCTTGGAAATTGGTTATTCCAAAGGGGGGCAATTATGAAAAAGCAAGGTTTTACGCTCATCGAGCTTATGATCGTCGTCATTATTATCGCCGCTTTGGCCACGATGGTCGTGCCGCGCCTGGGGTCGCGTTCCGAACAGGCCAAGGTGGCGGTCGCCGAAGCGGACATCGGGTCCAACATCGGCTTGGCCCTGAAATTGTACAAGCTCGATAACGGGCGTTATCCGACGACATCACAGGGGCTTAAAGGCCTGCTCTCAAAATCCACGTCGAGCCCGGTTCCCGGCAACTGGAACGGGCCGTATCTGGAAAGAGATCCTTTGGACCCATGGAAGAATACTTATCAATACAAGAGCCCGGGATCGCATAACGCGGACAGTTATGATCTCTATTCGCTGGGTACCGATGGCGTGGAAGGGACGGAAGATGACGTTAAGAATTGGTAATGATCAGGGGTCAGAAAAAAAACTGTACCCTGTACCCTGTACCCTGTACCCTGAAAAAGGTATTATACTTGTTGAAGTTCTTCTTGCCGTTGTCGTTTTGTCGGTCGGCTTGGCCGGGGTGTTACGGGCGTATGCCGCTTCCATCGGGGCGTTGGAGGCCAGCCGGGAAACGGCCGTCACCATTGAATTGTTAAAGGAAAAAATGGCGGACGTTGAGCAGAAGATGATCGAACAGGGGGGGATTTCCGCTGGAGGCGCGAGCGGCCGGTTCGACGGAAAATTCGCGGATTATAATTGGGCATGGGGGGCCACAGCGACCGCGCAGGAAGGTCTCTATGAACTGACCATGTCTGTTGTTCGTGCCGATGGCGCGCGGCAAGTTTCGTTGGTCACGTATGCACAGAATAAAGATTATCAACCTTAACAACAGGGTTCAGGGTTCAGGGTTCAGGGTTCAGGGACACAGGGGAAAACTATCCCCTATCCCCTATCCCTTATCCCCTAAAAAAGGTTTTACCATCATAGAGCTTTTGCTGGCCGCTGTCATTATGAGCATGATCTCTTTAGCTGTTGTTTCGACGTTTGGGGCCGGATTGCGGACTTTTGATCGCGTGCAGTCGTTTGGCGGATTCCAGGCGGATGTCCTGGTATTTCTGGAAGGGCTTGAGCATGATTTACGTAACGCCTTCGCGTTTTCTCCGATCAAATTTCAAGGCGACAGCCGGAGCATGAGTTTCGCGGCGGTCGGCACGAAGCTTGATGAAGATGGCAATGAGTTTACCGTGCTGGAGGAAAGATCCTATGATTTTGACAGCTCCCAAAAGGCGCTCCTAAGCAAAGAAGAAGATTTTGCCCCGACGGTTTCCTCTGCCACCTCCTCTTTCGTCGGAGAAAGCGTTCGTACGCAGCGGATAACCCCGATCAAGACGGTTGAGTTCCAATATTATTCTTATAGTAAAGAGATCAAGGATGGGGAAGAAAAGATCGAATCCGGCTGGCAGGGCACGTGGACGGACGAGGAGAACATCCCTAAGGGGGTCAAGGTCCTTCTGACTTTTGACGATGGCGGCGAGGAAGTTTCGCTGGCGAGGACGGTTTTTATCCCCACGGGCGGCGATGTTGCCAGGCGATGAGGAAGAAGATGAGGAGGAAGGAGACGGCCCCGGCTCCGCCGGAGGCGGACAAGGGGATGTTTGAGAGATTCTCTTCCCCTGGATCGCGCGCCAACCGCGGGAGTATTTTGGTCGTCGTTTTATGGGCCGTTTTTTTTCTGGGCGCGTTGGCCGTTTCCATTTACGCGCTCTTGGCTCCCCAGATCGGCCTGGCAGGCCGGTTGAAGGACAGGACACGGCTTTATCATTTGGCCCAGGCGGGAGCGCAGAAAGCGATCGTCTTGCTGGCGGAAGATGATACGCCGGATTGGGATGGTTTTAAGGATCTGTGGGCCAACAATGAAGAGGCATTCAAGGACATGCGCTTGGGCGAAGAAGGATATGTCAGCGTCAGCTACGCGTTCGTCAGCGATGGCGAAGAGGAAACACGCTACGGTCTTGTTGATGAAGAACGGAAGATCAATATCAACAAAGCGACTTTTGACGTTCTCAAACAACTTTTCGAAGCGGCAGGACAGACGACTTCCCAGACGGCCAGCGACATCGCCGATTCGATCCTGGATTGGGTGGATGAAGACAGCGATCCGCGCGAGAACGGTGCCGAGGACGGTTATTATCAAGGGCTCGCGCAGGGTTACGCGTGCAAGAACGCGAAATTTCAGATACTGGAAGAATTGCTGTTAGTCAAAGGAATGACGCAGGAGATTTTTGATAAGGTCAGCATGCATCTGACCGTTTATGGTAATGGCAAGGTGAATCTTAATACGGCCGGCAAATACGTTTTGCGGGCGTTGGGGATGAGCGATACGCTGGCGGATAAATTGATCCAGTTCCGCCGCGGTAACGACAACCAGGAGGCAACGGCTGACGATAATATTTTTGAGTCCGCAGGGTCCGCGGCGACGGCGTTAAGCAACGGCGTCAGTTTGACGGCTGAGGAAGCGGAGCAATTTAATGGTGTCGTCGCCTCCGGGCTGGTAGACGTGCGTTCGGATTACTTTCGCGGCGAGTCTCACGCCGAATTGCGTTATGACGACGAGGACGAAGCGCGGCTGACGACAAAGATCGTTTTTGTCGTGGACCGGGGAAAAAACATACGGTATTGGCGCGAGCAATAAAGAATGGGCAGCAAGATCCCGACAAAATTCAGATTGCCTCAAGGGCTTCGCAAGCCGGCCGTTGTCGTGGAAATAGGCAACGACTGGCTGAAGGTGATGGAGGGGACTCCTTTCGGCCAGGAGAGTGTCGTTACCAGGGTGAGCTTTAAGAAACTCGTTGAGATCAAAGAACCGGTGACGGTCGCCTTGGTCAAGATCTTCAAGGACATGAAACTTAACACGCAGGGAGTTATCGCCTGTATCCCGCGGCATCTGGTCACCGTGAGGATCCTCGAATTCCCTTCGACAAACCCCAGGGACATCCGGGACATGGTTTCCTTGCAGGTCGGCAAACAAACCCCTTATTCAAGAGACGAGATCATCTTTACGTATAAAACGATCAGTGTCAGCGCCGCGGGCTATACCAAGGTGATGCTGGTCATCGCCCGGCGTAATCTGGTCAACGCGCGCGTCGAAGTTTTGCAAAAAGCCGGTATTGAGGTCGAAAAAGTCACCGTGAGTTCCGAAGGTCTCGCCCACTGGTTCCACATGACGTATTGGGCACAGACCTCACCGGGTAAATCCAAGGTCTGTGACAACGTCAAGCCCGAGGACCAGGCGGTCATCTGTGTCGACATCGATTCCAATTATTCCGATTTCATCGTCCTGCGTCAGGGGGATCTCGTTTACACGAGGAACTTTCTGGTCGGGGCCAATCATCTTTTGGGTGAGGACACGGCCTGGCGGGAAAAATTTGGCGAAGAAGTCGCGCATTCTATAGGACTTTATCAGAATGAAGACAGGGCCGCGAAGATCGTCCAGTTGTTCCTGGGCGGGAGCGCGGCGCATGTCCCCCAATTGGCGCAAATGCTGGAAACAAAAGTAGAGGTGCCGGTCGTGATGACGGAACCGGCCCATCAGATCCATCTGGCCAAGGGATTGACTTTGTTCGGGAAAGACGAGGGACGCTTTGTTTCTCCCTGTCCTTTGATAGGGATGTCGCTGGGCGCGGCGGCCCTGGAGCTGGACCTGACCTCCAGCGAACTGCGCATCAAAAAGCAGATGGAAGGAAGAAGAAAGCAGATCACCGTGACCGGCGTGCTCGTACTTTCCATCATTATGATGTTATCGACTTTATTTTTCATCGTCTTTTACGGCAAAAGCAGTTATCTGGCCGGGATCAAGAGATCCATCGCCAATATTGAAAAAGACGCTTCAGAAGTCGAGCAGATGCGCTCTTCGATCAGTCTGGTCAAGGGAAGGCTTAATGCCAGGAAAAGTTCGATCAATATCCTCCATGAGATCGGCCGGCTGACCCCCAAAGAGATTTATTTCACGAACATCAATATCGAGGAGGATAAGCAAACCGTTCTGCAAGGACGCGCGGCCGCCATGTCGAATGTCTTTGAATTTGTCACCACGCTGGAAAATTCTCCTTATTTCGAGAACGTGCAGACGACCTACACGACGACAAAGAAGGAAAAGGACACCGAGTACGCGAAGTTCGAGATCATATGCATGCACGAAAAGGACACGGAAAATTTTGACAATGAAGCGTTGGAACCCCCGCCGCCGCAAGGCGCAAAGGAATAGATGATCTGGGACAAGCTTTCTAAAAAAGAAAAGATCGGATTAAGCGCCGCGCTCGCTTTCCTGGCTTTGGCGTTCCTGGACCGGCTGTTGATCAGTCCTGTGCGGACGAAGTTCAACGCGCTCAACCAGCAGATCAGGATCAGCGAAAAGCAGCTGGGCGGCGACATGCGCAATATAAACCAGAAAAAATTCATCGGCGAAGAGTACGAACAATATCTCCCGTATATCCGGCGCAGCGGCTCGGACGAAGAGGAAGTGGCGAAGATCCTTGGGGAGATCGAAGCGCTGGCGCGGAAATCCTCCGTTTATCTGGTGGACATGAAGCCGCGCAAGCCGCGGGAAGTGGAATTTTACAAGGAATATACGGTGGAGATCGAGGCGGAAGGCGGCATGGAATCGTTGATGAGCTTTATTTACCAGTTGAACACCTCTTCCCAGCTTTTGCGTGTCGAGACCTTGCGCCTTAATTTGACCAAAGGTGACTCTAATGTGTTGAGCGCTTCGATGCTGATCACCAAGGTGCTGATCTTGTGAAGCGGGTTTTTGGGAAAATTCTCGATTTCTTGTTGTACTTATATAAATAGTTTGTTATATTAAAACCAATCTTTCACCCCATAAGACGTTTGGCGCAAGAATTTTAAATCATGTCGAAAGCGGCAAAGACAAGCATCTTTATCCTCATTTTCCTCCTGGCCACAGGTTTCGGGTTCGCCGGCTACACTCTCCTCGAGAAACAAAAGATCGAACAGCAGAAAGCTTCCCTTGAGCGCGAATTGCAGGCGTCTCAAGACCGTGAGAAAAAGAGCTCGGGTGAGATGAAGGGCCTCAAGGATCAGCTTGCGCAAGAAACGGGTGAAAAGTCCAAATCCAAGAGCACGATCGAGGGCCTCCAAAAACGCGTCGAGGAATTGCTCGCCCAGATCAGTGAGGCCACCGCGGATCGCGACAAATGGCAATCACGCCTCGAAGAGATTAAAAAAGAACGCGATGAATTAGTGGTGAAGCTGCAAGAAAAGCCGCAAGTCGTCTATAAAGAACGCGAACCCGAGGCTGTTGCGCAAACAAGTGAGCCTGTCCAGCAAGCCTCTAATAACCCCGCGACCCAGGCCCCAATGCCGGCAGCAGTGTCGGCTGATGCCGCCATTAATCTTTCCAACACGAATGAAAAATATGTGGCGCAATTGTTGAGGGAAAAAACCGCCCTGGAAGTGGGGATCGACAAGCTCAAAGCCGATCTGTCCCGGCATTCTTTGGAGATCGTCGATCTAAAACAGGCCAACGAGAACTTGCGCATGGATCTCGACGCGATCCAGCAGGAAAAGCAGTCGGTCGCCGACGATATCAAAGAGAAAGAGGAAATGGTCAACAGGCTTTCTTTGGAGCTGGCCAGGGCGAAAAATGATAAACAATTTGTCGCCCGGAAGGTGGACCAGCTGACCAAGAGGAACATGCGCCTGCGTCAGAACCTCAAACAACTCGCCGCGGCAAAAATGGCTTTGGAAAAGTCCGTTGTCCAGATCACCCAGGAAAAAGACGGCATGAACCGCAAGCTCGAGCAGGCGGAGGCTGTTTTGCAGAATAAGATAGGTGAGGTCTGGGACATTAAAGACAGCCTGGATCGATCGTTTAATGTGGTCAAGGAAAAACCCAAGGCGGCCAATGAGGTGGAATTGTCTCCGATTATCGTCAGCGCGCAAGGGGCCGCGCCGGCCGTCCCCGCGGATACGCGGGCCACGAAACCCGGGTTTGAAGGAAAAGTGATGAGCGTTAACGAGCAAAACAATTTCGTCATCGTGGATATTGGAGAGAAGCGCGGCCTGCGCGCGGGAGACACACTGGGCGTTTACCGCGGTGTTGATTATATCGCGCGCCTCGAGGTCCTGCAGGTGCGCCCGGATATCGCGGCCGCCGACCTCAAGGAGCAGTCGGCCCAGGTCAAAGTCGGCGATACCGTCAGATAAAGAAGGCCCGGCAACTTCCCGGGCATTCCTCCTCCCCGCGGCCAAAGGCTCCCCGAGGGGAGGGAGCCTTTGGCCAAAGGGAGCCTAACGGCAAATTCCTAACGTGAAAAACAGACCCAGCATTAACGATGTTGCCCGCAGGGCGAAGGTTTCCATAACAACCGTTTCGCGCGTTATCAATAACATTACCAGTGTTTCCACGAGAAATCGCGCGCGGGTCGAAGAGGCCATCGCTTACTACAAGTACCGGCCCAATATCAGCGCGCAGCGTCTGGCGCGGGGGTCGAATAATTCCGTCGGACTGGTCATGCCCGGTTATCCGGGTATCTTTCATTCCTTCTACGCCGTGGAGCTCATCCGCGGGGTAGGCCACGCCTGTGAAGTCCATCATATGGATCTGGTGTTCCATATCACCAACGGTTTTAATCCCATCAACACCAATAATGTCGGCGGGGTTATTTTTGCCGATGTGATCGAGAATCGCAAACAAGTCGAAAGCGCTTTGGCCTCCGGTACGCCGTGTGTTGTCATCAACCACAAGATAGACGATATGGACGTCGGCTATATCGCGGTCGACAATATCCTGGGAGGCCGGATTGCCGCCGATTACCTGGTCAGCCTCGGGCATAAGAAAATGGCGACGATCACCGGGAATTTGGCCACTCAGGCCGGCACGCAGCGGCTTAAAGGTTTTGAAGAATTGCTGGAAGAAAAAAATGTCCCCTTGCCCAAGGAATACGTTCATCAGGGAGATTATTCGCGGCGCTCGGCCCGTGCCGCGGCGGAACAATTTTTTAAATTGCCCAATCCACCCACGGCAATTTTCGCGGCCAGCGATGAAATGGCCCTCGAGGTGATCGCGGTCGCCATGGAAAAAGGCCTCAAGGTTCCGGGAGATGTTTCAGTCATCGGTTTTGATGACAACCCCGCCTGCCTGTTCGGGCCCGTGGCGCTCACCACCATCAAACAGCCGCTTTTCCAAATGGCCGAGGGCGCCGTTAAATATCTGCACACGGTCATCGCCGGCAACGGCACGGCCAAGAAGAAAACCATCCTTTCGCCTGAATTGGTTGTCCGGGAGTCCTGCGGCGCACCAAAAAAATAAGGCAGGTCTATGCTGCGACCTGCCTTATTTACACACACATTATTTCACTTGATAGACTGAACTGGCTTCCATAACTCCTGCGGTGGAGGTGGTGTAGTTAATCTTCACTTGATCGTCCTTCTTGAGCCCCTTAATCGTCGTTGGACTCCCGCTGGCAGTATAAATGGTGGTGCTAGTTTTAATCAGAAAAGTCATCGGCTTATTGTCGCTTCCGGTGATGATGATCTCTGATTTTGTGCCTTTAGCGGCATCAGCTTCGGTCACCGATTGGATCTTGCCGGAAGCCGATTTTGTTGTGGTCGCAGTAGTGGTAGAATGAGGTTGGGCGAAGCATAAGCTCCCGCCGGCCAATAAGGCTATTACGGTCAAAAGTACGCGTTTCATAGAGAATCTCCTTAGTTAGAACTTATTTTTTCTTCTTTTTTGTTGTAAAAACCTTGATACTTTGTGCCTGATCACTTGTCCCTGATTTCAGCGTGACTTGAACTCGTTGACCTTCTTTATTCGTGAGAGAAGACAACTCGCTGGCAGACACCTTGATCGTAAAGTTTGTAGCCGTGCTATCTTCTTGGACCGTGATTTGTTTGTTGGCTGTATCTATCGAAACGATCTTTCCTTTGATCGTTTTCGCTGCCGTACTCTTGGTCGCAGATGTTGCTTTCTTCACGGCGGCAAACCCTGCCGAGGCCATGTTCATGGCCAAAAAGATGGCCGCGATTACCGTTATCATTTTACGCATACACTTCACCTCCTTTCTTTTTAGATTGATTTTGGAAATTACTATACATAAGAGGGCATTAAAATCCCCTTAATGGAAGATTAAAAATTCATTAAAGAGAAAAGGCTCTTTTGGTTCTATAGATCGGGATGCGGCGATTTTCTAAAAGGGGATGATTGGGGAATCAGGCGGCCGCTGCAGGGCTGGTAAAATGCAGGGGAAGAAGAATAGAGAAGGTGGTTCCTTTGTTGATCTGGCTTTCGACGCTGATCACGCCTTTATTGGTTTCCGTGATGGATTTGACCATGCTTAGTCCTAGCCCAAAGCCTTTTTCGCTATGGCGGGATGGGTCGGCCCGGTAAAACCGGTCAAAAATATGTGGCAGGTCTTTTTCGGCTATACCGATACCGCTGTCCTGGATAGCTATGCTGGCCAACGAATCTTTTTTATTCAGGGTGACAACAATTTTTCCTTGCGCCGGGGTATATTTTACCGCGTTATCCAAAAGATTCAGGAGCAGGGATTTGATCTGGGATTCGTCCGCTTCGATATCGATCACAGCGTTCTCGGTGAATTCGATTTGCAGGTTCTTGGCCTCGGCCAGGATAGTTATTTCTGACAAAATATCTTTCATCAGATCATTTAAATGAAATTTTTTGATTTGCAGGCTGATTTCCCGGTTGTCAAATTTGGCCAGGGTCAGGAGATTCTCGATGACCTGGGTGATTTTGTTAATTTCTTCCAATGTGTTCTCTAAGATGGTTTCATACTTCTCCGGCGAGCGAATCTTCTTGAGGCCCACTTCCACGCCACCGCGTATGATCGTGAGCGGAGTCTTTATTTCATGGGAAATATCCTGGATGAATTGCTGTTGCGCGAAGAAATAATTGTCGATTCTTGAAAGCATGGAGTTAAAGGTTTCGGCGAGTCGCTGGATCTCATCTTTGGAATTGGGGATAGTGATGCGCGTGCGCAGGTTTTGAGACGTGATGCAGTTGATCGTCGTTATCATTTGATCAACGGGAGCTAAAGAGATCTTGGCCAGAAAAGCGCCGCCGATGCCGGTAAAAAAGATGATCAATGGCAGCAGCCCGAATAAGATCATTCTTAACCGGGTCAATTGGGCGTTGATTTCGGATAAGGGCGTGATGAGCCGGACAATGTAGGCTATTTTATCGTTTTCTTTGACAGGGGTCGTGAATGTCTTTGCTTCCAGCGGCTTGCTATTGCTGAGGCGGATTTTTATGTTCTCAAAGCGGCCGTTGCCTTGATTTAACGTTTCAAACGTTTGTATGGAAAAACGCTGCAGTTCGGGAATGTCGATAGAAGAGACGATCATATTTCCATGACTGTCAAAAATTTGTGCGATGATATTTAACAGCTGCGGATCGCTGGATTTGGTTTCGACCCAATGACGGGTGATCTTGGCAAAATTGATGTTGTTGATCTTGCTGAATTTTTCGATCCGAACGCCGCTGTTCAAGGCGGCCTGCTTTTCGGTCTCCCAATAAGTGTCTATGGACTCGGTGACGCCTGCGGCGCGGGAGTTCAGAAGATTATCGAGGTGTCTATAAAGGCTGAATTTGAAATAATTGTAGGCCAGGACGTTAAATATAATAAGAGTGACCGCCAAAAGAGACATGTACCACAGGATGATTTTGAAACGGATGGAATGGAAAATCATAACTAGCCCTTCATCATGTAGCCCCGGCCATGGAAGGTGTGGATGAGTTTCTTGCGATGGCCCTGGTCGATTTTTTTGCGCAGGTGGTTGATAAAAACATCAATAACATTAGTCGTCGTCTTGTAATGGATATCCCATACATGCTCGATGATCATGGTCCGGCTGACCACGCGGCCGGGGTTACGCATAAAATATTCCAATAAGGCCAGTTCGCGGGTGGTGAGGATGATTTCCTTGCCGGCACGCCTGACTTCATGGGTTTGCAGGTCAAGGCTCAAATTATCCAGGGTCAATTTGTCGGGGAGGTGGCCGTCTTTTTTTCGCAGTTGGGCGCGTATGCGCGCCAGGAGTTCCTCAAAAGCAAATGGTTTTGTCAGATAATCGTCCGCGCCGGCATTGAGTCCGGCCACTTTATTCTTCACGCCCATTTTGGCCGTTAACATGATGATAGGAACGCTGATCTTGTCTTCTCTGAGTTTTTTGCAAAGGACCAAGCCGTCTATTTTGGGGATCATCAGATCAAGGATAATAAGATCATAATCATTGGTTGTCGCCATGAAGTGCGCTTCTTCGCCGTCGTGGGCCACATCGGTGGCAAAGCCTTCTTCTTTGAGTCCTTCTTGAATGAACTCCCGGATCTTTTGCTCGTCTTCGATAATCAAAATACGCATAGTTTATCCGCCATCGTAGAATGTTCCGCCTGCGGGGATCCTGGCCTTTAATCCAGAATCTTAGTACATAAACCTTATACAGTCAATCTTCGCGGAGCAATTTATCAGGAGCAATTTATTTTTCATCGGAAAATCAGGGACAATAATTCTTCCTATAATCCCATTTTTTAGTAAAATAAATTTATGTGGAAATTTTCTCAGACACCCGCCCCTGAAGAGACGGACGGACGAAAAAATTTGCCCCGGCATATCACCCTCATACGCCCACCGTTTATTTCTTCAATGCACTCCTATAGTTCTACTGTTACGCCTCCTTTGTCAATCGCGTATTTAGCCTCCTCCCTATTGGCCGCAGGCTGTCAAGTCACAGCCATTGACGGTTTAGGCGAAGGGATCAACCAGATTCGGATTTATGACGATATCCTTTGCCGCGTGCGCGGGTTGACCATTGAAGAGATTTTAAACCGCATTCCTCTCAAAACAGATATCATAGGGATATCCGCCATGTTTAGTCAAGAATGGCTATTTATTAGAAAAATTCTCAGGTCAATCAAAGCAAGATATCCCCATATCCCGATCGTTTTGGGTGGAGAACATGCAACGGCATTGCCGGAATTCATTCTGCAAACCTGCCCTGAAGTTGACTTGTGCGCTTTGGGAGAAGGAGAGGAAACTATTATTGATATCGCACGGTATTTCCCAAGGGATTGTTCTAAGATCCCCGGCGTGGTTTACCGGGACACCCATGGCCGGATCATAAAGACACAATCGCGGCCGCGCCTTCGCGCTATTGACGATATCCCCCGCCCGGCCTGGCATTTATTCCCGATGGAATCGTACCTTTCAAGCATCTACTCACACGGCCCCCATATTGGACGAACCATGTTAATCTTGGCCACACGGGGATGCCCTTATCAGTGCACATTTTGTTCAAATAAGTCAATGTGGAGGCAGCGATATCTGATGCGATCCGTTAAGGATGTCGTTGATGAAATCGAAGAATACAAAAAAACGTACCGGATCGAACATATCGCTTTTGCTGATTTAACCGCCATTATTCGTAAAGACTGGATCATGGAATTTGGTCAGGCCCTTAAAGATCGGGATATCAATGTTTCCTGGTCACTCCCTACAGGGACGCGTTCAGAGGCCCTGGATGACGATGTACTGAAAATGATGGCGGAAACCGACTGCAGATACATCATCTATGCCGCCGAATCCGGTTCGCCGCGGATTCTAAAATCCATCAAAAAACAGGTCAATCTTGACCGTCTTGCGCACTCGATGAAGCAGGCCCAAAAAAACGGGCTTAAGATCCGCTGTAATTTAATGTTGGGATTCCCTCAAGAGACCCGTAAAGATGTCCTGAAAACAATCTTGTTTCAGATGAGATTAGCGTGGCTGGGGGTAGACGATGCGACATTCACATTATTTACTCCCTATCCCGGGAGCGAACTTTTCCAATATCTCAGAGATAAGGGCAAAATTGCTGAAATCAATGATGAGTATTTTCAAAGCCTCTTATGCCTGCTGGACCTGACGAAAAGCAGCGGCTACTGTGAACACATTGGCCCCCGGGAATTGGCCTTCTATCGCCTTGCGGGATTGATGCTCTTTTATTCTTTCTACTATTTGATCCGGCCTTCGCGCATCATACGGAGTTGCCGGAATATCTTTCTCGCCCAAAAAACAGAAACAGCCTTTGAGCAGAAAATGCTGGAGATGCTTGACACCGGGCGAATCTCAAAGAATAAAATCAGGGCTGAAACTGTTTCTTCACATGCGGGCGGGTAAAAAAATAAATAAGGAAGAGACCAAAAAGACCGTCCTGAAGGCGAGCGCCGATCACACACCACCAGATAAAATTCTCCGAAGGAATCCCGTGAGCCTTTAACCATTCAAGGTCAATAACGCCGAGCTGATTGAGGGCCAGGACATGGTTTTGAAAAGCAACGTAAGGATGCTTGACGGAGACCCCGCAAACGATGAGAAACCATGTTAGGATGGCAATCTTTCGGCCGACATCGTTCAGGCAAAGAATGCCAATTGCCGAAATCAATTCCAATATTTTGTCAGCCCACGAAATAATGTAACGCGCATGAAACATCCCTTCCGGCAGGTATCCGAAAAGATAACCGTAATGCCCGGTTTCGGCGGAACCGATGGTACTGAGCATCAGGATCACCTTGAATATCGCGGTGACGAGAAGCCCTGCACCAAAAAGGAGAACACCGATGGAAGGTTCTTTCTTAGACACAGTTTAAGATTCCGCGTTGAGAGCATCGTGCCCTTCAAAAATTATAATAGGGTTATGCCCTTGACTACCACTTCCAGCATACGATGGGCACGAAATCCTGTTGCACTGTTCATCAAAGGCATAACCCTAAATTATAATATAGGGTTATGCCCTTGACTACCACTTCCAGCATACGATGGGCACGAAATCCTGTTGCACTGTTCATCAAAGGCATAACCCTATTATAATATATCACAACAAGCGCCCAAGAATTTCATAAATTTTATAAATTTTATGGTATACTCCTATTTCTTATCTCAAGATGCGCTTAATATCCCGGATAAACACTGCCTGTCAATTGACTGACGAATCATGAAAAAACAAAAAGAAAACAAATACGACATGGTCATTATCGGGGGATTGGGGCATGTCGGGTTACCGCTCGGATTATCATTCGCCTCGGCAGGGAAACGGGTTTGCCTCTATGATCTAGACTTAAAGAAGGCCGCCCTTCTCAAAAAAGGGGTCATGCCCTTTATTGAATACGGCGCCGAGAAAATCATTAAAAAGGTGCTTGCAGAAAAACTTTTAGATGTGTCCAGCGACATGAGCATCATAGCGCAGGCCGAACACGTCATCATAGCAACAGCTACGCCAGTCGATGAGTATCTTAATCCTCAAGCCATTCAATTCCTCGACCAGATGACCGACCTCAAAAAGCACCTCGACACACACCAAACTATTATCATCCGCAGCACCGTCTTTCCCGGGACCTGCCGACAAGTCATTCGTTATTTAGGGATAAAAAAGACGCCTTGGCAAGTGGCTTATTGCCCTGAAAGGATCGCGCAGGGATACTCAATCAGAGAATTAAGACATTTGCCTCAGATCGTTGCGGGACTCACGGCAAAGGCAGAAAAAAAAGCCGCTCTTCTTTTCAGCGCCCTCTCCCCCAAAATTATCCGGACCTCTGTTGAAGAGGCGGAATTTGCAAAATTATTCACCAATGCCTGGAGATATCTACAGTTTGCGGCAACGAATGAATTCTTCATGATTTGCCGTCAATCCAAACTTGATTACAACAGGATTAGAAATGTCATGGTTGACAGTTACGGCCGGCTGGGCTACTTGCCGGCCCCTGGATTTGCGGCCGGCCCCTGCCTCCTTAAAGACACGCTCCAATTGGCCGCAGCATCCCATCCTCGATTCTCCTTGGGACATTCGGCCATGATGATCAATGAAGGGTTGCCCAGCTTCATAGTCGAAGATTTAAAATCACGTCATGACTTGGCATCCAAAAAGGTCGGCGTCCTGGGGATGGCCTTCAAAGCTGACATCGATGACATCCGGGATTCTCTCTCTTATAAATTGGTAAAAGCCCTGCGATTCGCGGGGGCACAAGTTTTGTGCTCAGATGAATTCGTCAAAAATCCGGCCTTTGTTTCAAAGGAGACACTGATGTCGTCCTGCGATATTATTATCATCGGTGTTCCGCACTCTCTCTACAAAGGCTTAATCATTCCTCCTTCTGCCGAAATTATTGATTTATGGGGCGTGACTCACGCCGCAAGGCAAATCAAGCCATGTGCAAAATGAGCCTTAAGGAGACCCTTTTAACCGGCGCATCAGGACAACTCGGATCCCATATCGTTCAATCGGGTTTTTTTAGAAACTTATTAACCCCTTCGCACAAAGAATTGGACATCTGCAGGGCAAATTCCATCAGCAAGTATTTTCAAAAACACACCGTTGCTGGCATCATTCATTGCGCTGCAATCGCTCGAATGAAAGATTGCGAAAAAAGCCCCATCGAGGCGTTAGAAACAAACATTATCGGAACCTGCAACCTTGTAAAAGAAATCTTAAAAAACTGCCCAAATAAAGAAATCAGGTTTATCCATATCTCAACAGATGGCGTTTATGCGGGGCACAAAGGCCGTTATACAGAACAGGCCTCCGCTATCCCATATAACTGGTACGGCTGGACCAAGCTGGGCGCTGAGTGTGCCGTCAACCTTCTGCAAAATTTCTGTATTATCCGAACCCGCTTTTTTGATCCCTTCAATATTCCTTTCGATTCTTATGCGGTCGATTCCTATACCTCAAGCATCCCGGCGACTGATTTAGCAAATGCCATCGGGCTTCTATTCAACTCTGATTTTATTGGGACCATTAACATCGGAGGGAAACGCCTGTCTGATTACGCGCGGTATAAGGCATTTAAGCCGTCTATCAAACCCTGCCGGATCGAAGAAATAGAAAAAACCATTGATTTTAAGATTTCCCACGACGCATCTCTAAACTCACATCTATGGAAAACTCTCAAAAAGTGAATGCCGGCATCAGGGAAAGACCCTCTCCTTTGACCCTTTCCATTGTTATTCCTGTGCGCAATGACGGACTGAATCTTAAAATAATGCTAAAAATTCTCTCGGCGACAGTCGAAGTGGATCATGAACTGCTGATAGTATCCGAATCAACCGAGGACGAGAGTCACAACATTGTCGGACATCTCTCCGGCAACAATCCCCGCGTAAAATTTATATTGAACTCCCTAGGACCCGGGGTCGGGCATGCGATCTGCGCCGGCATCAACGAATCAAGAGGGAAATATATCCTGATTCTCACCGCAGATGATATCGGGCCGGTTCTTCAGATTGCTGCGATGTGCGAACTCATGGATCAAGGATATGAATTTATTTGTCCCACACGATATGCCTTAGGGGGGCAGTCCTGGGGAGGCTCTTCCTTAAATCGCCTGCTCTCCCGATTGGCGAATATTTTATTTTATGGGCTTGTTGACACCCCCATAACGGATTCAACGCTAGGGATCAAAATGTTTCGCCGCTCTATCATAAAAAAAATTAATTTAACATCGACTGTGGGTTGGACGATTGGCATCGAGCTGAGCATCAAAGCCCACATCTACAATCTAAAAACTGCACAAATTCCCATTATTTCCATCAACCGTTTTTACGGTGGGAAATCAAACTTTAAATTGGTGCCCTGGATTTTTATCTATTGCCGGTTATTTGCTCAAGGGATTTTCGAACTTTATGATGCCAGGCAGTTGCGTTTTCAAACGATTTTCAAAAAATCTTAGTTAGGATTTGTAATGAAATTACTTGACTATTTCTCCATTCTGTTGGATGATTCAATGGATGAGAGCAGAACAAAGTATTCGGGCGAAGTACCGTGCACTCCAGCCGACGATGAATGAACGTATCAGACGATTGTGGGCCG
>JACROV010000051.1 GCA_016214285.1 Candidatus Omnitrophota bacterium | reverse complement strand
TTCATTGGACGCTCCTTTTTTGACAGGAACGCCAAAATAACACGTGATTGAATTCAAATCGATTAAAAGGTTCTTTGCCGGTAGCATATAAACATCAATCAGTTACAAAAACTAATTTAAAAACGTTGGGACAGTAGTGATCGCAAAGCCTATATCTTGAAGCGCTTCGGCAGAAGCCGTAATTATTTTTTCTTCATCTAACGTATCAAAGTGCCTCGTCTGCAAGGATCTAAGCTGTAAATTATTTTCACTTATTTTTAATAAATCTAATGGGTAAGAAGTGGCGCAGCCTAAAAGCAGTAAAGGCAGGAAAAAAATCCCAAAAATTTTCCTCATCCAAGAATCCTTATTTTTTAGAAGCTAGACGTGTGATACGCGAAATCACGAACTTTACCCTCATTGTCAAATTTAACAACTATTGTTAAAGTCCGCTGTGATTTGGAAGCTGCGCCAGCCTGCCCAGATGTAAAAAATTTCAAACCCGCTCCGCTTTCAGAATACACAACCTCTGTAGCAATTTTATCATAAACCCAAACTTCTCTTCGTTCCTCATCCGTTGAAACAACGTTAGGCGAACCTAATGTTTCAATAACCTGTGCGGAAGTCATTCCGACCTTGATTTCACGCTGAACTTTGCCGACAGTAATTCTGTCACCGGAATCATTTTGAATCTGTTGTTTATGATATGTAGCTGGCGCACAACCTACAACAATTAACGGAAGACATAACATTAAATATCGTTTCATTTGTTTGGCTCCTTTCGATAACATGTTTTCATTCTAGAGTTTGCAATCAAAAAGTCAAACAATATTTAGGAAGGCATCTTTTCTCTAACTACCCTAACTACCCTCACTGTTTCGTTTTGAATTTTTGATGAACAAAACGAAACAAAGCGTGAGGGTTGTTGGCCATAACCTATGGCCAACAAAAAATCCCCCATCACGATTTTCTTGGGGAAACCGTCAAGGGGGATTGACAACATATTATCGAACCTTCCGTTGTTTGTCCAGTAATTTTATTCTGACTGTTTTATTCTGACCAACTTTTATGACGCAGAAGGCCCAGGAATTCCTGCGGCGTTACGACGTTCACACCGCGGCGCGATGACGCGGGAAAATGTTTGATGTTGCCCGTTATCAGGAACACCGCCCGGCCCGCCAGGGCCACTTCCAAAAATATCTCGTCGTGGATATCGGGCAGACGCGCGTTTAAAGGCGCTGTGGCGACAACTTCGCCCGACTGTTGCGCGAACACCAGCAGATCTTTGACCTTTTTTTGATCAAATTGGAATTTGGGGCGGGCCAGCACATCCTGATATTCCACCATGACGCGGGCGTCGTAACACAGGCGCAGGACTCCGGAGGAGACCATCCCGACGATCTCGGCCGGGGCTCCATAAGGGCTTAGCAGTCCCGAGACCAGGACATTGGTATCCAGGACGATCTTCATTTCGCGCGCGCGCGGCGCGCCGCCCGGATCTCTTCGCTGATCTCCCGCGCCGGGAGTTTGTCCAGCCCTTTTTCCGCCGACTTTTTCTGCAGCGCTTCCACGGCCAGGATCGCCTGCAGGCGCCGCATCACCGTCAGCGCTTCTTCAAGGTTTTCCTCGGAAACGGCGGTCATGATGGCGATCGGTTTTCCGTTGGAAGTGATAATAAGTTCCCGCTCCCGTTCAAGCTTGCCCCATGCTTCGGCGGATCTGCTGCGCAGGTCCCGGACAGCCATGAATTGCATAATGGTCTCCTTTCGAGGTATATAACTGTGTATCATATTGTCACTCGAAAGTATACCGTATTATGTTGCGTTTGTCAACCCTGCCGTTTGATCCGCATCATCCCCAACGCCCCCAGGAGCCCGTAAAGTAACGTCGGCAACTCCGGGACCGCCGCGGCAGCCGGCGGTTCGACCGGGATCACCACAAGCGGTTCGACTGAGCTCGCCACAAGTGGTTCGACAGGGATCACCACAGGCGGTTCGACCTGGATCGCCACAAGCGGTTTGCCGTCAACGCCCGTGCCCGGCGAGAACGCGGCCCCCGCGGATTGCGGCAGGCTCTTGTGCCCGACGAATATTGGAGAAGTCCCCTCAGGGAAGCGCGTCAACGACTGATCTTTATTCCCTTCACTGCCGTAATAGACCTGATCGATCACATAGGTGCTCGCGTCGCGCAGGAAGATCGTTTCATTGGTATTGTTGAGGCTCAACGTGCCCGTACTGGCCAACTGCCAAAAGACGCCGTTCAGCTGCGGCGCGCCGCCGCCAAAAACGACGAGATATTGATACGGCAAAAGCTCCGTGTCCGAAGGAAAAACATGACGGACCGCCGACGCGTCGGCAAGCGACCAGCCGGTCAGATCAACAGGCTGGGAACCGTAATTGAGGATCTCAACGAACTCGTCATTACTCGCCGAGCGGACACCGTCGCCGTTGGCATCGCCGGCCAACCCCGCCGCCGGATCGGCCAAAAATTCATTGATGACCACAAACGCCGCCGCCGGTTTGACAAAAACTACTGAACCCGCCAAAACCAGCCAACCCAATAAACTCCATAAACCCAATGAACCCAAACAACCCGATAAACCCGACAACCCTTTCCTTCCTCGCATCGTAATCCTCCTTTTCCCTCGACTTCGCTCGCGGTTCGACTTGGCTCACCACTCGCCCTGAGCAAGGCCGAAGGCCGCGTCGAAGGGCTCGGGACTCCTTCTCAAGGGACCCTGAGCTTGTCGAAGGGCTCGCAGCCTTACCGTGACCTTTCATTCATCTTCTCCCCAAAGCCGCTTGGCACGTTATTTTCGCGTTATTCTCATCATCACCATTTCCACTAAAGCATGTCCTCAAATAGCGTCACTTCCGGCATGACCGGCAGCCTTTTGCCTCTCGGAAAATACGCCCGCACTTCGGCCTTTGATTTGAGAATCTCAAAGGCTTCCCGGCCTTTGCCTTCGTCCAAGAGAGACATCACCTGCTGTTTAAATTCCTTTCTCGTCAGCGTGACCATGACCCGTAAGTTCCGGACATTATCATTGTCCAACACAAGCAACGCGTTCATCTCCGTTACCCTCCTTTCGCCACCTTCTCACAATTCTCACATAGCAGCACATAGCAGACGCTTTAGCTATCTGCTTGCATTATCATTAGTTGCAAATCAAATCCGGGCCCTTATCCTGCCTTTCCGCCGCGGGATAAACCGCCCCTTCTCCCTGACCAAGCGATCCAAAAAAGTTTGATAGCCGACCGGCCTTTCCATTTGATCAAAATACACCTCGTCTTCCGTGTCAAAATCCTTTAAGAAATCACGATACGCTCTTTGCCGGTCATTGTCACTGCGCCCCAGATCCAAGTACCAGGCGTCGTCATCCGTTATCCCGTCTTCACCGCCTGAACAGTAATGACGCGCGCTGCTGTGCAAATAATCTTCGGCGTTTTTCACCATGCCCGCCTTTAAAGGATTTTGCTCTATGTACCGTCCACAGGATATCATATAATCCTCTTTCTGTACCGGCTGCGTCTTGAACCGTCCCTGCCACAAATAGCCGCTGGTCTCATTTATCTTGTGATAATAATAGCTGTAAGCCTTGTTGATCCCGGCCATTATTTTTGAGATCAGCCGGGGGTCTTGAATTTCAAGGAGCAGGTGATAATGATTGCTCATGATCACCCAATGATATATTCGAAAGCCGTATCTTGCCTTATACCTTCCCCAATCCAGTGGACGTTTTATTAAGTTAGAATCGCCTGTCTTTCGTACTCAAAAGGGCTCAGATTGCCAAGCGTTGAATGAGCCCGTCTGCAATTGTAATACATTTCCACGTATTCAAAGATCTTTCTTTTCG
>JACROV010000043.1 GCA_016214285.1 Candidatus Omnitrophota bacterium | reverse complement strand
AGGTTGGCGAGACCTTTTGAAAGTAAGATATCGTCTTTTTTTATGGACTCCTACAGTAAATTTATATTTTTTTATCAAAGAGCAGCAAGGCGTTGTGTCTTGCTTGCAAAATTATGATGGCTTAAGTGATAACGCATGATCGCGTATTTATGAGTCTCAAGAATTTCCATTACATTGAAGAAAAAGACATTATTCGTATATTTAAAGACCCTCGCAAGGAAAATAAGATTGATAAGAATGACCAGGTAGCAAGAAAAAAAGAACTTAACCGTAGCTTGCATGAAAGAATTTGTTCCTTCCCAGAGCTGAAGGCTAAGATAGCATCCAGTCCCCTTATTAGAAGCAAATCTGAACTTAAAATTACTGGAATACCTCAAGGCACTTCAATCTCAGGCATGTTAGCTAATATTTTTATGATTGATTTTGATTTGGCAATTAAGAAAGAACTGGAAGCAATAGGTGGATTTTATAGACGCTATTCAGATGATATTCTTGTAGCCTTTCCAAATTCAGTTACATTCGCGCAGGTCGAAGCAATTATAGAAAATGCTCTAAGAAAATATTCCGCAGACTGTTTAAAGATTAATGGAGGCAAAACGAATAGAGGCGTTTACATAGAGAAAGATAACGGTGTGGGCGTTTGTTATGACGCTAAAGGAAAATTATCTCCAATCCAATATTTAGGATTTGTATTTCACGGCGAGAAAACTCATATTAGAAGTTCCAGTATGGCTAGGAATCGTTCCAAAATTGTGAATACTATTAAGAAATATAAAAAAGGCAGAAGCGGTCAAGCCAAATTAGGCAGCATTAATACTCGAAAAGTATACCAATTGCAGTCACCAAGAAAAATAACTCCACAAGATAGTTATGAAAATAAAGGGTTTGCTTCTTACGCAAAACGAGCTGGGAATCTTCAGAATGCGCCTGAAATAAACAAGCAAATTAGAAAAAGTGATCGATTCATTAGAAAGAAGATTGCCGAAGAGCGCAAGCCACGTTACCTGAGGCAATCCTAAGATCAACGGATCAACGACGGATCAACGTGCCAGGTACTTTTGCTGGGGACAGGTTGAAGGTCGCGAAGGTCACAGGGCGAGGCCCCGCCAAATGACTTTGGTCATTTGGCGGACAATATTTCGAATCAATCCGTGACAGGGACTAATTCCCAAGGAAAGGATATTTGAAATGCCCGGTGTTCCGGCTGTAGACAGGTTCCGTAAGCTCGTCGACGACATTTCGCGCCTTTACCTCGACGCCCGCCGGGTGCAGATGCGTTTTGCCTGGCCGGCAGGCTCCCTTCGGGAGGAGACGGGGCGGCGCATCGTCGAAGAAGAGCAGGACGGGGCCATGCGCGCGCGGTACGGTACGGGGCTTTTGCTGCAACTCTCAGAAACCCTGAGCGAGAAATATGGCGCCGGCTTTTCAAAAAGCAACCTGCTTAAAATGCGGCGATTTTACCTGCTTAACCCAAAAGAGTCGGTACCGACTCAATTGGACTGGACCGATTATGTGGAGCTTTTGCCGGTCAAGGACGAGAAGACGCGTCAACGGCTTGAGCGGCGCATTCTCAAGGAAGACCTCAACAGCAGCCAGATCCGGAGGCTGGTGCGCGAAATCCGCCGGGAACCGGAAAAAGATCCGTCGGCACTTCCTCCGCTCAAGCGCCCCGCGGACCTGCGGCTTGACACGTTTTCCATATCTCCCTTGCGCGCCAAACTCAAAGACGGCGAAGTCCTCATCGACTGCGGATTTTTCGTCACCTTTCCGGTGGCCAAAGAAGAACTCAAAGGCCTGAACATCCCGCAAGAGATGTCCTACACCTACGCCGCTACCATCGACCGCGTTATCGACGGGGACACGCTTCTGGTGCTCATTGAAGCCGGCTTCCGGATCATCGTGCGTGACCGCCTGCGCCTGCGCGGGATCGACTGCCCTGAAGTCGGCACGCCTCCCTGCAGGGAATTGTGGTGGATGTATTTTATGAGTCGTCAGACATCAGACGTCAGTCGTCAGAGACTGATGACAGAAGGCTGAAGACTGACGACTTGATTTATTTGAACCAGGAACTGCTGGACAAAGGTCATGCCGTGCGCATGGCGGAATGAGACGGGGAGCAAATATGGGCCGAGTCCTTGCGTTATGGCCCCAAAATGATAGAATGTCTTCATGAAACGTATCGGCATCACCGCCAGCAAGATCAGCAAAGGGAACGTGCTCCTGTATAATCTGTACGTTGTCCTGATATCCTGCCTGTTCTCGCTTTTTATTTTCATCGCGGCGGGGGCGACGATCGCCCTGGCGCTTATGCTCATCGGATACATCGGTACCGAGATCATGGGGGTCGAATTCAAAAAGGACTGGTCGTTGGTCATGATGGTCTGCATGACGGCCCTGACGATCGTCATCGCCTTGTTCAATATTTTCGCCATTCTTATTAACGTCAGAGTATCCCGGGCAAGTTTTCACCCGTTCTCTGAACAAGAAAGGAAGAAATAAACGTGGAAGTCCTGGATATAAAGGAATTTCTGGAAAGGATCCAGAACGATAAGGCGCTTTTGTGGGAACTCCTGGATATTTTCGTTGATGATTTCCGGCAGAAAACAGGGCAATTGCACGAGGCTTTGCGCGGTAATGACGCTATCCAGGTCCGGAAGCTGGCCCACGCCTTGAAAGGTTCGTCGGCGAACATTTCGGCGCACCAGCTCTCTGTCGTCCTTCTGGAGCTTGAGAAGATGGGCAAGAACAATGCCTTGGCCGGCGCCGATAAGCTTCTGGCGGATATGGAAAATAAATTCGAAGCGCTGCTGGCGCGTATCAGCCGTTTGAGAGAAGAGTTGAAGTGAGTGAATTCTTTTTTTAAACAACCCGGTTCTCTTTTGATCTTTCTCGCCTTGTGCGTCTTGGGCTTTTTGGCCTATGGCCAGACGATCGCCTATCCCTTCGTTCACGACGATGTTGTTTTTATCCAGCAAAATCCGCGGCTCGCCTTCTTTGACTGGAAGAACATTTTTCAAGGAACGGTCATCTCCGTTGATTCCTCACCCGGCATTAATGCTTATTACCGCCCGCTTCTGGAATTATTGTATCGGGTCGAGTATGTTTTTTTCGGCCTGAACCCCTCGGGGTATCATTTTTTAAATATTCTTTTCCATATTGCCAACAGCTTTCTCGTTTATTGGCTGGTCAATGTTCTCGCGCAAGGCAGGAAGGGGTTCGCGCTCGCCGCGGCGGTCCTGTTCTTGCTTCACCCGGTCCAAAGCGAAGCGGTCGCCTGTATATCGGGGATCTCGAATCTGCTGTTCGCGTTTTTGGTTTTGGCGGGCCTTTATTTTTATCTGAGAAACTCCGTAACATCCCATGTTTTATCGTTACTGGCCTTCGCGCTGGCCCTTCTTGCCAAAGAGCAGGCGGTCGTTCTGCCCATTTTGATTGTTTTGCTGGAAATAATTTATCCGCTATCCGTAACGCGCCCGATACTCCCTCGGGCCGTAAGGATCGGTGGTTATTTTGTTGTCTTGATAATATATTTCCTGGTACGCAAAATTTTGCTTCCCGAAGGCACCATGCCCGCGATCGCGTTTAATTATGAATTGTTTTTGCGCGTTCTTTCGATCCCGCGCACGGTGCTGATGTATCTGGGGACTATATTTCTCCCTTATGATCTGCATTATTACCGCAGCGTGGATATTTTACGGCCCAATGGCGCTTCGATCATTGCGTTTTTGATTGTCCTGGGCGCTGTCGTTTGGACCATCCTTAAAGTCCCCCAGCCATATCGACGGTTGCTTCTTTGGGGGGCGGGATGGTTTGGGATAACCTTACTGCCTGTTTTGAATATCGTCCCGCTCATTAATGAATATTCCCTGATATTGACCGCCGAACATTTTCTTTATCTTCCTTTATTGGGGGTCCTTTTGTTCGTTTTGGGGCTTGGAGATCTTTTTCTAGGCCGGATGCCAGAGCGTCGACGGGCTATTCTGGCAAAAGGCGGTGTTTGCGTTTTGGCAGTGATCCTGGGGGCGGCAGCCATCCGGCAGAGCACGTGTTGGGCCGGGGAGATCCCGCTGTTCGAACGCACGGTCCGATTTGAAAAGGCTCTCGGCCGCGCGCACATATTGCTGGCCAGGGCGTATTACAAAAACGGTGAATACGCCAAGGCCATTGGAACGTATCGCAGGGCTCTGGCGATCATGGACGGTTATTTGGCCAAAGTGGGATCTCAGCCGGCCGCGTCCGTTTACTTGGGATTTGTCAAGGAGATCCATTTCGATCTGGCGCATTGTTTCGAAGGACTCGGCGACTTCCAGGAGGCGGTCAATTGGTATTTAAGGGCTTTAGTCATTGATCATAACGACGCCGTTGTGCATAATAATTTAGGGATCATTTATTTAAAGCTCGGCGATCAAGAAAAGGCGGCGGCGCATTTTCGGGAAATAGGAAAATAACAGCATGAACTTTACCACTTTTTTTATTATCCTGGGTGTTGTTTTTGTCGTTGCCCTTTTAGGGATGCTGATCCTGATCCCCACCACCCAAAGGCCGCAAAAGAAAAAAAGGAAAGCGCAGGAAGAGACACAGCTCCCGCCCAAAACAGAAGAGGAGACCATCCTCCGGCTGCAAAAAAGCATCCAGTCCCTGCGCGGCGAGATCGCCGGTTTCGAACAGCGGGGAAAAACGAACGAGCACGAGCTGACCGTTGAGAGGGTCAAAGTCAAGAAATTGCAGGAAAAATTGACCCAGGAGCGGGAATGGCACGAGCGAGAGCAAAAAGAACTGGATAAGAAAGCAAAGGAGTACCAGCAGCTTAAAGGCGAGTTGTCGAAAATCCAGGAACAGTTCAACTGGGACCATGCCGAAAATATACGTCAAAAACAGCAGATCGAGGAATTGAAAAAAGAATTGGAAGGCCTTCACGGCGGCCGCCGGGCCGCGGAATCCGAGATCGCCCAGCTCAAGGCGAAGAATGAAAATTACCGTCAAGAGATCGTGGATTTGCGCAAGGAAAACATGGAATTAACCAAGAAAAAGGAAGATACCAAGTGGATCGCCAAAGCGGATCACGACAAATTGCAGCAAACCTTAAGGGAAAAAGAGAAAGAGCTCGAACGGATCAATCGGGAATCCGGTAAATAAAATTTCAATAATCAAGAGACAATAACCAGAGAATATCCAATAAACAAATTACGTATCACTTTAGAAGTATGACAAATAACCGTCGGTTTGAGATGTTGTCTTTGAAAATTAATGCAAAAATGTTTGACGACGATGAGAATATGGTTGTATAAATCTTCTCATGACACGGGAGAAAGCCGAGAAGATTTTAA
>JACROV010000005.1 GCA_016214285.1 Candidatus Omnitrophota bacterium | reverse complement strand
ATCTCGTGGATTGTTGTTCTACCGCCTTATCCAACAAGCGGTAAATATCGCTCCGGTTACGGCTCAAGATATTCATGGCGGTAAAGATTGAATCATATCCACAAGATTTAGTAGTAATGGTCATCAAGGGCATAACCCTATAAAAAATATCGTGCCGCGCCTTAGTTAATAGTAATTTTTTGTGAAATATTTCCTTCATCCGTAAAACTATAAAACTCGTTATCGCCGAGAATAACGTGATCAAGAACCTTGATTCCCATCAGCTTCCCGGCATCACACAGCTCTTTTGTGAACGTCTTATCCTCCGCGCTTGGGGCAGCATCCCCCGCCGGATGGTTATGCACGCAGATAATAGAAACCGCAAAGTGCTGCAGGGCGCGCTGGAAGATCTCGCGGATGATGGGCGCGGCGTGGTTGACGGTGCCTTCTTCCAGGTCTTCGATGGCAATGATGCGGTTCTGGGAATTCAAGAATACAACCTTGAAGACTTCCTTCTTTAGGTCCCGCATTTGCGGCATCAAAATATCGACGATGTCTTTGGCGGATTTGATTTGCGGGCGCTCAAGGCGGGTTTCGTCTTCCCGAAAACGGCGAATTTGTGGATGACTTTTCTGGCTAAATCCAGCGCGCTTTGGCCCTTGGTTCCGGTGCGCAGTAAAATGGCGAGTAATTCGGAATTGCTTAAGGCCTGCTCTCCATATTGCATCATTTTTTCCCGCGGGCGGTCTTCTTTTGGCCACTGGCAAATGGCCGTTGGGTATTTTGGCTCTTGGTTCATAGTCTTTCCCCTTTCATTTTGCGGAGAAGTCGGGTCGGGGGATGACTATTTCTTTAAGTCGTTATTCTCCTTCGCTCAAGAGCTTTCGCCTTGAGCTTCGGAGAATGAACCTATTTGGGCTTCTGCTGGTCATTCCGCGGCTTTCAGCGATGAGGTTCATTCTACAGGACAACAGAAATTTGGCAAATAATTAATCAGGGGGCGCCCGAGGGGTAACTACAGGACTTTAGACAAGGTAAAACGGAACGTCGAGCCGCTGCCCATTTTGCTTTCTGCCGTAATATCTCCATGATGGGCCTGGAGGATGTGCTTGACGATGGCAAGGCCCAGCCCCGTTCCGCCCAGATCACGGGAGCGGGCCTTGTCGACACGGTAAAACCGCTCGAAGATACGCGGGATATCCTCCTGCGGGATGCCGATGCCCGTGTCCGTGACGCTGACCTCAACGCCGCGATCCGTTTCGCGCGCGGCGATGGTGACACTGCCGCCCGCGTTATTGTATTTGACGGCGTTCTCCGCCAGATTAAAAAGCACCTGGGCGATGGCCGCCTCGTCGATCCTGATCCTGGACAAACGGGGCGGGATGTCTTTTTTCAGCGCGACCGAACTCTTCTGTGCTTCCTTCTTCATCCCGGAAAGGACCCGGTCAACAACGGCTTCCAGAGAACATTCCTCCAGCGCGAGCTTCATTTTCCCCGATTCGATGCGGGAGAGATCCAGCAGATCATTGATCAGTTTAGTCAACCGTTCGGCGTCGTCGTAAATGATCCGCAGGAATTCGCGGGCGTGCGCCTTGTCTTCCAGCGCGCCTTCCAGGAGCGTCTCGGCGTACCCGCGGATCGTGGAAACGGGCGTGCGCAGTTCATGGGAGACATTGGCGACAAAATCCTGGCGGACTTTCTCAAGCTGGCGTAATTGCGTGATATCATGAAAAACCAGAACGGCGCCGTCGATGGCGCCGGCGCGCAAAACGGGTGTCGCGTGCGCCAAAAGAACTCTTTCCTCCGGGAACAAAAGGGTGATCTCCCGGGATTCCAGACGGCTGTGAGAGATCAGAACGCGCTCGGCCAATTCCTGGATATCGATATTGCGAATGACCTCCAGCGGTTTTTTGCCCGTCACCGTGCTGTCGACTTGCAGGAATTCTTTTAAAGTCTGGTTCATCAAGACGATCTCGCCGCGGCCGTCGATGACCATGACCCCGTCGAACATGCTCAAGAAAACCGCTTCCAGGCGGGATTTATCGGCGATGGACTCTTCCATCCTTGACTGGATCTGCCGGGACATGGAATTAAGAGGATCGGCCAGTTCCTCCATTTCATCACGGGCACTGAGGGAAATCCTCCTCGAAAAATCCCCGCCGGCAAAAGACCGGGCCCACGCGCCGATCTCCCGGAGAAGCCGGGGGATAAAAAGAGAAACGATCTTATGGCGGATCTTTAATCGCACAAGGAACTCTCTTCGCAGAACCGGTAGCCGGAGCCGCGGACGGTCTCGACGCATTTGCCCATCTTGCCCAGTTTCTGGCGCAGGCGTTTGATGTGGGTGTCCACGGTGCGCGTGGTGACCTGCGCGTCGATGTCCCACACGTCGTTTAAAAGCCGCTCGCGCGACTGCATGCGGCCGCGGCGTTCGATCAAAAGGACGAGGAGTTTGAATTCCATCGCGGTCAACCGGACTTCCTTCGCGTTGACCGTGACCTTGGGACGGGATTTGTCGACGACAAGCTTGCCGACCGTGAGGATCGCGCTGGAGGTGTCTTCTTTAGATTCCCCGCGCCTCAGGATGGCCTTGATCCGCAAGACCAGTTCCCGCGGGCTGAAGGGCTTGACCATATAATCATCGGCGCCGAGCTCGAGGCCCAGCACGCGGTCGATCTCCTCGGCGCGCGCGGTGAGCATCAACACCGGGATGGCGGCCCACGCCGGTTTCTTCCTGATCTCCTTGCACAACTCGAACCCGTCCATCCCGCCGGGGAGCATGATATCAAGGACAATCAAATGAATCTTCCGGCGCTCCAGTTCTTCAAAGGCCTGCTGTCCGTCAGCGGTCTGCAAGCACTCGAACCCCGCTTTCTCCAGATTGTACCGGATCAGCCTGGCGATATGCGGATCGTCCTCAATGATAAGAATTCTTTGCTGTCCCATAAATTTCTCAGCCTGTTAGACGGAATTGATAGTCTCCCGGGGACATCTTACCCTCCCGCGCGCTTCGCGGCCTGCCCCGTAAAAGCCCCTAAAGGGCTCTACGGGGCCAGCCGCGCAATGGTTTTGGTGTATCCGATTTTCACCGATTGTTCTTTATAAATATCCTTGAAACCCGAAGGCAACTGGGCGAATTTGGCCGCGGCGGCTTCACGCACGGCTTCGATGGAAGGCGGCGGCGCAATTAATTCACCGGCGCGGATGACCGGCCGCAGTAAAGGCCGTGTGCCGGCCGGGGCATCTTCCGACGCCAGGCCAATTGTGTCTTTTACAAATATTCCTTTCTTATCGTATTGACGGAACACCTGTTTCTTCCCTGGAATGGTTTTCTTCTGCGGACTGGTCTTGGATTTATATTTGATCATCCCGTTTTTCCCCTGGATCTGCACAAGCTTGTAGGTCAGATCAAGCGCCGGACAATCGCGGGACGTCGCCATGTCGGTCCCCACGCCAAAGAGATCAATAGGCGCCTTGGCTTTGACCAGTTCGGCGATCTTGTATTCATTAAGGTTCCCGCTGGCCAAGATCTTGACGTGCGGCAAGCCGGCCTTATTCAAAACTGCCCGTACCTTTTTGCTCAACGTCTTTAGATCTCCGCTGTCCAAGCGCACGCCTTTAAGTCTTTCACGCAAAGGCATCTTCACGACCTTACGCACGCACCCAACAGTGTCGTAGGTATCAACGAGTAACACCGTATTTTCAGGGAATACCGCGTAATATTTCTCGAACGCCTCGCCCTCCGCGTCAAAGGCCTCCACCCACGAATGCGCCATAGTTCCATAGACGGGGATCCCGAACTGCCGGCCCGCATAAATATTAGACGTCCCAAGACATCCCCCGATGTACGCCGCCCGCGCGGCCAGAACACCCGCCTCGGGTCCGTGCGCCCGTCGGGAACCGAAATCGATCACCCCGCGCGCGACGCCGTCGGCGCGCGCCGCGGCAACGACCCGCGCCGCTTTGGCGGCCACCACGCTCTCGATATTCATCAACGACAACACGCAGGTTTCAAGGATCTGCGCTTCAATAATCGGCGCTTCCACCTGGACGATCGGTTCCCGCGCGAAAAAGATCTCCCCCTCCGGCATGGCCCGGACATCGCCGCTGAATTTAAAATCCTTGAGATAATCAAAAAATCCCCGCTGAACATGACGAAAGACCGGCAGGGTCTTAAGAAACGCGATATCCTCCTCGGCAAAACGCAGATTGAGGATATATTCGACGATCTGTTCCAGCCCGCAGGCGACCAGATACGACCGGTTCTCCGGCATGGTGTGGCAGGAAAGTTCGAACGTGGCGCGCGCGTCCACCTTGTTCTGGAAATATCCGGCGGCCATCGTCAGTTCGTAGAGGTCGATTTTGAGGCTATTGCTGGCGTTCATACTCTTTTAAATCCGAAGCACAAAATCCGAAATTCGAAACAATATCGAAATTCAAACAATCTAAATCTAAAACGGATGGTTTTAGAATTTGAATTTATAATTAGGGTTATGCCTTTGATGAACAGTGCAACAGGATTTCGTGCCCATCGTATGCTGGAAGTGGTAGTCAAGGGCATAACCCTATTTATAATTTTCAATTTGTTTCGTGCTTCGTGCTTCGAATTTCGTATTTAGCTATTCTTGCTTATCTTTGAACCTCTGCTCAAGGGTCATTTTGCGCGCTCCGGCTTTAAGCATTTCCTCGACAGCCGTTTTTGCATCGTCCGGATGGATATTCACTCCCTTAATAGCGTCCATCAAAAGTCTGACCTTAAAATTTTTCAACGCGTCCAGGACCGAGGCCTTGACGCAATAATCGGTGGCTAGGCCGCCGATCCAAAGTTCTTTGACGTCCAGGTCCTTCAGTATTCCCAGCAAAGGCCGCCCCCGTTCATCAATGGCCTGAAAGGCCGAATAGCTGTCTTTCTCCGGGTCCATTCCTTTGGACACGATGATCGTTCGCGGCGGCAATTTCAAGGCGGGATGGAACGCGGCGCCGGGGGTATTTTGCGCGCAATGGACCGGCCACGGCCCGCCAAAATCTTTAAAATGTTTTGTCCTGGCCGGGTGCCAGTCCCGCGAGGCGATAACGGGGTTTTTGTCTTTGGAGAAAATTTCAATATACCGGTTCAGGACAGGGACAACCCTGTCGCCTTGCATCACCGCCAGGGCGCCGCCGGGGCAGAAATCATTTTGCACGTCAACAACAAGAAGCGCGGGGCGCAACAATGACATCAGAGCATCCTCCGTTCCAAAAGCAGCATACGGAACGTCTGCGCGTTGTACACCGCGAACCCCTGTTCGTCGTTGCTGAAAAACGCGTAAACCGTTTTGACCTGGTCGCGCCCGCCGGAGGCGGGTCCGCCTTTGGCTCCACCTTCGGCGGAGAAGGCGCGCACCTTGTCGGCCAATTGTTCCAGTTCGTTATGCGAATAATTGGAATTGTAAAACGCCTTGCCGCCGTTAAGACGCAGATAAATAAAATCCGTGGTGACCGCCCACTCCCCGGGCTTTTCCGGTGAATCCGTAAAGCACAGACAACAGCGGTGATCCTTGAGGATCCGGTAAACGTCGCCGCAGAACCAGCTGGTGTCGGTGAATTCGAACACGTGCCGGAACTCCGCGAACGGCTTGGTCCGCTTGAGCAAGGAACAAAAATCCGCCAATCCCTGGTTGTCCTTTTTGAACCCCGAGGGTAGCTGCCACAAAAAGCAGGCGATCTTTGGTTTGAAGATTTTCATGCTCCCGGCCATCACCTTGAGCGATTCGCCCGCATCTTTTAACCGTTTGATATGGGTAATGTAAGCGGGCCCTTTGACGGCAAAATGGAATTCCCGGGGGGTCGTCTTAAGCCAGGTCATGATCGTATCGTTATCGGGCAGCTGGTGGGCGGTCGTGGCAAGCTCAAGGCCGTTGAACTGCCGGCTGTAAAATTCCAGCCATTGATCCGCCGGCAATCCGCTGTGGTAAAAAACACCATTGCCCCAGTGGGGATAATCGTAGCCGCTGGTGCCGATGTACAATTTCATAAGTACCTCGACTTAAGGTTAGAATAGGTTTCAAAAAGTTGAAATATGTTGCAACCTTTTCCAACCTGCTCGTAATTTAAATATCTAACACCACTCTCGCCTTCCACTGCCCCCGGTTTTCACTGACCGCGAACTGGTGCATCGTGACCGCTTTAACGTCGACGTTGAGCGGATGTTTTTTGGGGTCCAGTGTTTCACCGTACGCCCGCGCGGTCACCATCCACATGCCTTTGTGTTCCTTGAACCGTATCCGCGCGGCCCGCAACAAAAGCTGCTCGGCATCCTTATAATAAATGAATTCCTGAAGGAATTGGAACAAAAGCATCTCAAACGTTTCCGCTTCCACCGAAACTTCCCGCCGCAATCTTTCCGTGATCGTCCCCAGGTCCTCGACCATCACGTTCATCAGCGCGTCGGCGGCGGCGATGAACAATTCTTCTTTCGATTCTCCGCAAGCCTCAAAGGCGATATCCGCGGTGGCGACGTCGTCTAAATAGTGATAAGGCATAATGTAGAAAGCACGAAACTCGAAATACGAAACAATATCTAAGCGCATGAAATCTTAATGTCAAATGAAAAATGACAAATGCCAAATTAATGACAAATGCCCAATTCCCAAATCACAAGCGAAGCCATTTGTCATTGCTCATTGTCAATTAATTTGTCATTTGACATTAGCCATTGGTCATTGAACACGCTGACGTGCTTCGAATTTCGGATTTTAAACAAATTATCCTTTAACGTTTCCGATCGGCACAAACCGCGCCACGCGGCGGCTGATACCGGCCATTTCGGTGGCGGCCGTGACATCATCAATACTCTTGTACGCCGAACCGGCCTCCTCGGCGAGCCCGGCGTAAGACGCGGTGTGCACGTAAATCCCCCGCGCGCGCATATCGTCTTGCAGCTGCCGGCCGCGGAACATCTCGCGGGCCTTGCGCCGGCTCATCGTGCGGCCGCTGCCGTGCGCGGTCGAACAAAATGTTTCCTTGCTTCCCTCCACGCCGGCTAAAAGATACGATCCCGTTTCCATGCTTCCGCCGATGATGACTGGCTGACCGGTCTTGCGGTAAATAAATGGGATCCCTTCCATCCCGGGGCCGAAGGCTCGCGTGGAACCTTTGCGATGAACAAGGACTTTACGTTTCTTTCCGTCAATGACATGTTCTTCGAGCTTGGCGATATTGTGCGCCACGTCGTAGATCTGGTGCATTCCCAGTTCCTGAGGCGTCTTGCCGAACACTTCCGCGAACACTTCCCTGATCCGGTGCAAAATGACCTGACGGTTGGCAAAAGCCATATTGACCGCGCATTTCATCGCCTTGAAATAATCCTGTCCTTCAGGAGAATTGAACGGCGCGCAGGCGAGCTCGCGGTCTTCCACATCGAGGCCATATTTATCTTTCATGACTTTCAGGAAGATCTGCAGATAATCGGCGGCCACCTGGTGCCCGAACCCGCGGCTGCCGCAATGGAACATCACGACGATCTGGTTGGGCTTGGTGATCCCGAATTGCGCGGCCAGTCCTTTGTCAAAAATATTCCCGGGTTTGGCGACCTGGATCTCCAGATAATGATTCCCCGATCCGAGCGTGCCGAGCTGGTGGAACCCGCGTTCGATGGCGTGCTCGCTGACCCTGGCGGCGTCCGCCCCGGGCATACATCCCCCCTCCTCGGTGCGCTCCAGGTCCTCGCTCCAGCCGTAGCCCTGCGCGACACACCACGGCGCGCCCTGTTCCACGACGCGTTTGAATTCATTCTTGGAAATTTTGACGAACCCCTTACAACCTACGCCGCAGGGGATCTGCTGAAAAAGCCGGTCAACCAGATCGGTGAGATGCGGCTGCATTTGCTCGTACGTGAGGTTGGTGGAAATCAAACGCATACCGCAATTGATATCGAAACCGATTCCGCCGGGAGAAATGACGCCGGTTTCGGCGTCCATGGCCGCCACCCCGCCGATGGGAAACCCGTAGCCCCAATGTCCGTCGGGCATGCAATAAGAATATTTGAGGATGCCGGGCAGTTTCGCCACGTTGGCCGCCTGCTCAAAGACGGTCTCATCCATGCTTTTAAGTAATTTCTCGGTGGCGTAGATGCGCGCCGGCACGCGCATCCCCTTGCGGAAGGTTACCGGAAGCTCCCAGACCGTTTCGGAAATTTTCTTGATCTCGAGGGGTACAGCCATACGATGATCCCTTTCAATGCATAAATTTTATTATAGGGTTATGCCTTTGATGAACAGTGCAACAGGATTTCGTGCCCATCGTATGCTGGAAGTGGTAGTCAAGGGCATAACCCTATTTTATTATATCACTTTTCTTTGTTTGCGGGGGGCGGGATTATGACTTCTTAAGATTTCCAAGACCTGCGCGTCATCGACCTGCTCGAAATGGAGATAAAATTTACTGAGCGCGTAAAAATCTTCCGGGACCCGCAGGCACGCCAGCTCGTCGGATCGCTGTGCCAGCCGCCGCAGGGTGTCCTCGGGGCCGACGGGAATGGCGGCGATGAGTTTGCGCGGCTTTTCGCAGCGCGCCGACCACAGCGCGGCCTCGAACGTGGCGCCGGTGGCGACCCCGTCATCAGTGACGATCACGGTACGGTCTTTTAAAGAAATTTTGGGATGGACCTTGCGGAATATCGCGGCGCGGCGCTTGATCTCGGCCATCTGGCGCTTTTTTTCTTCTTCGATATACGCCTCATCGGCCCCGGCCCGGCGCGCGTATTCCTGGTTCAGATAGACATGACCATCTTCGCTGATCGCGCCGACGGCGAATTCAGGGTTGCCGGGCGCGCCGATCTTCCTGGCGAGGATGATATCCAAAGACGCGTTTAACTCCCGGGCAAGATATTGGGCCACAACCACTCCACCGCGAGGGATCCCCAGCACAACAGTTTCCTTCGTATCAATTTTCCCTAACGCGCGCGCTAACTTTTGGCCGGCCTGCGCCCGGTCCTCGAAAGGATCGTCCGAGCGCTCAAAAATCGTAAAATTTTTCATACTCGCCAGCTTATCGGGTCACCTTCGAGCCAACCACAGGAAAAACGCAAAACCGCGCAGCGGCGGCTTCGAGGATATTTCTTTTTAGACTATCGCGACAGCTTCAATCTCGACTAAGGAATCCTTGGGTAAACGCGCGACCTGGATCGTCGAACGCGCCGGCGCGGTGGCCGCGTCGAAATATTTGGCGTACACCTCATTCATCGCGTTAAAATCATTGAGGTCTTTTAAAAAGACCGTGGTCTTGACCACCTTCGCGGTCGATGACCCCGCGGATTCCAGGACCGCTTTTAAATTTTTTAAAACCTGCTGGGCCTGTTCCCCGGCATTTGTTCCCACCATCTGCCCCGTCACTGGATCCAGCGGAATCTGTCCCGCGGTGTAAACCAGATTCCCAATAACAACGGCCTGATTGTACGGCCCCACCGGCGCCGGCGCGCCTTTCGCCTTGACGATCTTTTTCTCCATCATTCTCTCCTTTCGAAATTATTTTTAACGCCGTAATATACCGTGTCGGGGGCGACCTTGGTGTTTTTGGGAACCACGGCCCCTGCCGCGATGACCGCGTTATCGCCGATCTCAACCCCGGGCAAAATGATCGAATTAAGTCCAACGATGACATTCTTTCCGATCTTCACCTTCTCGATGAGCAGCCCCTTCTTTTCGAACGAATGGCAGATGACCGTCGCGTTGCCGCCGATGACCGAATTATCCCCGATCTCCAGAATAGAAATGTCCCCCACGCGGCTGGAATTGATCTGCACATTCTTGCCGATCTTCGCGCCCATCAATTTAAAAAAGAGCGCGCAGAAAGGTGTGAGTAAAATAAATTCCATAAAAGTAAACCGCACAGCGATGTAGAGGGCGCTGGCCATCATCCACTTGAGCATCTGAGGTGAACCGACCGGATGAACGCCCTCTTTGACATGCAATCCCAACAGGACTCTGGCGAGGCTCGCCGCGAAGATCAGCGTCAGGCCGAAGATAAAATACCCGCCGGTGAGCGTAAAACAAAAGAACAGCAATCGCTGCCATTCAACTAAGTGTACTGAATGCGTCCAATAAAAATTGATCAATAATACGGAAGGGTACAACGCCGCCCCGAGGATGATAGCGCCTAAAGCGTAGAGCAGGATGGTGAACAACGTCTGCGCGAGCGTTAATTTAACGGATGTTTTCATGTAATCAGGGAGAAATTGATACTTGTCAATAATTTCTCAAAAGCCGGAGCCTGGTTTCTTCAAAAATTCAACCTCTTCCGGCGTTGACGCTCGTCCCAACATTTTGTCGCGATGCGGGAAACGGCCAAAACGCTCGATGATCGCGCGATGCCGGTTCGCGTAATCCAAAGAATAGCGGTAATAATGCGTATTGTCCGGATTTTTCTTTTTGGATTCTTCCACAAGACCCGCAAAACATTGAACAGACAATTTCTGACTCTCGAGGTCTTCAGCGTGCATCAGCGGCATATAAATAAAGACGCGTTCAATGAGACTGAGCGTACGCTCTTTTTGCCCTGACGTCAATTGCAGCGCTAATTCCCGGGCCAGCGCGTCGGCCATATACATCTTTGGCGTATCGCGGTACATATTACGGGTAAATTGGTCATAAAGAAGGATCAGTGCAAGAGACCCTTGAGGCGACTCTTCCCAGTCTTGATATTTTCCCGTGAGGGCATTATTGAGATCACTCTCGAAACGTTCCCGGATATCCTGATCCAGCGCCTTATCGGCCCTGAACCACTTGCTAAACGGCCGTTTGCCTTTGTCGACAGGCGTCGAGTCGTCGACGCCTTCGAACCAGAACTGGAGAATAGCTTGTATTCTATCCATATCCAAGTCACAAGGTCACTCCCGACGCGCCATCTTCGATGTCGGTCGGGACTCCGACCGAGGCGTTAGCCGAGCGTCGGAGCACGCCACAAGGTCACAAGACGGGTGACTTTGTGACATTGTGACTTGGTGACTGCACAGCTTCAATTAAATAGTCCGCTTTCACGTTCTGCAAGCTATGGAAAATGTTGGCCACGACCGCGGGGTTTTCCTGCTCGAACTGGCGCAGCATCTTTTTGATCAGCATCCGGTGCGAGGTGTCGTCGTTGGCGCATTTGGATTGTCCCATGCCGGCGATGCCGAGTTCCCGGGCCAAACGCGCCATCGCCTCCTCGCGCGTGTAGGCCAGCGGACGGATAATCGTGATCTTGCCGCCGAAAAGCTCCTGTTTGGGTTTCATCGCGCCTATCTCGCCGCGGTAAAATTGGTTCAAAAGAATCGTTTCGACAATGTCATCCATATGATGCCCGAAGGCGATCTTGTTGAAACCTTCGCGGTCGGCCAATTGAAAAAGCGCCTTGCGCCGGTTCCACGACCAGCGGAAACAATCAATGTCCTCATACTTCTCGTCTTTAAGAGAACCGGCTTTCTCCACCAGGCAGGGGAAACCTTCCTTCTGTAAATATTCGACCAAGGTCTGCGGATTAAAATCGGAGAATTCAAAATCGATGTGGACCGCCGTAAAATCAAATTTGACCGGGCTTATCCGCCGGCGGTCACGCAAAACGTGCAATAACGAGAGGCTGTCTTTGCCGCCGGAGACCGCCACCGCGATACGGTCGCCCTCCCGGATCATGTCGAATTCCACGATCGCTTTGCCCGCGCGTTTGGAAACGGCGATCAATACCGGCATTTCTTTATCTTTCCTGAAACGCGCTTCGTTCATGTCGTAACCATCACACGCCGCGCTCGCTATGTTCGCTCTGCTCGCTCTGCACGTGCAGGTGACCGCCAAGTTTACGGAAAAACTCGAGCCAGCGGGGCTCAGGCGTGGGCAGCCTTCCCTCGGCCACTTGCCGGCCGATGGCAAGATACGATCTCTGGGCGCGCCACAGATCCAGATTCAGATCCAGCGGCGCCAGCGCCCGCAAAATATCATCGACGGATCCCATCAGGCGCATATCCCGGGGGTCTTTTTCAAGATCGCGCATTAAAAAAATGACCCGGCGCATCGCGACGAAACCGATCTTGGTCTTGTCGATCTCAAAAGACCAGCGCTTGACCTCGGCGGCGATACGTTTGAGCGCGTTGATATCCGTTTCCTCCCGGGCAAGCAGTTCCAGAAGATCACGGTTCAAGATAAATTCGATACAGGCATTCAAAGCTTTCGGCAGCGCGATATGCAATTCCTCCCTGGCCTCCATTAAAGGATAATAATGTTCATAGACCTCACGAAAATGCGCCTCGAATTCCTCCATCGCGGAGTGGATGATCTCGTCGAAAATCCGTTTTTGTTCGTCCCGGAAAAGATATTTCAACGCGTACTTGGTCGTCCCGAAATGGTGTTCCATCAGACGAGTTATTTCCAGGACATCACCGTTGGCAAAGGCCTGGCTCATCTCCTGATGTATAACGCGGGATTCCTCTTCGGACGTGGACGCGCGCGCGGCGGCGCTTAAATGATGTCCTTCCCGGGGCACAACGGCGAAATCAACGCTTCCCTCTTCCCGGGTGATGTCGGAACGGACATGCAGGCACCCGATAACAAACGTTCGCCCATCCTCCTGCTTTAGATCATAAATTTCTTCGCGGACCGTGTAGCAATAGACTCTTTTCCCTGCCCGTCCGCCGGTATGATCGTCGAACATCGCGGAAACCGCGTAATGGGCGCCCACCCCCGTCAGGTCCGTCCTGGCCGGCGCGACGAATTTTTCGTAGGCCGCGGCGCCGTTGCGAAGATCCGGGATATTGCTCGGCGCGGCCTCCAGCATCTTTTTAAAATGTCCTTCAAGATCCTCGCCGAAAAGTTCTTTCGCAAGCTGCAGGACCCGGCCGGCGTACTGGAGGATCTGCACCCCTTCGATGCCGGAGATCTCATCGAAAAACCAGCCGCAGCTGGTGTACATGAGCATCGCGTGGCGCTGAAATTCAAGAAGCTTTAAGGCCTTCACTTTTTCCCGCGCGTCAAGTCCCTCGCGGCAGTTCTGCCTGAAAAAATCCTCGACGTTTTGCGTGCCGCGGTTTAAGATGACTTCAATATATTTATCCCGTACCTGCCACGGGTCATGAGCGAGCGCGCTCATATGCTCTTCATAATGCGGCGACAACGTGTCCCTGAGCCAGTCCAAAGACTGACGCAGCGGCGCGCGCCACTTCTGGTGCCACCCGCGGTGATCGCCAATTTTACATCCGCAATCCGATCGCCAGCGCTCCACTCCGTGCACGCAGCTCCACGAGGTGTTCTCCAGGATCTGGATCTCGTGGGTCGCCGGGAATTTTTCCAGATATTCGCCGTAGATGGTCACCCGCGCGAGATCGTTGGAATCGACATGATGCAGGCAATAGGCCAGGCCCATTTCACCGAAACTGTGATGATGGCCGTAGGTCTCGCCGTCGGTGGCGATATGAACGAGCCGGGGATGGTGCAAGTCGCGCGGAAAAACGCCCAGCAAACGGTTCGCGAAATTGACGCCGCTTTTCAAGAGATCCGCGAACGCCACTTCCTGGGCGATGGGCCCGTCGTAAAAGAATAAATGGATCTTTCTGCCCGAGGGCAACGGACAGACGTAGGCCATCTGCGGATCAACGCCGGCGCCTTTTAAGGGCGTCCATTTCTCATCGCCGATCTTGCGCACCTTTGCGGCCTGGTGCGGGGCGAGGATGGTAAATCGGATGCCGTGTTCGGCCAGAATTTCCAGCGTCCGGGTATTGACCGCGGTCTCGGCGAGCCACATCCCTTCGGGCTTGCGGCCGAAACGGTATTCGAAATCCCTGATCCCCCAGAGGACTTGCGTGCGCTCATCGCGCGCGTTGGCCAGGGGCATGATCATATGGTTGTACACCTGCGCGATGGCCGAGCCGTGGCCGGAGAACCGCGCCCGGCTTTCTTTGTCCGCTGCCAAAATATTTTGATAATCCTCCGGCGCGTGGCGTTCCATCCAGGACAACAGCGTCGGCCCGAAATTAAAACTGATCGACGCGTAATTATTGACCATCCGGGAAACTTTCTTGTCGGGACCCATGATGCGGCTGGCCGCGTTAGGCGCGTAGCATTCGGCGGTGATCCGCTCGTTCCAGTCGTGATAGGGACGCGCGGAGTCCTGCAGTTCCACTTCTTCGAGCCACGGATTTTCCCGCGGCGGCTGGTAAAAATGTCCGTGGATGCAAATATATCTATTCATGTTAAATCCGATTTCCCTCTATTTTGTCATAGGGACAGACGTTGTGCTTGTCTTCCCGATAAAATTTGTCCCCGCCGTAAATCAGCCAGCTTTGTTTCACGGCTGGATTAAGCCCGCGATAATAATCAAGGCCTCTAAAGAATTCATCAGCCACCGTTTGGCCGGACTTGATTTCAACCGGCATGATTTCACTTCCCATATCCATCAACACATCAACTTCATTGCCGACATTATCCCTGAAGTAATACATATTGTTGATTTGAACATGATTGAATCTTTTTTTAAGTATCTCCGTGATGACAAACGTTTCAAACAAAGCCCCGCGTAAAGGATGATTTTGCAAGTGAGTCTCATCTTGTATATCCAGTAAAAAGGCGGCCAGCCCGACATCGATAAAATAAAGCTTGGGAGATTTGATTAATCTCTTTTTAAAATTTTTGTGGTGGGGTTTGAGAAGAAAAATAATAAAACTCGCCTCCAGCACGGACAGCCAGCTTTTGACGGTATTGACGGCAATGCCGCACTCATTGCTTAGGTGGGAAAGGTTCAGGATCTGTCCCGTTTGGCTCGCGCAAATTTTAAGAAACATCTCGAATCGAGACAAATCCTGGACCTGTATCAGAGAACGCACGTCCCGCTCGATATAGGTGGTCGTATAGAATGCCAGGGCTTCCGTCGGATTCAATTTCTTGTCAAAGATACGCGGATAGAAACCGGCGAACAAAACGGCATTCAAATCCGGTTTCCTTTTGCCGTGACCGTAGGCTTCCGCATAAGATAACGGAAGCAGTTTGACCAGGGCGGTACGTCCGGCCAGCGACTGCGCGACAGAGTCCATTAACTCAAGCTGCTGGGATCCGGTGAGGATAAACATCCCCTCTTTTTTTCGCTCATCCACAATACCCTGGATATACGATAATAAGTCGGGTGCCCGCTGGATCTCGTCAAGGACAGCCCCGTCCGGAAGGTCGGAAAGGAACCGGCGGGGATCTTTAACAGCCATTCTACGGCTATCAAGATTTTCCAGGGAAATATAACGTTTGCGCGGGAATGCCGCACGGCAAAGGGTTGTTTTTCCCGACTGCCTCGGACCGGTAATGGTCACAACGGGATATTGTCTTGCCAGACGTAAAAGATGGTGTTCAACAGTCCGCTGGATCATATACCAAAGGTAACATAACCTTTACAGATTTGCAATCAAATTATAAATATGTAAAGCCAGACATTCACCGCGCAAACTACAGAAAGATGCCGGCTTAACGGAGGGGGTGTCGGCAGGCACCTCAGAGGTCTACACCTTCTTTAAAAACAGGACTCCTAACGGCGGCAGGGTGAGCGACAGACAATCGGGGCGGCCGTGCCAGCCGGTGTCCCAAGTGTGCGCGCCGCCGCAGTTTCCTACGCCGCTGCCGTCGTATTCCTTCGCGTCGCTGTTGAAGATCTCTTTCCAGAAGCCGCCTTGCGGAACACCGACTTTGTAATCGTAACGGATGACCGGCGTGAAATTGCACACGACCACGATATTGTCAGCGGGGTTTTGTCCTTTGCGCAGAAAACTCAAAACGCTGTTTTGCCCGTCGTTACAAGCGATCCATTCGAAACCGTCCTGCTGAAAATCGTTCGCGTATAACGCGGGCGCGGCTTTGTAAACACGGTTGAGATCTTTGACCAGCCGCTGCATCCCCCGATGCGGGCCGTATTGCAGCAGATGCCAGTCGATGCTGCTGTCGTGGTTCCACTCGTCCCACTGCGCGATCTCATCGCCCATAAAAAGAAGCTTCTTGCCGGGGTGACCGTACATATACGTGTACAACGCGCGTAAATTGGCGTATTTTTGCCAGTCGTTGCCGGGCATTTTACGCAAGAGCGAGCCCTTGCCGTGGACCACCTCATCGTGCGACAACGAAAGCATGAAATTCTCGGTGAAGGCGTAGATCATGCTGAAGGTCAGGTCATTGTGATGATATTTGCGATGGACAGGATCTTTCTTGAAGTATTCCAGAGTGTCGTGCATCCAGCCCATGTTCCATTTCATGCCGAAGCCCAGACCCCCGGCGTACGTCGGGCGCGAGACCATCGGCCAGGCGGTCGATTCCTCGGCGATCATCTGCACGTCGGGATAGGCGGTGTACACGACCGCGTTGAGCCTTTTGATAAATTCGATGGCCTCCAGGTTTTCCCGGCCGCCAAACTCGTTGGGGATCCATTCGCCTTCTTTACGCGAATAATCGAGATAGATCATCGAGGCGACCGCGTCCACGCGAATGCCGTCGATATGGTACTTGTCGAACCAGAACAAAGCGCTGCTGATGAGGAAATTAATCGTTTCCCGGCGGCCGTAGTTGTAGACGTAACTGCTCCAGTCGGGATGAAAACCTTTGCGCGGGTCGTCATGTTCAAAAAGGTGCGTGCCGTCAAAATAGGCCAGCCCATATTCATCCGAAGGAAAATGCGACGGCACCCAGTCGAAAATAACCCCGATGCCGTTCTGGTGAAGCCGGTCGATAAGATACATCAAATCCTGCGGCGTGCCGTAACGGCTGGTCGGCGCGAAATAGCCGACCGTCTGATAGCCCCATGAGCCCTCAAAAGGAAACGCCATCAGGGGCATAAACTCAACGTGGGTGAACCCCATGTCCTTGACGTAAGCGATGAGTTCATCGGCCATCTCGCGGTAGGTGAGCGACCGGCGGTTTTCCTCGAACTTGCGGCGCCACGAGCCGCAATGGAGTTCATAAATGGAAAAAGGGGCATTAAGGTTGTTGCGTTCGTGGCGGTTGGCCATCCAGTCCTGATCGTTCCATGAATAATCCAGGTCCCAGACAATCGATCCGCTGCGAGGAGGGACCTCGCAATAGAGCGCGAAGGGGTCGCGTTTATCGACCTGATAACCGTTCTGGCTGGACTCGATAAAAAATTTATAAAGGGCGCCTTTACTCACGCCGGGGATGAAGCCTTCCCAGATGCCGGAACCATCCCAGCGCGCGGCCAACGGGTGCGAATGCTTGTTCCATCCGTTGAAATCCCCCATCACATAGACCTTGCGCGCGTTGGGGGCCATCACGGCAAAGTAAGTACCCGGGACGCCGTGGCGGGCGGTGACGTGCGAACCTAATTTATCGTAAAGACGAAAATGACTGCCTTCTTTATAGAGGTAGGTGTCCTGTTCGGTGAAAAGACTGAAGTCGTGATAAACATGGCTTACGCCAGGGTGCGGAGGAGTGGTCTTTTCCGTGATCTGACCTAAGGAAAACCGGGGGATGGCATTGCGCCCTCCGTGCCTTCCGGCACCATTTTTTTTCTTCATCTTCGTTTCCTAATCTAAATTTTGCATTCTTCAAATTAATAAGGAGAAAATGCAAAGTTTTGATTACCCCCGGCAGCTTGATTAAATCTCAAAGAGATTTAATCAGCCGACCCCCTTCGGGGGAGATTTTGTCCTTCTCCTTCTCCGAAGGAGAAGGACAAAATCTGGTTAGTTCTCGGCGACACAACCGTTCTCCTGCTTGCAAGGGAAAAATACAATAGCACTTATCCTATTGCCTTACAAGTGTTTTTATCGCTAATCGCGGCGCTATATCAGATGTCCGCGAAAAAGCGCCGCGAAGCCGAGGAAGGCGAAAAATCCCATGACATCGGTGATCGTGGTGAGGATAATATTGGAACATTGCGCCGGGTCGCGGCCCAGCGCCTTCATGGCCAGCGGAATAAGCGCGCCGGAAAAGCCTGCTACGGTCAAATTGACCAGCATCCCCAAACCGACCACCAAGCCCAAGAACGGCTTTCCCTGCCACAAGACGGCGACTATCCCGGTGATCGTGCCGATGATAAGCCCATTGATCAATCCAATGAAGGCTTCCTTTAAAACAAGCTGTTTGGCGCGCGAGGGCGGGATTTCACGCATAACGATCCCTCGCATGACAACCGCCAGAGACTGCGCCCCGGCGTTCCCTCCCTGCCCGGCCACAACCGGCAGATAGACCGCCAGGACGGTGATCTGCGCGATCAGGTCCTGAAAAAAAGAAACAACCGCCGCCGCCAGAAACGCGGTCATCAGATTGACATGCAGCCAGGGCAGACGCGTGCGCAGGGAAAACGCTATCGGAGAGAATGCCCGCTCATTGCCGCTGGCGCCGAACATCTTCTGGATGTCTTCAGTCACTTCTTCCTGAACGCCCAAGATCATCTGCTCGGCCCGGATCACACCCAGCAGTTTATGCTCATGGTCCACCACGGGAACGGCGAAATAATTTCTCCTGGAAAACTCGTTGGCGACCTGTTCACGGTCGAGAAAACAATTGACGCTAAAAACGTCCCGGCGCATGATGGACTCCAGCAGCGTGCTGCCGTCGGCGATCAATAGATCGCGCATGCGTAATACGCCGATCAAACGTCCTTCCTTGTCGATGACGTAAATATAGGATGATTTGGAATTCTTCTGGGCGAGATAGCGGATCTTCGAGATGGTGTCTTTGACCTTCAGATCGCTGTGAAAGGCGATGAAATCGACCGTCATGATCTGCCCGGCGCTCTCGCGCGGGTAGATCAAAAGCTCCTGGATCTCCCGCTTCGTTCTTTCTTGCAGAAGTTCCAGAAAGTCCCTGCGCATGTCCTCGGGGAATTCGAGGAAGATATTGGCCGCCTGACGCACATCAAGGCTGTTGGCGATACGGACGAACAAACTCCGGGGCATCTTGCGCAGCAAGACCGCGGCGTAAGCGTCGTTAAGATGTTTCATGGCCTCGGTGGCCATGCTTAAGGGAATGGTCTTGAGGACTTCAACGGCGTCGCCGGAGCCCATCGCCTCCAGCGCGTGGGCGGCGGCGACGGGGTCCCGTTCAAAATATTTCTCGGCGATCGGTAAAAGGGCGTTGTTTCTCGACATGGCTGCCTTTTAATAGTGAAATCATTATAACGCTTTAGCCAACGGGTGAATATAATAAATTCAAAAAAAGACCCCATTCTTGAAGAATGGGGTCTTTTTTCGTTACCTTTGTGGAGCCTTACAGATCCTGTTCCGTCGCGTTGCTCATCGTGTTGTCAGGCATGTCTTCATCGGTGTAATCACCTCCCATCGCATCATCAGGCAATAATTCTTTGGAAATGAACCGCGCGACCTTGCTGCCGCCCATCTCCTCATACAGGATCTCGACTTCTTCACCGGCCGCTATTTCAGCGACAGACGCCGCCCCTTCAATATGCGTCTGGGGGTCGACCGTGTAGGTCACTTCCTGGTCTGTTTCCTGTTCACTGTTATACTGAGAGATGACGATCCCTGCTGCCGAAGCTTTGACGACCGAACCGAAAGCCGCTTGTAAATCCTTTGTTCCTTCGGTATCCTGGGCGCACGCGTTCAACGCGAAACCGCCCGCCAAAATGATCCCGAAGCATACACGACCGATTACTTTAAACACGTTTCTCCTCCTTGTTGATTTTGCGTTAATATTATTATCAATTCCTTAACCAGTAGTCAACTAAAATTTTGAACCAATGCACCGGTACCCCGGGAAGCCCGTGGAGAATTACCTTTTTTTACAGCCGGATTTCCTGGATCTCTTTTAAAAGCTCTTCGAACTCGAAGGGTTTGCTCACGGCCCGGTACAGCCGGCCGCCAACATTGAGCTCGATCTGCGCGTGTTCGTCTTCTTTGGACACAATGCCCGACATAAAAATGACAGGGATATGCGCCGTCGAGGAATCTCCCGCCAATATCCGCACGACTTCTGACCCCTCCATGTCCGGCAGAACGATATCCATCAAGATCAGGTCAGGCTTGTGCCGGCGCGCTTTCTCAAGGGCTTCTTCTGCCGTCAACGCCATCAAGACGACGTAAGTCTCGCTGGACAACCTTTTCTCCAGCCAATCCAGGACTTCCTTCTCATCATCAACGACCAAAATGATCTTTGCCGCCATTGTGTTCTTTCTTCTCCAGGCTTTTCCGCGGGTGAATTGCGATTTTATTTTATCACTACGACCCGCCATCCAGACGATGAATCAAGCTTCTGGGCGTAAACATAGCCTTTAAAAACTGGCTTTTAAAACCAGAGCTCTCAAAAGTTAATATATTTAACATGTCCACTTTTAAAGTTTAAAGTGTCCACTTTTAAAATTTACGTAACACCGCGTTTTTTCTAAAAACTTTGTCCGCGGACAATGCCCTTTTCCCCGAACTTTGCCTTAATGGTATCCACCGCGCGATGGATCTTCCCGGCCTTTGCGCAGGCAATATCCTCAAAAAGGCTGTCGCGGACATATGGCTGCTCAAAATTGGCGACGCGCACGCCTCCCCGCAGGGAGCCTGCTCGGCGATAAGGCGATATTTCTTTGTCGGCACGCAAGACGCGTCGAAAAGTAATCTGCTGGCCGTATAGATCGCATCAAAAAAATTCGTCCTTTCCGGCAGCGTGACATCACGCGTGATCGTTTTAAAATCACTGAACCGCACCTTGAGCGTCACTGTTTTGCCCTTGAGCCCTTGCGAACGCAGGCGCCGTGAAACTTTCTCGCAAAGAATGGATAAGACAGTCTCAAGCTGTTCCCGGTCAGCGGTATCTTTTTCGAAAGTATGTTCATGACTGACGGATTTCGCTTCTTCTTCGGAAACCACCTCGCGCCCGTCGATACCATTGGCCAGATCCCAAAAATATCGGCCGCGCATACCCAAATGTTCGTCCAGCGCCGCCACCGGTGTCCTGGCCAGATCGCCGATCGTTTGAATCCCCATCGCGATCAGTACTTTCCCGGTCTGTTCCCCGACCCCGAACATTTTAGAGACCGGCAACGGCCATAAAAAAGAAAACAGATTGCCGGTCGTTATTTCCAGCAACCCGTCGGGTTTCGCGTGCGCGGAAGCGATCTTCGCGGCCGTTTTATTGGGAGCGATGCCGATCGTGGCCGCCAGGTGCAGTTGTTCTTTAATCCGTTCTTTGATCTTCACGCCGGCTGCCAAAGGCGGCCCGAAAAGCCGCACACTTCCGGTGATATCCAAAAACGCCTCATCGATGCTCAAAGGCTCGATCTCCGGCGTGGGGACAACGCCGGTAGGCGGCGGAGATGGGCATGGCGGAGTGGATGCCGCAGCTTCGGGCTTCATACGAACAGGTGAAAACGACCCCGCGCCCACGGCCGCCTTTGGGATCGGCGCCGACAACGACCGGCTTGCCCTTGAGCCCGGGATCATCCCGCTGTTCAATGGCGGCAAAAAAAGCGTCCATGTCGATGTGGGTGATGACGCGTGTAGGCATTGAATTCTAGAAAATACAGCCCGATGCTATATAAGTCGTTTTCTCAGAAAAGCTCGACCAGAATGGCTTTTGAGGTAAAGTTCAAATTCTTGAGCTAGTTGCTGATCCTGAAAAGTAATATAAGTTTCCAATCCCCAAGGAGCATATTGCCGAGTATAGGCGGATGCTTTAGGATTAGCGTGATCTTCCATTCTGTGCTCCAGATCACTTGTAAAGCCAATATAGATTCGGTCAGAATGACTTTTACTTCTTAGAATATAGACGTGATATCTCATATTAGTCGATTTACTGGATTCCGTCTTCGCCACACACTTAACGTGTGTGGCTACGCCGGATAACAGGCTTCGTTCTCTTGAAAATTTTGGGCGAAGTCAGGCGTAGTTCCCAAACGTAAGTTTTGGAACGAAGCCTGATGCCCCCTAGAAGAATCGAACTTCTATCCCAGGCTCCGGAGGCCCGTGCTTTATCCGTTAAGCTAAGGGGGCGAAAACTTTTTTAACGGGAATTGTTTTGAATAACTTTTAACAGTTCCCGGGAAGCCTCGAGGGGCCCCTGGCGCTCCCATCCGGAGAGCCCCAGACGCGTGCGGATCTCTCCGACAGGAATATTGTGCCTGAAAAAGGCTTGAAAAAATCTGCGCGCGAGGCCCTCGTGAAGGTCCTTATATTGGACCGGGCCGAAACAGTTCGCGAAATAGGTATGGACAATACCGGTCGTGGTAGTGGTCCCTTTGCTCATGACGGTCCCCTCACGGAAAACGCTCAAGGCCTGTTCGGGATTCGCGAAAAATTTGACGAGAGGGTGGTCTTCATCGATGTCCTCATAATTGTTGGCATATAGAACAAAATTCACCAGGTGGCCTTTAATCACGTTCTGGAACGTCGTCACCGGCAGGATGATCCGGGCGTTGACCTGATTGGGGCTCATGATGATGGCGCGGTCGATCTGGCCCAGGGCGTAGCCGGGCGGCAGATCATCAAGGCGCAAGAAAGCGCCGGTTTCCGTGCCATACCCGACTATACCCGCGCGCGTGATCTCCAGCGACCCCATGTCATCGGCGATCACGATCAAGTCCTCGATGCTCGTTTCTCCCAAATTACGCAGGGCCTCGAGCGTTTCGGATTTGCCCGCCCCCGTATCCCCGATAAAAAGGATCGTCTTGTCCTGTCCTTTTTTAAGGCGGATCCGGACAAGGGCGCCGTGATAGGGAAGTTTCCCATTTTTCATCATAATGATATTATGCAGCGTCAAAATCATTTTTTTAAGATAACCGAAATAACCGAATTCGTCACGGCCCGGAACTGCCCCGACCAATATCCCGTTTTTCTCATCGTCATAAAACACGGTCGGGAAAGACCCGAATTCATTGAGGATCCCGTCGGGGACGCCGAAGGCGTATACCGCATCGGGCTTGCGAGCCAAGTCCTCATCTTCAGCCATCTCAAAAAGATTACACAGTGAATGTCCCAGTTCGGCGAAACGGTTATGAAAATAGATCAGGATGATCAATGACCCGACCTTTGCCGGATAGCATAGCCATTCCCCGGCTTTAAGGTCAAAAAGTTCGAGAGGATTCTTCTTCACTCTTTCGAATTTTCCCGTGCGCTTGTTCATCGGCGGATTGAGGATCAAAGGCGGATAGAGAAGGATCTGGCGGATGACGGGCACCGCGTTGAGTTTTTTATAGACCGGCGCGGGAAAAGGGACCTCTTTGAGCGCGGCAATGGAGGACACTTCCGCTCCGGCGGCCACCTGCCGGTAAATGCGCGGGTGAATACCGGTGACGTTTTCCTGGATGTCGCGGTACATCCCGCGGATCAACCCCGTCAGCTGTCCGATGGTCGCGTGGAACGTCCGGTAGGGTTTCTCGTCCCAATGCTGGCCGTTATCGTTGGCGATGAGGAACCGGTCGAGACTTCGCCAGTAATTATAAACATATTCAATGAATTCGTTGAATAAAACCGGATCCTTGAGGAACTGCTGTCCGCCGGGGATGATTTTCCCGATGGAACGCGTCGGCGCATGGACCAGGGTTCCCAGCGTTTTAATGAAGAGATCGATGGTATCGCCGGTGATCGGCCGGCGCTCGAAAATACCTAAAAGAAAAGAATCCCTCTTAACAAGCTTGTCGATGGCGCGTTCGAGGATCGCGCGAAAAAGCGGACTGACAAGGATCTCTCCCGGCGTTTCGCAAACGCGGTCATTGAGCTTGATAATGACTTTATTCTGGGATATTTCGAATGTTTCGGTGTTCATAGATAAGGATAAAGTATACTCAAAAACGCCCGCGTGTCCATCTTATAAAATTGTCACAAACTCCGCCACCACGTGAAACTCATCTTCTCGCACATTCTCAAGGACAATATCATCGAAATCTTTATTGTCCGGCGAAAGAGTGATTTTTTTGTGTATCCATGTGCCGTCAGGGAAATGCTCTTTTTCACTATGATATCGCTTGATCGTGAAACTCATCCGTGTTTCCGGGTCAGTGATTTTTCGAGATTCGACCAATACGATCTTGCCATTACGGCTTCCACCTTGATCCGGACGAAACAGACACCAACTGTCGTTTTTGATCGTCGGCTCCATGGATTTTCCGACAACTTGAGCGATAAACATGTCTTTATTTAATTTAAAAATACCGCCCAAAGGTTTCCAGCCGATAATTTCCGGCGTTCGCTGTTCGGTAAATGAAGTCGCAATCGCCTGAAGAGAGCATATCCACACATGCGTCTTTCGCTGTTCTGGGGTTATTTTTTCGTCCGAAATCACATCGCTAAAAAAGAGATCAGACTTGTCAGTTTCAGTTTTGTTCAAGCTTCCCTGACTCGCCAACAAACCGCCAATAGTAGCACTTAAGGTTATCTTTTCGGTCGGGACAATAACGTATCTCCATGGCTTGACGATTCCGTAGTTGCCGATATTTTTCGACACCAACTCGCAATACTTCTCAGCCGTTTTCTTTTTTTCCTGAGCGTCCGGCATCTCAATTCCTTCGCCCGGCTTGACTTCTACCATCACGATCTCATTTTCAAATTCGACCACAAAATCCGGTTCATACCGGTGCAGGGAATCGCCCGTTCGATCCCGCCAAAACAATCCTTCAAATTGATTTGGCGCCGGACGAAGCCAATCTTCGACAATTGGATCTTTGTCCAGAAGATACGCCAAACGACCTTCATCGGAAGAATCAAAGCGATAAGCCGAATGACACGCCTTTTTAAATCCGGTATATACTTTTTCTCTTGGAAAACGATCAACTTGCGATCCTAAAGTGACTCTCTGTTCATCTGAAATTTCCTGAAATCTGTATCCTTCAAGAGTTGATTTTGGCTCACGAACTTCAGACTCAAGATAACCATCGGACACATATTTTCTACGCTCCAGTATCTGATCGTATATCTCCCTGGCGATCTGGCGAAAATTATTCTCCACCATCATTTTGACCGTTTTGTCATCACCGACAAACGACCTGTAATAAGTAACCGCCTGCTTCGCGAGTTTGAGCAGTAATTCTTTTTGCCCGCTCTCGTAATCGACAAGAGGGTAGCCCGCGAGCGCGGCAATAATGGTATTCTCGGGGCTTTGCTTTCTGCCTTCACCAAAGCTTGAAACCTTTGTAAGCTCTGTTTCCCGCGCCCCTTCCTGGATGTTACCAAACAAATCCTTCTCTTCACTTCCCTGCAGCCTCTCTTCGAGGATTGAAGCTTCGGTCGCGTAGCGGCTTAATCTTTTTGTGTCCAGATCGAAATTTTCAATAATAAGTTCCCCATAGTGAGGAGTCAACATCAACCGCGGGACAGGGATATTACGAAGCTCCATCGTCTGACCGGAAACCCTCCTGACTTCCTCAAGCCCTTTCCTGGCAAGCTCGCTCATAGCGCCGAAAAGTGCCCCTTCGCCAAAAGGCTCCATCGCCCTTTTTTCGTCTTTACGATGCCGATGATAATCCAGAAAGCTCATCCTTGATGCTTCCTGTTTGGCGAGAATTTCGACATATTCATCCGTCTTGGTCTTTATCGTTTCCAATTTGACATCTTCCGGGGTATCCTCGGCGATCAAGGGCGCAACTTTCTTGACGGCTTGGGCTTCAATGTCCTTCATAATCTCCGGATTGCTTTTAATCCGCTGTTGAATACCCGCGACAAACGCCGAGGGCACTTCCACGACTTCTTTAACAATTTTCGCGTCCTCGATTGAAACACTTTCAACATTGGTGGGCTGAATGAGCGCGGATTTCCGCGCGCCTTCAACGACCTTCGCATAATTATCGTGCGCGACGATCATGACCCGGTCGACATTTTTATTCCCCGTCCGCTCTCCGTAGGGCAAACGAAGCCCGCGGCCGATGGTCTGTTCCGTTAAAATTTCCGAAGCCGAAGACCGGATCGGCGCGATGGTGTAAATATTGGTCACATCCCAGCCTTCTTTGAGCATATTGACATGGATAACGATTTCAACAATATTGTCCGGATGCTCAAGGGAAAGCAATTTTTCAATCGTCTCATCCGCTTCTTCACCCTTTGTTTTCGTATGGACTTCGATTACCTTGCCCTTGTAAGCGCCGCCTCTAAAATCATCACTGTCGATGAGCGTCCGAAGCTGGCTGGCATGGGCCGTATCTTTGGCTACCACCAGCATCACCGGTTTGACCTCCGTCTTGTTATTTTCCAGGGCATATTCTTTTAAAGCGACCTTGGCGCGCTCATGGAAATACGCCGCCAATTGCAACTTTCGGGCGTCCGTATCAATGGAATCCTGATCGAACTGGCTGAAATCAACATCCGCTTCCGTCCCCACCCACGGATCTTTGACATACCCGTCTCGGATGGCATCGCCGAGATTGTAGGTGTAGAAAATATTCTTTTTAAGCGTGGGTTCCGCGTTCCTTCTTGCAGTTGTTGTCGAAATATACGGCGTGGCGGTAAATTCAAGGCCCATTAAAGGGTTAATGCGGTCCAAAGACCCAAGCGCGGCGTCGGCGTGGTAATGGTGGGATTCATCCAAAAGGACGACCAGATCGCTCAGTGAATTCAAATACTCAAAATACGATTCACCCAGCGTCTCGCTAAATTTGGTGATACCCTTTTCCTGCTCAATGTCTTTTTGGGCAAATTGCTGAACATTAAAAATGTTGATCTGGATCTGATTACCGAACAAGGAAGCCGTCGCCTGATTTTGCTCGTAATTATCTTTGGTAATAATGCGCGTGGTATTGATGTTAATTTCTCCGATTCCCCGGAACACATACTTGGGATTATTGGCTTTGCTGAAATCATCCACCAGCTTGCGGTAAATCGTGTTGCCCGGCGCCACCAGCATAAAATGCCGGATACCGTAAACCAGATGCAAATAGGCCGTAAACGCGCCCATCAAACGTGTTTTGCCTACACCCGTGGCCAGGGCGAAGGTGTAAGCCGGAAAAGTTCGCTCAAACGCCTGAAACTGTTTTGCTTCAGGGATAGTCCGCGCGTAATCTTTGGTCGCTGTCTCAACGTCACCAAGATTCCCGCGATTCTCCCGCTTCACGCGCGCCAATACTTTTTTTCCTGCCCCTGACTCCAGATAGTCGACAAAAAGCGCCAGACTTTTTTGCTGAGGCGCGCGCAGGCTCATGGCATTGGTTATGTATTGCAGGGCTTGATCTTTATTCATCGGTCAGATCTTCTTCATCAATTTCTTCAATGGCCCGTTCTTTGATCGGCAATAAATATTCTTTCTTCCCGTAATGGCAGGCCTTGAGGATGGATTGCGGGATTTTCTTGATGGTAACGCGGGTGTCCACCTTTTCACAGCCGGGCTCATATTTCTTGGGGCAAATGAGCAGTGTTTCATTGGCACCTAAATGACGGACGATCTGCTGGACCATGGCGACCGACAGCATTTGTGTCGTCACATAAATGCTGTTATTCCCCTGCCCCTTGCCTTGCTTCCAGTAGCTCTTCGGATCCGGCGCGAAGGTGTAATTCATCAGCTTGCACATCGCGCGGATGAGCTTAGTGTCATTGTAATAGCTATCAATAACCGGATTGCCGAATTCATCTATCGTCACAAAACTCGGCGCCAGCTCATAAAACTTGAACCCGCCGCCGCCCTTCCAGTTCACTGCCTTACTGATACCAGTCTGATCACTGCCATCCACAACAGCCTTCATGCGCTTATGTACGTGGGTATAAGCATGCTCTCCCATTTCAATACCAATGTACTTGCGCCCCATTTTGTGAGCAACTGCCGAGGTGGTTCCTGAACCAAGAAAACTATCCAATACCAAATCACCAGATTTTGAACCGAGATCTAAAATATGTTTAATAAGCCTTTCTGGTTTAGGTGTACCAAATGGGTCATTACCAAACAACACTTTAATTTCTCTTTTAGCCTCTTGGTTGTCTCCAACGTCAGCACGGAACCAAATGGTTTTTGAAACAATGCCGTCTTGAACTTCTGAGAGAAATATCTTTACGGAAGGAACATTGTTTCCTTTCTTGCCAAACCAAATCCGGCTGTCTTTTTTCCAATCTTCAAAATTCTTTTTGGAAGTTGCCCAAACACGTCCTTCGGGAGGATTAACGATTCGCCCAGATGGTGTTTTAATTGAATAATTGTACGCCTCTGAGTAGGTTTTAACAGAAAAGTCTGCCGCTTTCCACGGCCCACGAGAATCATTGTCAGGATTCTTATATCTATCATTCATCGCTTCTGTCCTCGGTAAAAGATATGGTCGCCATACTGATTTATTTCTTGCATAAAATAAAATATGATCGTGGCTGTCAGAAAACCATTTCGCGTCATTTTGAGGAGAGTATTTCTTTTCCCAAACCACATTAGCTATAAAGTTTTGTCTCCCAAAAACTTCATCGCAAAGAATTTTTAAATAATGTGTTTCATCATCATCAATGGAAATGCAAATACTTCCTTGCTCAGGATGCAAAAGTATTTTTAAAAGCTCTAGTCTTGGCTTCATCAACGAAAGCCACGTCGAATGTTCAACGCTGTCATCATAATGTTCAAACGCATTTCCTGTGTTGTACGGCGGATCGATATAAATGCATTTCACTCGTCCCTCATATTCCGGCAAAAGCGCCTTGAGCGCCAGCAGATTGTCGCCGTGGATGATCATGTTTTCCGTGTCGGAATCGCCGCACGACAAATCCTCGCGCTCCTCCAAAATCCTCGGCTCGATATTGGCAATATCATATTCCGGATTATTTTTGCCTATCCAGGTGAGCTCGAGTTTTTGTTTCTGTGCCATAATAAAATTTCCTATAAATTAAAATCTTTGGTTAATCGCTGCTCCCCCAGCGCTTTCATTTCCCAGCTTTTCGGGGAATCAGTCAATAGCTTGTAGATTTCATGTAGTCCGTTTTTGGCTTTATCTAAGCGTTGTGTTTCATCGTTTAAATCGCCATTGATTGAAGCAAAAGTCGTTTTACCAAAATTTTCAATCAAAATGTCTTCAACGCTTCTCTCAAGATTCGTAAGTAAGCCTTCTAATTTTACTTTTGTCGCAACAGATAAATCCATTTGTGCTTTTATGTGCATTCCACTTGAAAGAACGCCATTGAGATTATATTTGTGAGCTATGGCTTCCGATTCTTGAGGAAAATTTTTCTTTATGTCTTCAACGGCTTGTTCATAATCTTCAAACGCTCGTTTAATCCTAAGTTTAACAACCTCAATTTTTGAGTCATTGTCTGTTGGAAACTGGCTCATATTTCCCGTATTATTATTGATTTGCGCACCAATAACGGTTTTATCACCACTTACAAAATCTCCATTTACATTCTTTATTGTCGGTTGGATCATCATTCTCGCCGTGTTAGATGAGTCATCACGATGCCAATTATCCCATGCCTCTTTCGCTTTATAGCCTGAGACAACGGTAGCGCCAGTAAACAATAACAGTATAGAAAGCCAAATAAAAAATTGGACCATTTTACATCCTCTGCCTCAACCGTCCTTCGATCTCCTCAATCATTTTCTCTTCCCGCTCATCCGCGCCCAATCCTCCGCCGGCTTACGCGCGATGATTATGCCCAGGATGGAATATACTTGGCGTATTTACGCGCTTTATTATTAATATCCGCCGACTTGATCAAACCCGCCTCGATGCACGAGTCAATCACCCGCCATGACACGACATATTGTTCATCATTTAACCCCAAACGCTTTCGAAACGATGTGTTCGTCATAAAATCTCTGGAAACCCATTTCAGGCAGCAATGTTGATAACAGGCATTTAACCGTTCTTTCTGGGACATTTGTTTGAACTTCTTCGGGTGATAAACAATCGCTTTAAAAACGTTCGGCCCATTAATAAAATCGATCGGCGGCAAACCGTAAAACTCCACGGCAAAAAGCGCTTTATCGATGCCGCTCCCTCTTTCTTCACATATCCCCATCCGGCGCATGAGGCCGGCGAAGATCTCGTTACGGGATTCCGGGGCGGAATCGATGATCCGGTCAATGCCGACCGACGGCAGCAGCTCCCCGGGACTGGTGATCTCCATGCGGTCGGAATAAATTTCAACCATAGGACTGGTTGAGGTAACAGTGAAATCACGATGGATCAAGGCATTGGCGACCAATTCACGGATCGTTATCTCGGGATAAACAGGAACATTTTTTCGCAAAGCGTCCTGGATGACCTCGCTGGTGGGAAGCTGTTCCATAATGTAACGTATCATGGTTTGAAATCCCACCCCGTAACCCTGGTAGAATTCTTTCTCCCCTTCCGTCTCCAATTTCGATGCCCCCCGGTATTTAATAACTCTTACCGGAAGCCTTTCCTTGCCCGGGAATTGCCTTAAGTCCTTCGCGGCGACAATAGCGCCTAAATTCGTAACAGAACATTGCCCGCCATTGCGATACAGGATCTTTTGGTTGATCAAATGATCGATCATGGATTCCGGAGAATCGGGCAAAGGGATATTGAGCAAGTTAAATAGCGATGCACAGTCCAAGAAATCTTTGATTTTATTTTGAGAACAAGCCAATGCCTCCAGCTCCTCAAAACGTACCTGCCGGGAATTTAAAACAGCATTGGCTATTTCCTGCAGGCTCATTTTCCTGGTTTGACCGCCGGAACGCAGATACGAAAATTCTATCCCTTTGCCGCGCATATGAACGGGTTTCTGAATCGATTCGGGAATATGAATAAAAAGTAGCGGGTTCTGGCGGCTGTCATCGAAAAAATGGTCGATCTTTTGCGGAGGCTCGACAGACTCTCTGGCTAAATTGCTCAATTTTCGAATAATTTCCTGACCTTCATCGCTTGTTATCCCCACTTCATTACCTTCCGGAGTAATACCAAAAACAAAAAAACCGCCCCCCTTTTGATTCGCGAAAGCGGAAATGTGCTGGGAAAATTTGTTTTTGTCCTCCGATAAAGAAAGTTTCCAATCCAGTTCATTGAGCTCATGAGCCACGGGGTTGAAACTGGCCACTAAATATTTTTTAGCGATTAATATCCACGATTTTTGATTTTCCATCGAATCTAGTGTGGTGCGTCTAAAATAAGTTTACTTATTCTTTACAATGAAAGGATTCCGTTTATCTCATCTTCTACAGTTTGACTTAATTTCTTTAATTTTCTCGACGAGACCTCTGGCGTCGTAGTTTTCTTGGCACCGCATCCTGGCTGTCATCAACCGACGTCAGGAAGACTTGATCGTGGCCGGCAACGCGACACCCACC
>JACROV010000055.1 GCA_016214285.1 Candidatus Omnitrophota bacterium | reverse complement strand
TGACCGCAGAAACCTTGAATTCCCGGTCAAATCGCTTCTTTTTTCCGTTCTCCCCTTCCATTGGACACCTCCCGATTTTGAGCTGGTTATCATACTGCCACCAACTCTTCGTTGTGTCCACTTTTTCGGGGGAAGATCAGATTTTTTATCCTGCTTTCATCCGTTTTCCCTCGTCTGTCAGACGGTATCTTTGCAAACGGCTGTTCGGTTTAGACGGGATAGTCAATTCTATCAATCCTGCCTCTAGCGCCGGCTTTAAATAACGCGCTTCAAAATTAGCTCTACCTTTCAAAACCAGTTTATCCTGTATTTCTCGACGCGACATCTCACCATCAAGAACCGAAAGCAACCGATTGATTTCTTCCGTGACTTGCTCTGTGACTTGTCCCGCGACTTGCCCTGTGACTTGTTGATTTTGTATATCTTCCAGAAACAACGGTTGTATTGGAAATTCAACCATCAGGAAACTGCGGTCTTCATCTGTGTGAAATACCGGAAGTGGAGAACTGTTCTTCTTGAGTTCTCTAAGCATTCTCGGAATACCAGTCCCCCGGCCTTCTGTCAGTTCCAATTCTTTAAGGAATTCACCTACCCGGCGATTACGATATCTACGGGAAAGAAATTTCAGGGATTTGAGGTCTTTCTTTGAAATAGAACGGTCTGGTCCGGGGAAACTGTTGATCGTGATATGATCCGGCAGAATACGAATCTCAACAGGTTCGCGGATTTCATAAGAGCGATGATAGACAGCGTTACAGAGGGCTTCTTTCAGGGCGGCATAAGGATAATTGTAAAACCTGTCGGCTTCAGGACGACCCGAACGTTTGCGAATTTTTTCTTTGATAACCTGACTCTCAAGATACGCTAGGGCATCCTTGAGCATCACATGCACGGGGCCCTTAAAAGTTTTCTCGGTGAACGAATCCGCATCCGGGCCTTCGGGGAAATGTACGATATCAATCTGTGTTTGAGAAAAATATTTCTGCGGTTCGGGATTGAAAAACATGAGTCCCACGTTTTTAGGAAGTACGTGTTCATCGGGGCCTTCCGCCAAATTCATGCTCCGGCAAAGGCGAATAAATTCCATCTTTGCCGACTCTTCAAAAAGAGCGCTGCGCACCTGCTTGAGATACTCGCGGATAAGTCCCAAATCCAACGCATCTATCCTGGCTGAACGGTTCCCACGATCATCAAATGGAACTGTTGCAGCCATTTCCAATAGTTCCCGTTCGTTCTGATCTCTGGCAGCGATTGTAACGCTTCCTTTGCGGATGTAATAACGATAAACTTTATTTTTTTCTGATAACGAAGCTGGCGCTTTATAAGGCCGCACCTGCCCCGCAACAGCCCACAGGATGAGTATATTTTTCTTCCGATAAACCACCGGAAAAATGATTGGATGATAATAGGGCTGGATTTTGTACCCTAACGCGATGATCTCTTTCTGAATCTTGTCGAATTCCTTAACAGAAAGACCACGCGGCGGCAGGATAGGCCGGCCATTCTTCTCAGCAACGCCCAACACAATATACCCACCACCCAGATTATGGAAGTCATTGGCAAACGCGCACAACGCCCGTACAACATCCTCGGGATTCCAGCCAGCCTTGAACTCCAGTCGTTCCCACTCGACAGTTTTGGCAGTAAAAAGGTCATCAATATTGATTGGCAGGTTCATGCTTTTAGCTTTCTACTCTATAAATAAGCAAAAATTCTTTGCCCAACTATCAAGACGGTCACCCCAACATAAAAATTATTTTTCTCTTCCTTAAAAATTTTTCACAATAACCATCAATGTCTTTCTCCCGAGAAAGCATAAATTTGAGAAAACTCACTCCCCTATATTTACATGTCTGATATATGCTCATTATCTTAAGATATTCTGCCATCCTTGATTCTCTAAAAAAAGCGAGGGTTTTATTTTTAAATATAATCATCATGTTTACCTATTATTTGAAGACACTTAACAGTACTTTGTTAAAAAATACTTTTTTGACACATAATCTTAAATATTTCTCGACGCTGTGAAGCGTTGCAATGCGTTGCGTGCACATAATCTTAAATATTTCTCGACGCTGTGAAGCGTTGCAATGCGTTGCGTGCAGTTCTAAGCAACGCTCCAAGCCACGTTAACCATTGGGAATTCAAAGGGTTACGTTATGAAAAGAGCAAAATTTTAACAAACTCCTGCACTTAATAAACACATCAACCTCTTCATCGGGCGTATTCGCCCAAAAGGAATACTTCTCAATCTGTCCGTTCGCGATTACGACAGGACCTGCGAGATAAATAAAATCTTCATCTCCAGATCCCTCCACATCAAAATATATCTCTGTCGCCTTTTGAGGGACTGTTTACTATCCCGGGGACACCTAATAGATCGGTACATGTCCCCGTACCGCACTGGTTTGGGTTTTCACCACCCCGCCACGAAAAGGCGATTGTGGCGGAAACGCCACAATTTACACTACAATTGTCGCCGGCTGGCGGCGATCCCGGCCGCGCGGCCTTTTTGCGCCCCGCCTGCCGAATTGGTTAGCAATAACTGGCGGCCGTGAGTTTTACTGCCAGTGCCGCGCTAAATCTGATCCCACCCGGCACCGCCAGTAACGCCTCCTCACATAAAAAACAAGAATCACTTAATCTTAGTTTTGAGCACATTGCCGATCAAATTGATCAAAGTTTCTGCGTCAAACGGCTTGGATAGCGCCGGATATAACTTTCCGTTAATATTCAGGCCTCGTTTAGCATCATCTCTTCCCAGAATGCCAGACATGATAATAACGGAAATATTTTTCGTACGGTCATCGGCTTGCAGCTCACGCACAACATAATCGCCCGGCAACCCCGGCATCATGACGTCAGTGATAATCAAATCCGGCAACTGTTCTATAGCCTGCTCCACTCCCAACTTACCATCGGGCGCCGAAACCGCCTCGTAGCCCGCTACTTTTAACCGATCAATAAGCACTCTGATCAAATTTAGGTCGTCTTCAATGATTAAAATTTTTCCAGGCAGCATGCCCATATTTTCCATTTTCATCTTATAGTTTTCGGGGTCGTAACGCACCCCGGATATACTTTCCCTGCCGCAAAAAGGTCTCAAAAGTGCTCGGCACTTTTTATTTTTTTATTTCTAGATCTTTCTGACAGATGATCGAACTTTTCTCTTCGCTGGGTTCTGGAATCTCTGGTTTCTTGCTTGCGTGATTTTGTTCTCTGTCTGCTTTTTATTTTCATAAAATTTCCTCATTCAGTCAATTACCACTGCCGAAGGCGGTGGTAATTGACTTTAAGCCCGGGCAGGTTGTTGTCAGGCCCATTTGATCACATTCCTTTTTGCTTAATCTTTTTGACCTTTATCAGGGCTATTCATTTGAGAAGCCATTTGTTCATAAAATGCCCAACGGTTATAAACATCTTGTTGAGCCAGTTTAAGAAGCTGTTTCGCTCTTTCCGGCTGGCTTTTAGGCAGGATATTAAAGCGGGTTTGCTGGTAAATAAATTTTTCTAATGGAATAGCGGGCGCTTTAGAATCAAGCGTCAAAGGATTTTTCCCCTCGGAGGCCAGATCCGGATTAAAACGGAACAACGGCCAATAACCGGAGAGCACCGCGTTTTTTTGATCTTGCATCGCCGTTGTCATATCGATGCCGTGGGCGATACAATGGCTGTAGGCGATAATAAGGGACGGCCCGGAATATTTTTCCGCTTCCAGAAAAGATTTTAACGTATGTTCATCTTTCGCCCCCAAGGCCACACTGGCCACATACACATGTCCATACATCATGGCGATACGCGCTAAATCTTTTTTAGGCAACGATTTTCCCCCCGCGGCGAATTTCGCGACGGCCGCGCGTGATGTCGATTTAGAGGCCTGCCCGCCCGTATTTGAGTAAACTTCTGTATCCAAAACGAGGATATTGACGTCTTTCCCCGCGGCCATGACATGATCCAGTCCGCCAAACCCGATATCATAAGCCCAGCCGTCACCTCCAACGATCCAAACGCTTTTTTTAACAAGCATATCAGCCAGGCCTCGTAAATGCTGTGCTTCGGGTGATTTGATTCTTGCGATTTTTTTCTTTAGAATGTCAACGCGTTCGCGTTGCAGGAAAATATCCGCTTCATCAACCTGCCTGGCATTAATCAGATCGTTGACAAGTTCTTCTCCGATCGCCGAGGCCAGTTTTTTAACCAACTCCTTTGCATATTCCGTCTGCTTATCAATAGCCAAGCGAAAGCCTAAACCAAACTCGGCATTATCTTCAAAGAGCGAGTTGGCCCACGCCGGCCCGCGCCCTTCTTTATTTTTTGTCCATGGAGTTGTGGGTAAATTGCCTCCATATATCGATGAACAACCCGTAGCATTAGCGATCAAGGCCCGATCACCAAAAAGCTGGCTCATGATTTTAAGATACGGGGTTTCCCCGCAGCCCGCGCACGCGCCGGAAAATTCGAATAAAGGCTCCAGACTTTGAATCCCTCTGATCGTGGAATGTTTAACACGGCTCCGGTCGACTTCAGGCAAATTCAGAAAGTAATCCCAATTTTTCTTTTCTTCTTCTTTAATGGGCTCCTGTTCTTTCATGTTGATCGCCTTAAGCCGAGTTTCCGATTTGTTTTTAACAGGACAAATATCCACGCAAATGGCACATCCCGTGCAATCCTCAGGCGCGACTTGAATAGTATAGTTCAGACCCTTTAATTCGATATCTTTAGCCTCAACGGATTTAAATGTGGCCGGAGCATTATTCAAGATTTCGGGATCATAGACCTTGGTGCGGATAACGGCATGAGGACAGACAGCCACGCATTTCCCGCATTGAATGCATATTGAGGGGTCCCAAACCGGAATTTCCAGGGAGATATTTCGTTTTTCCCATTTTGATGTCCCGACGGGAAAAGTGCCGTCCTGAGGTAGTTTGCTCACCGGGATTAAGTCTCCACAGCGGCTAATCATTTTGGCCACGACATCCTGAACATATTCCGGAGCCTCCCGGGAAACCACCTGAAGCCTTTCAATCTTACTTGTTTCTTTTTCAGGAATCGGGATCTTGCATAAATGAGCCAGCGTATGGTCTACGGCATCATAATTTAACTTGACAACATCTTCACCTTTCTTGCTATATGTTTTCCTGATCGAATCCTTAATAGCTTCAATGGCTTCTTCTCTCGGCAGAACTCCCGAAATCGCGAAAAAACATGTCTGCAAGACGGTATTGGTGTGCCTTCCTAATCCTGCTTCCCGCGCGATTTTAGAGGCGTCTATGACATAAAACTGGGCCTTTTTTTCGATAAGTTTCTTTTGGACTTCTTGAGGTAATTTGTCCCATGTCTGGTGTCCCTCATAAGGGCTGTTGAGAAGAAAAACTCCTCCCTCATCCAATTCTTTCAAGACATCATACTGCTCAAGAAAACCAAAAAAATGACAACCTACAAAATTAGCCCGGCCTATAAGATAAGTTGAATGGATCGGTTTTGGGCCAAAGCGTAAATGCGATACCGTCACTGAACCGGCCTTTTTAGAATCATAAACAAAATATCCTTGCGCATAATTTTCCGTATTTTCTCCGATTATCTTGATAGAACTTTTATTGGCGCTGACCGTTCCATCCGACCCTAACCCGTGAAAAATGGCGCGTACACCACAGGGGCTTTCAATAATAAAATCGGGATCATAATCAAGGCTGGTGTGAGTGATGTCATCCTGAATTCCGATGGTAAAATGATTTTTAGGGTCGTCTTTAGACATTTCATCATAAATTCCCTTGATCATGGCCGGAGTGAATTCTTTCGAGGATAACCCATAACGCCCGCCGATAATGACCGGTAATTGTTTAAACTTTTGTCCGCGGGTATTTTCGAAAACAGCATTGACTACATCCAAATATAACGGCTCTCCACAACTTCCCGGTTCTTTGGTGCGGTCCAGGGCCGCAATCACTTTAACTGAGGCGGGTAAAACATTCATAAAATCTTTAATGGAAAAAGGACGGTATAATCTGACTTTGACTAAACCGACCTTTTCTTTGGATTGAGCTAGTTTATCAACAGTGTCCTGACAAGCCTCAGCCGCAGAGCCTATGACGACGATCACGCGTTCGGCATCCGGCGCACCGTAATATTCAAATAATTGATACTGCCTTCCTGTTAATTGAGCAAATTTAGCCATCAATCTTTGAACGATTTGTGGACACTTTAAGTAAAAAGAATTGCATGCTTCACGGGACTGAAAAAAGACGTCCGGATTCTGGGCCGTACCCCGTACTATCGGACGATCTGGAGACAAGCCGCGCATCCGGTGCGCGATCACAAGTTCATTATCAATCATCGATCTCATATCGCCGATGGTCAATTTTTCGATTTTTGAAATTTCATGGGAAGTTCGAAAGCCGTCAAAGAAATGAAGAAACGGTATGCGGCATTCTAATGTGGCTGCTTGGGCGATTAAGGCAAAGTCCATCACCTCCTGAACACTGTTTGAGGACAAAAAAGCAAAACCAGTCGCACGCGCGGCCATAACATCGGATTGGTCTCCGAATATCGATAAGGCGTGTGCCGCGACAGAACGTGCCGCGACATGAAAAACGGTTGAGGTTAATTCACCGGCGATTTTGTACATATTGGGGATCATGAGCAGCAAGCCCTGGGAAGAGGTAAAAGTTGTTGTTAAGGCTCCCGTTTGAAGCGCGCCATGCACCGTACCGGCGGCTCCCGCTTCACTCTGCATTTCCTGGACAATCGGTACGGTCTCCCAAATATTAGGAATCCCTTGATTCATCCATTCATCAGATAATTCCCCCATGACGGATGAAGGGGTAATGGGATAAATCGCGATTACTTCATTGACATGGTAGGCAACATAGGCGGCGGCTTCGTTGGCATCAATGGTTACTTTTGGTCGTTTCATGAGTTGAAATCTCTTTCTCTTAAAATTGTGTTTCAATTAAGGTTAATAGTATTATTCATTGGCCTCTATTTTTTAAGCATACTCAGTTTAATTTTGAGATTTTCCTTGTGTTGGACAAGAAGCTTTAAAACGTTTTCAACATATTCTCGGGAATTGATTCCACCAGCAACATATTGTTCGAGAAGTTCCAGCCATTGGTCATGAATCTGACAATGTTTAAAGTTGCCGGCTTCAGACAGCGGGCAATCCGGACATCTTTGATCAGAAAACTCCCTGTCGATCATCTCCTTCTCCCATGTTTTCCGGTATTCACGGGCATACTTTTCAATCCATTCAATGGCGCGCAATTCTTGTTCTCCCGATGGAAATTTCTCAATATGCGCTTGTATAGCCTCCAATTGTTTTTGGATGAATCCCTGATCGCAAAAGGTAATTTCTTGATTGCGGCCGACAAAACGCAGGATCAAAGCAAACATGGAATCATTGATAGTGTACATAATGCCCGATATTTACAGGTTTCCGGATAATCAACCCACCCCGCCCGCAATCTCTTTCAGGACAGAAATTATATAACTAATTCCTCCACAACACAATAAAACCTTTTACGGATGAAAAGATCGCAAGGAGAAGGTAAAGAAAAGTCCTAATTTTTGGCTATCCGCCACCAAAGGTGGCGGCCTTACGCCAAAAATTTCGGCTCCGCCGACCGGACTTTTCAAAAACATAAATAATCGGTTTAACCACGCGTCCATTACCACCTGCGAAGCAGGTGGTTTAATCAGTCGAAATCAACCGCGAAGGCGATGATGCCCGGGATGAGTCCGGCAAGCAGCCAAAATCCGTCGAGCAGCGCCGCCCCAACATCGATACGCCCGACCTTCTGATTTCTTCGCTCGGGATAAAGGACCGTCCCGCACGGGGCGAGCTGAAACGAAAGCAATATGATCATAAAGTGCTTAATAATTCTTGATAAGTCCATAACTTCTCCTGTTTTTAAATCCAACGCCGGATTTTCTCTTTTATACCACTTCCGCAAGGAGCTTAACGATCCCCTGGTCAAGCTTCGCCGCGAACTCTTCAGTCAAGATCCGGAAGGCTTCTGCTTTGCTCAAGGCCTTGCGGTAAGGGCGGTCGGTTGTCAAGGCATCGTAAATGTCGGCAACCGTCAGGATCCTTGTCAGCAAAGTGACCTCTTTCCCTTTTAATCCGTCCGGATATCCGCTGCCGTCGAGCATCTCATGATGATGGCGCACAATATCGCATAAATTGCGCAACGAACGGATCGGCAGAATGATCCCTTCACCGATCAGGGTATGCTTTTTCATGACCTCCCGCTCTTCCTCCGAGAGCTTGCCGGGCTTGCGCAACACTTCATCCAGGATGCCGATCTTCCCGATGTCGTGAAGCCGCGCAGAATCACGCAGGATGGAACGCTGTTCTTCGCTCAAATCCATTTTCCCGGAAATTTTTTGCGCGTAAAGCGCCACACGGTCGAGATGGCCGCGGGAATATTGGTCCTTGGCCTCGACGGCAAGCGCCAGGGCCGAGATCGTTTCAAAATAAGTTTTTTCGGCATCCGCGTTAAGCTGTGAATTCTCGATGGCGACAGCCGTCTGGAGGGCGATGCTGGAGAGAAGGGTGATCTCTTCTTTCCTTAACCGCCCCTCTTCGCGGCCGCTGATCGTGATCATCCCCAGCACCTTGTCGTGCGAGACCAGCGGCGCGCAAAGAAGCGGCGTGGGGAAGAAGATCTTTTGCAAACGGTCCTCAATCTCCCCTGCCTCGAAATGCGTGATGATCCCGGCCTTCTTCCGGTCGATGATGGAACGGAAATTCCCCTCTTTCACGCTAAAACGATGCGCGACGCCTTCCTCATCCGTGCCGAAAGTCACCTTGATCGTCAAATGATCTTCTTTTTCATCAAGAAGCAATAGCACCCCCTCTTTAGCGTTAAAACCATTGGCGACCGTCTCAACGATGAGTTCCAGGAAGCTGTCGATGTTCTGGTTCGACGAAAGCCCTTTGCCGACCTTGCGCAACACCGAGTGCAATGTCCTTTTGGTCAGCTCCAGCCGCTGGACATTCTCCTCAAGCTGGTGGATGACCTCATCAAAGGTATCCGCCAGGATCGCGATCTCGTTCTTGCCCGCGGTGATCTCCGCAAATCGTTCCTTGCCCAAGAGCTGGCCCAGCGTTTGGGTATGGACCTTGACCACATTGACCAAGTCCTTAAGCACGACCCTCATGCCCCAATAGGCGATTGCGATCCCGATGACCATCAGAAGAAAGGCGACAACAAAGCTGTTGTCGGTCAGACCCAAGTTCTGCAGTTGGTTGTAAAATGTAAAAACCAGAACGAACGGAAGAAAGGAAAGAGCAAAGAACAAAATGGAAAACCGGCGGAGAATAATGCTGTTTTCAAGCGGAGATTTTTTATTTTTCTGGACCATGTCGGTTTATCTCTATTCGGGGGACGCCTGATTCCCAAACACCCGGAAAATTAATATACCTCCTGACATCTTTAATTTCAATCTTCATTATGGCCGATTGTCGAAGACGCCCAGGGGCCGATCAGCTTGGTAAAATATTCCGGAACGGGCGCCGTAAAGGTCAACCGCTTGCCGCTAAAAGGGTGGATAAAAGAGAGTGCCTGTGAATGCAACGCCAAACGTTTGTGCGCGGAATCGATCTTGCCGTATTTGTCATCGCCCACGACCGGATGTCCCTGGTCGGCCAAATGGACGCGGATCTGATTCTTCCGTCCGGTCAAAAGGTCGACCTTCAATAAACTAAAACTTTCTGTTTCTTTGATGACCGTGTAAGCGGTGTGAGCCAATTTGCCTTTGGCGCTGTCGGTCGTCGAACGCATCACGTAGTCCTCATCTTCAATGAGATGGCTTGAGATCGTCCCGGACTTTTGCGCGAGCCGTCCATGAACGATCGCGTAATAGATCTTTTTTGTCGTCGTCCAATTATCCTTTAGAAATGTTTGCGCCTGCCCGGTCTTGGCGAAGAGCATGACCCCGGAGGTGGCTTGGTCAAGCCGATGGACCACAAAAACGCATTTCTTTGACCGGGCATTACCCTTGCGGACATACATGTTGAGGGCGGCGTGGATGGTGTCCTCTTTATTCCACAACGCGGCGACCGCTAAAGATCCGGCGGCCTTGCTGCCGACGATAACGTCTTTGTCTTCATAAAGGATCTCGAAACCTTTGGGCTGATGTCTCCTGGACATTTTTTTAAACTAATCCATAGATAAGAGTTTGTCAATATGTTTGGAGGTGGAGGAGAACCAGAAATTTAAAAGATTGTCTTGGATTCCCGGCAAAGTCATGTATCATTAAATTAAACAGGTGATCGACACGGAGGCTGTACTGGTGTCCAGCCCGGCCCGGTCCCAAGATCAAGGAGATGATATGAGTTTTGACAGAGAAGGTGGTGGCAGAGGTGGGTTCGATGGTGGACGTCCGAGGGAATTTCACAAGGCGGTCTGTTCGGACTGCAAGCAGGAATGCGAAGTCCCTTTCAAGCCAAGCGGTGACCGTCCGATCTACTGCAAAAATTGCTATGCCAAGCGCAAAGATGGCGGCCGCTAGTTCAAAAGAAGTTGCCGGCTTGATGTCCTAAGCCACGAAAAAGCCCGACGGAGACAACTCAGTCGGGCTTTTTATATTTACCCCTGCTGATTCACTTCGCCCTTTGAAATCGCTTTACGATTTCAAAGGATTAGTCCCGGGGATGCTCCGCATTCCGCGGGATGAATCAAAACGCTGGGATTTTATCCGCCTTTGTTAGCATGGGCGGATAAAACAAAGGCCCGGAGATTTCTCTCCGGGCCGATTGTTCTTTTACTTACGCCTTTACGACGTTCTGGGCTTGCTCACCTTTAGGTCCTTGAGTGATTTCAAACTCAACTTCCTGTCCTTCGGCTAATGATTTGTAGCCTTCACCCTGGATCGCGCTGTGATGTACGAATACATCCTTGCCGTTTTCCGGAGTAATGAAGCCGAAACCTTTTTGGTCGCTAAACCACTTTACTTTTCCTCTTGCCATGACTGTGTTACCTCCTTTTTCAAGATTTGAGTAAAATGGCGGCTTAATGTTGCTGTCACCCCCGGCTGATCCGCTACGCGGATCAAAACGCCTGGGGTTATTTACGCTCCAGATCTCTGGAGCGTAAATAAAAAAAGCCGCAAAGTAATTACCTTCTACCTTGCGGTCCAGGATCACTTCTTCTTCTTGAACGTTTTACTCGAAAGCAAGTATGCGCTGTTTCCGCTGTTTTGTCAACAACTATTTTTGGCGTGTCATTTAAGAATTAAAAGTGGACACTTTTTAAAGCGATTTAAGTTTTAAAAGTGGACACCTAAGAAATTCGTAATAGGGTTATGCCCTTGACTACCACTTCCAGCATACGATGGGCACGAAATCCTGTTGCACTGTTCATCAAAGGCATAACCCTAATTCGTAATTTCTGGAGAAATGTTTTTAGGCAAAACGTTCAGTCGTTTAAAGTAATTCATCGAAACATCCATCCCGACGACGAATCTAGCTTCTGGGCGTAAACATAGCCTTTAAAAACTGGCTTTTAAAACCAGAGCTCTCAAAAGTTAATATATTTAACATGTCCACTTTTAAAGTTTAAAGTGTCCACTTTTAAAATTTACGTAACACAACTATTTTTGGCGCTGTTGGCGCTGTCTGCGGATGCTCCCACACGGATCTCTCCTTAACTCTTGCTTCCCCACGTTGTGCGCGTCATTTTGTACGCGTAGATATAATGCGGCCGGAAATCTTCCCCGATCGGGCCACCTTTGCAGCCTTTCTTCCGGAAAACAGTCTCCATATCCCTGGCACTCGATTTAAACCGAAAACCGCTTAAAGTAAACGAAAAAATCGTTTCTGTTCAACGCCGTCAGCAAATCCGCGGCAGCTGATCTCCGCTGAGCATATCCAGGATGCGCGTTGCGCCAATTTTGTTCTTCAAGGTGACCACACCTTCGGGTCGCGCTACGCAGATCCCGATCCATTGGGCCTGCGCGCCGAGAGGATGCCCGCGCAAAACGTCAAGACAACGTTGCGCATCCTGCGCCTCGACAAACGCGACGAACCGTCCCTCGTTGGCCACATAAAAAGGGTCCAGCCCCAGCATTTCGCAGGCGGCGGCTACGTCCTCACGGACAGGGATACGGGATTCCTCGAGTTCTATAGAAACATGGGCGGCCGAGGCAATCTCGTTCAGGGCGCTGGAGAGCCCCCCGCGCGTCAGATCGCGCAGGCAATGGACACGGACCTTTTCCTTTAACAGTGTCTGCACGATATCCGACAGCGGCGCCGTGTCGCTCTCGATGGAACTTTCGAATTCCAGGCCCTCGCGCACGGCCATAATGGCCATACCGTGGCGCGCCAGATCGCCGTTGAGGATAACGGCATCTCCGGGCCTCACGCGGCCGGGAGAGATCTCACCGTCGTATTCGACCACTCCGATGCCGGCCGTCGTTATAAACATACCGTCCCCCTTGCCTTTATCAACGACCTTGGTATCGCCGGTGGCAATCGTCACCCCCGCGGCGTCGGCCGCGCGCTTGATGGACTGCGTGATCCGCCAAAGGGTCTCCATCGGAAGCCCTTCTTCTAAAATAAAACTCAAGCTCAAATAGAGCGGCCTCGCCCCGGCCATGGCCAGGTCGTTGACCGTCCCGTTGACCGCCAAAGTCCCGATGTCGCCGCCGGGAAAAATCAGAGGATGAACGACGTAGGAGTCCGTGGTAAACGCCATCCTCCCGGAAAAGACAGGCAGGACAGCCGAATCATGGCAATCCTCAAACGACAGGCGCGAGAAGCTGGACATAAACATTTTATCGATCAGCTGGTGCATCAGCTTGCCGCCGCCGCCGTGGGCCAGCAGGACCTGCGGATAATCCCGGATCGGCACAGGACAGGAAAACGTAACAACGTGATCGACGGGCTCTAACATATTCAGACTCTCACGGAATGCGGGATGTTCCGGTAACGATAATAGGCCGCGCACGCTCCTTCGGAGGAGACCATCGTCGCTCCCAGGGGATGTTCGGGCGTGCAGCGCGAGGCAAAGGCGGGACATTCATGGGGCTTTTTAACCCCCTGCAAAACAAGGCCGCTGACGCATTCCGCGCTCTCTTCCGCCTTCAACTCTTCCACGGCAAATTTTATCTCCGCGTCGAAGGCGCGGAATTCTTCTTTCAACCGAAACCCGCTCTTTGGAATCGGCCCGACCCCGCGCCACTTGCGGGAGACGACCTCGAAAACATTCCTGACCATCGCGATGGCGTGGACGTTGCCGTCTTTAACCACGGAGCGCGCGTACTGGTTCTCCACTTCACAGCGGCCTTCTTCCAGCTGTTTGACGCACATGTAAACACCCTGCAGGATATCGATCGGCTCGAACCCCGTAACGACGATGGGGACCCGGTATTTCCGGGCGATGGGCCCGTATTCCGTGTACCCCATGACCGTGCAGACGTGGCCGGCCGCGAGGAACCCTTGCACACGGTTGGCCGGCGACGAAAGGATGGCCTCCATCGCCGGCGGGACCAGGACGTGGGAGACCAGCATGGAAAAATTTTTTATACCCTGCGTCTTGGCCTGAAATACAGCCATCGCGTTGGCCGGCGCCGTCGTCTCGAACCCGACGGCGAAAAACACAACCTCCTTGCCGGGGTTCTCTTGGGCGATTTTCAAAGCGTCCAGGGGCGAATAGATGACGCGGATATCCCCTCCCTGCGCCTTGACCGAAAAAAGATCTTTGGCGCTGCCCGGCACGCGCAGCATGTCGCCGAAAGAGACGAAGATGACATCCTTGCGGGAGGCCAGGACGATCGCCTTGTCGATCAATTCCAGCGGTGTCACGCACACCGGACACCCCGGGCCGTGGACCAGTTCAATCGCGCGAGGCAAGAGGGTGTCGATGCCGAACTTGACGATGGAATGCGTCTGCCCTCCGCAGACCTCCATGAGGACATGCGGTTTGGTCGTAATCCTGTGGATCTCCCGCGATAATTTCCTGGCGAATTTCGGATCTCTGTATTCGTCAATGTATTTCATATTCGTACAATGTCACCAAGTCACCACGTCACAAGGTCACCGGTGACATGGTGTCCTGGTGACAGATGACCTTTAAGAGGTTTCTAATTCTTCCAGTTCGCCCATTTCCCGCAGATGTTCGAAGACCTTCCGGGCCTCCTCTTCATGCACCTTGCTGATCGCGAAGCCGACGTGGACGATCACGTACTCGCCCACCCGCGCCTGGGGCACGTACGCCAGCGAAACGTCCTTGATGATGCCGCCGAAGTTGACGCGCGCCCTCTTGAAAAGCGGGTCCTCGTGCTCGCTGACGGATTCAATTTTTCCCGGAATGGCCAGACACATATTGGGATACTTTAGCGATTTCTCATTTATTTTGCAACAGGTATGTTGCGTATGTTGCGTATGTTGCGGCGGCCGTAACCGCCTGCCCCAGGGAGATCCCGCCGTCATTGGGAGGGACCTGCCGGTGCCACGAGGGACGGAGGTCCGCCTGCCGCAGACGCCCGATCATGCGTTCACAAAGATATTTATTCTGGAAACATCCGCCGCCAAGGACGACATCCTTAAGGCCCGTTTTAAGGACGACCTCCAGCGCGGCTTCCACGAGACTGTTATGAAATTTTTGGGCGAGGACACCGCGGGCAAGGCCGCCGCGGATGTCCGCGACCGCCGCGGCCAGCATGGGCCGCCAGTCAATGACCAGAACGCCGTTCTCATCGGCGATGTCCATCTTATAATGGTCCGGCATCTCCTTCCCGTCACATAAATATTCCAGCGCCATGGCAGCCTGTCCTTCGAAATTCACCGTCTGCGCGAGGTCCAACAGAGACGCGAAAGCGTCAAAGAGGCGCCCCACGCTGGAGGTCAGCGGGGAATTGAGCCCCTTCGCCCGCATCCGGGACAGTATCCGCAATTGCTGTTCATCGAACGCGCGCAATGTCGCCAGATCCTTGAAGGCCTTTGGGGGATCGGGATCCAGCTCATAAAGAAGCGAGAGGGCGGCGCGGCGCGGTTCGCCGACGGCCTTGTCTCCGCCCAGAAGCCTGAAGGGACGAAAATGTCCCACCCGGCGAAAATGCCGGAAATCCGCGGCCAGGAATTCGCCGCCCCAGACAGAGTTGTCCGGACCGAATCCCGTGCCGTCCCAAGCAAGGCCGAGCACCTCGCCCGTAATCCCGTTTTCCGCCATACAGGAAACGATATGCGCGTGGTGATGCTGGACCGGTTCGACGGGCCAAGGCATCCGGCGGGCCTTGGCCGTCGAGGCATAATCGGGATGCCGGTCGCAGGCGGCCAAATCTATTTTGGGCTGATAAAGTTCTTTAAAACTGGTGATGGCCTGCTCAAAGGCCTGCCGCGACCGGGGCGTTTCCAGATCCCCCAGATGCTGGCTGATGAATACATTGCTCCCGATTTTCAAGGCGACCGTATTTTTCAGGTGCCCTCCCAGGGCCAGCACGTTGCCCGAAGGCAGCGGGACTTCCACCGGCAAGGGGGCGAACCCCCTGGCCCGGCGCAGGACCATCATGCGGCCAGCGACGACCCGCGCCAGCGAATCGTCGACCGGCCGGACGATCGGGCGGTTGTGAACGAGGAAGCAGTCCGCCACGCCTTTAAGCCGCGCGAGCGCCTCTTGCCCGTCGGTACAAATCGGCTCTTCCGAAATATTGCCGCTCGTGGCGACCAGCGGTGTGGCCGCTTCCCTCATCAGGATATGGTGCAGCGGCGAGAATGGCAGCATCACTCCCAAGTAAGGATTATCCGGCGCGACCGATTCCGCCAAGGCGGCCACTTGTTTTCTTTTGGCGAGGACGATGGGCGCGGCCCGGGATGTCAGGATCTCCTCTTCCAGGGCGGTGAGTTCGCAATACCGCCGGATCGCCTCCAGCGACGGGAACATCAGGGCCAGCGGCTTTTGCGCGCGGCGCTTGCGCTGCCGCAGACGGCGGACACCCTCCTCGTTGGCCGCGTCCACGCACAAGTGGAATCCCCCGATCCCCTTGACGGCGACGATCATCCCCCGACGCAGCGCGGCGGCCGCTTCCATCATGGCCCGCTCACGCTCATGTAGGCACCGCCCGTCGGCGTCCCAAAATTCCACATGAGGACCGCAGCGGCCGCAGGCGTTGGGCTGGGCGTGGAAGCGGCGGTCGCCGGGGTCCTCGTATTCCCGGCGGCAATCCGTGCACATGGCGAAGGCCTTCATCGTGGTATTGGCCCGGTCGTACGGCAGCGCCCCGATGATCGAAAACCGCGGGCCGCACTGGGTGCAATTTGTAAACGGGTAAAGAAACCTGCGGTCGTTGCGGTCAAAGATTTCCGAACAGCACTGCGGGCAGACGGCCAGATCCGGCAGAACCAGGGTCGTTTTCTCCAGCGTTTCGTCGCTTTCAAGGATATCAAAGGTGTGGAACCCCGACGGGGCGAGGAAGGAATGCTCGAGGTGCTGGATGATGCTCTGGGCGGGTTTCTCTGTTTGCAGCCGCGCCAGGAAGTCTTCAAGATTTTCCCGGCCGCCCTCCACCTCAACGAGGACCCCCTGGGCCGTATTTTTGACCCAGCCGGCCAAGCGCAGTTCGCGGGCCAGCCGCCAGACAAAAGGGCGGAATCCCACGCCCTGCACGGCGCCGCGCGCCGTAACCCTCAAGCGGCTGACAGACACCGGGGATAACTTCACAGTCACTCCTTCTCGGGGATATCGACGCTCAAGAGTAAAATATCCTGCGCATGGGGGTCGGCGATATCCTCCGCGATTTCAATCTCCAGCGCGGCGCCTTCGGCCGCCGTCCCTTTGGTCCCTTCCATAAAATGTTCGCGGAAATGGTCCGCCGAGATGTGGCTCAAGGCCCCCAGCCGGACCTTTGCCCCGGTGATCTTCGCAACCTTCCTCTCCCTGGCGATGCCTTCCATTTTATGGATCAAATCGTTGATCAAAGACATCTCATGCATGACGGCCCTCCCGTTCCAAAAAACTATTTATTTCTCCGGACAACTCCTCTGCCAGTTTATCGGCGCCGGCCTTGACCTTTTCAGTCAGGCCGGAGCCGTGCTCGAATGATCCTGCTTCAATGCCGTAAACGATCACTTTAGGGGGAAGCTCGTCAAGCGTTTGGGCCAGGTGGATGACATCCGCCAGGCTCAAGGCGTGCGTCGAGGTACAAAACACGCCTTTAGGAAGGGACTGCGCCGGGACCTCAAAGCGGTGGACCGTGCCGGGTTCCTGGCCGGAACTGGCCGCGTCCACGACGTAAACGGTTTCATACCCCCGCCAGCATTCGATCAGGTCCGTGCCCCCGCGGGCCAGGATTTTTGTCACAAGGCGCCCGCCGCCCCGGGACATGATTTTCCCGACGACATAGCATCCGGCCCCGTCGTCCCCGCGGAACTCATTGCCGATACCGACCAGCAGCACATGATGGTTTTCTTCAGACATGCTTATTCATCTCCCCTAAAATCCATGTTCCTTAAGACAAAAAACACTATGACCGATCGACGGTGAGCTTCAAAAAATGGCAGGAACAGGAAATGCAGGGGTCGTAGTTGCGGATGGCCTGCTCGCAGTGCCACTGCAGTTTTTCATCCGTCATCCCGAGGTTGGGCTCGACGAAACGCCGCAGGTCACGCTCGATGGTCGGCTGGTTGACCGCGGTCGGCGAGACGATCTTCACGTCCCGGATGACGCCGCCCTCGTCGATCGTGTAGCGGTGGTAACAGATCCCGCGCGGGGCCTCGGTGCAGCCGTAACCGGTCGCGGCCCGGGGGTTGACCTCGACGCGCGGCGCGTCGGGCTCTTCATACTGCCCCACAATGCGGATAGCTTCTTCAAACGAGTAAAGAACTTCGATCCCGCGCACCAAAATGCTCTGGAACGGATTAAAGCAGGCCGGCCCCAGCCCGGCCTCCCGGGCCGTCTGCCGGCACAAGGGTGTCAGTTGATCAAAATTAAGGCTGTAGCGCGCCAGCGGCCCGACGTGGCAGGTGTCGCGGCCTACCACCCGGGTATGCAGGGCGGTAGAATGGGGGACCTGCGATTCGACCAGGGTTTTATCATAATCCCGGATGGGGATATCCATCCCCTTGTTGGAGACAAGCCGGCCCTCGATGATGGCGTATTCCTTGGGGTGGCGCATGGCGACAAATTCATAATCCTGCTTAAAATCAGGCATGGGAAACGTCTTGATGAGCTTGATGAGCGAGATCGTCGCCTCGCGGCCCCACTCCAGGTCAGGCATCAGGGCGCGCACCTCGCGCTTTTTCGGGACTTTGTAAAATCCGCCCACACACAGATTAATGGGATGGATCTCGCGGCCACCGAGGATCACCATGATATCGTTACCGATCTTCTTGAGACGCAGGGCGTCCCTGACGACGCCAGGGTGGTCCTTGGCCATCCGGATGGCGTCCTGGTAACCCAGGAAATCCGGGGCGTGGAGCATGGCCATATGAAGGATATGGCTCTCGATCCATTCGCCGCAGTAAATGAGCCGGCGCAGTTCCCGTAACTGCCCGCCGACGGTAACGCCGCAGGCGTCCTCCATCGCGCAGGAAGCGCCCAGTTCGTAGGCGATGGGGCATATCCCGCAGATGCGCGCAGTGATGTCCGGCGCTTCCCGGAAATCGCGTCCACGCAGGAAGGCCTCAAAAAAACGCGGCGGCTCAAAGATCTTGAGCTTGACGTCCTCGAGTTTATTATCCTTGATCTTGACGTACATGGCGCCTTCACCTTCGACGCGCGCCAGGTAATCGACCTTGATCGTCCGCTCACTCATGGGCTTCGCTCTCCTTGCGAAAGGCATCAGCCCAGGCGTTAAAACCCCGGAAGGCCCTTACCAGTTCATCAGGGCGCTTATCGCCATTGTCCTTGAGCCACGCGCTCAACGAGGAGGTGTTGGGCGTTTCCTTGGGGCCGAAACAACCGTAACAACCGCGGTCAAACGACGGGCAGATCGCCCCGCATCCGGCCTGCGTCACCGGTCCCAGGCACATGGTCCCCCGCGCGACCGTCATGCACACCGTCCCGCGGAACTTGCATTCCATGCAAACGCTGTGCTTGGGGATATTGGGTTTTCGTCCCCGCAGCAAGGCGCTGATCAATTCGATGAGCTGATATTTGTTGATCGGACAGCCCCTTAATTCGAAATCAACGGGGATATGGTCGGCGATGGCGGTCGAGGTTGCCAGCGTCTGGATATATTCCGGCCTGGCGTAGACAAGAGAAATAAACTCACGGACGTCCTTGAAATTGCGCAAGGCCTGTATTCCGCCGGCCGTGGCGCACGCGCCAATGGTGACGACAACCCTGGATTCCTTGCGCACCTGCTGGATCCGTTCGGCGTCGTGCGCGGTTGTGATCGAGCCCTCGACCAGGCTGACGTCATACGGCCCAGGCGCGACGGCGCGCGAGGCCTCCGGGAAATTGGCGATCTCGACTTCTCCGGCGACCGCCAGCAATTCGTCCTCGCAGTCCAAAAGGCTTAACTGACACCCGTCGCAGGAAGCAAATTTATAAACCGCCAGTTTAGGTTTTGTCGCCACACTCATCAGATTTCCCTCAACCCGAACAAATGCCGGACATCGCTGAAACGAAACACCGGCCCGTCCTTGCAGATAAAATTCGGTCCGTACTGGCAATGGCCGCAAAAGCCGACCGCGCATTTCATGTTGCGTTCCATGGAAATATAGATATCCTGCTCGCGCATCCTCTCTTTGATCAGTTCCTGGACGACAAACCGCATCATGATCTCGGGGCCGCAGACCATGGCAATCGTATTGGCTGGATCAAAACGCGCCTTGTGGATCAGGATCGTCACGACCCCGACGGTGCCATACCAGTCGCGGGTCGCGTTGTCCACAGTGACCCTGACCTGCAAATCCAGATTTGAACGCCACTGCCCGAGCTGTTCCCGATAAAGAATGTCTTTGGGGGTGCGCGCGCCGTAGAGCAAGGCAAACTTCCCGATTTTTTCCCGCTGGCCGAGGATTTGGCAGACCGCCGGACGTAACGGCGCCAGGCCGATCCCTCCGGTGACGATCACGACGTCCTTACCCTTGGCTTTGTCCACCGGCCACGCGCTGCCGAACGGGCCGCGGACGCCGACGATGTCCCCGGGGCCGAGTTTTTGCAACGCCCTGGTGACGCCGCCGACCGCGCGGACCGTGTGCACCAGGACTTCCGGCTGCCGCGGATCGCCGCTGATCGAAACGGGGACCTCTCCGACGCCGAAGACATAGATCATGTTAAACTGTCCGGGTTCAAAGGCCGGCGCGCCATTGGCCTCCTGCGGCTCGAGTGTCAGGGTGAAGGCGTCGCGCGTTTCCTCCCTGGACTCCCGGACCACAAACGGCCGCGGGACCATCGGATCGACGGTCTCTTCAACAAGATGACTTTCTTTTCTCATCTCAACCCTTTTTACGCGTTCGCCCCGTAAACATCCAGGAGCTGCATCCGCGTCCATTCGAGCCTTTTCGCCAGGACGGCGGAAAAACGCTTCAGAAGTTCATACCCCAGGTCATGGTCCTCTTCGCATTTTCTTCTCAGGCATTGGCCGTCGAGCGCCGTCACGTTGACATCTTCCACGGCGAACGCGGTGAAACTCCATTTATGCGGAGGGATCAGCCACGACCAGCCCAGGATGTCCCCTTCCTCGATCGTCTGGACCCGGATGGGGCCGTGCTGCGCGCCATCCATCTCCAGGGACACCCGGCCTTTGCGGACGATATAAAAATGATTGGACTCTTCGCCCATTTTAAAGATACACTCCCCTTTTTTAAAATGGATGTTCGATCCGCAGCCGGCAAGGAGGTCCAAACGCTCTTTGGGCAACCCTTTGAAAAACGGATGCTGCATCAACAAATCTTTGATCTTCTCCATAGTCAACCTCCGGTGATCAGGGCGATTCGGCCCTGGCGGGCTGATCAGCCCTGATCGCTTTGACTTCTTCCGTGATATCGATGCCTGCCGGGCACCAGCTGATGCAGCGGCCGCAGCCCACGCAACCCGATGTCCCGAACTGGTCCTGCCAGCTGGCCAGTTTATGGGTCATCCACTGCCGGTAGCGCCCTTTGGTCGACTGGCGCACGTTACCGCCGTGGATATAACTGAACTCCAGCGAAAAACAGGAATCCCATTTGCGCCAGCGTTCGGCGTGCTCGCCGGTCAGGTCGGAGACGTCCTCGACCGTCGAGCAGAAACAGGTCGGGCAGGCCATGGTGCAATTGGCGCATGAGAGGCAGCGTTCGGCCGCCTTGTCCCATTGAGGATGATCCGGATTGTCATACAGCAGCCGTTTGATGTCCCTGGTATCCATCGCGCGGCCCATGTGCCGTCTGGCCTCCTCCAGCAGGGCGTCCTCTTTTTTCTGCTGGCCGCCTTCGGCGTCCTTAAGAGGCAATCTGGAAAGGACCTTCTCGCCTTCGGCCGAACCGGAGCGCAGGAAAAAATAATGCCGCTCTCCCTCGATCATCTCCGTCAAGGACAGGTCGAGACCGCCCAAGGCCCTGGGCCCGGTGTTCATCGACACGCAAAAACACGTCCCTTTAGGTTCGGCGCAATTAACGGCGGCAAGAAAGACGTTCTCGCGGCGCTTTTTATAATGCGGATCCACGAAGCTGCCGCCACAAAAAATCTTGTCCTGGACGGCGATGGCCGCCAGCTCGCAGGACCGCACGCCCAAAAAAGCCATTTTTTGGGGGACACCCTCTTCGGCCGCGACCTCAAAGCCGGAACCTGCTTTTTGAGCGGACCACAATTTCTGCCGCGGGGGATACAAAAATTTCTTCCAGGAGGTGGGGCCAACCACATAGCCGAACAGGGCCTTGTCGTTTCTTTTTTTGACGCGGTATTTGCCGGGGGCCTGCTCGTCCGTCCATCCTTCGGGCAAATCCTCCACGCCTTCCAGATGGTCGTAAACAATGGCCTGGTCCTGTAAGGTCGGGCCGATGATGTCAAAGCCTGATTCTTTCAAGACGTCGAACAGACGATGAAAATTATTTCGCTCGAGAATCTTCATGGCGCTGTGTCCTCTTTTACAATCTCCAAAACTGGATACCGATGCCGCACACCATAATGACGAGCCCCGCCAAGGCGTGGGAAAAACGTCCCCATCGCCGGAACGCCAACGCGTTCAGACCATAATATGATACCGTCACGACCGCGAGCATGGTCGAGATCGTGGCGGCGCCGAAGAGGCTCGTGGCCGCGAGGACTCCCGACAGATTTTGGTGCGGGGCGGAATAAATCACAATCGGGATCAACAGTTCGCAGGGACCCAGAATAAAAATGATAAAAAGGGCCCACGGCAAAAGCCCGGTCCGCGCGGGGGAAGTAATGTCGACGTTTTTCCGGAATGCCAGGCGCAGACCCCAGGTCAGATAAAAAAGTCCGAAAATAGTAACCGCCCAGCCGGCCAGATTGCCCCGCATGGATTCGACGAGATTTAGTTTCTCGAGGGAGAATCCTAGATGAAGCGTCAAATATCCTAAAAGGACGGCGCCCAGAATGTGCCCTAGGCCGCAGGCAAGCGTGATCCAGAATGTCTTGCGATATGACCAGCCGCGCGCTTTGGACAGGACGACAAAGGGGAGATAATGGTCAGGGCCCAGAAGCGTATGCGCAAGACCGGCCGTTAAACTGGTAAGAATAAGGACGTCGGGACCCGTGGCCATCGCGTTACTCCCGTCATTTTCCTCATTTCCTTTTTTAGAAGGAAATGACGAGGCTCGCCGAAAGCGGCCTTTTTATAAATCGTTTTCTGTTTCAACCAACTGGAAGGATATGCTGACTCGAAGAATAGGGTTATATTATTGGAGGAAAGGCCGCGAGTCAAGGACAATCTGCGCCGAATCTGCGCGGGAACACCGATCTCGTCAAATTTTCCAGTAAGGCGCCAGGTTCCGCTCCAGGTTGCTCAAGCGCAGGTCAAATTCCTCGATGACCTGGATGCGTGAATCCGTGGGCCGCTCGGCGTGGAAGATGTCCTGGCCGTTCATGCCGCGCAAAAAATTGTTAAAACACGACGGCAACGCTTCCGTGTTATACCCGCCTTCGAGCGCCGCGAAGACGTTGTCAAAATTGTTCCGCAGGATCTTTCCGATCTTGTAGAATGCCGAAGCGCTCAGACGCAAATCTAACAGCGGATCGTGCTGACAGGCATCAAACCCCGCCGAGACAGCAACGACGTCGGGACCGAACGCCCGGGCGACGGGCAGTATCCGTTCCACGGCCTTGAAAAAGATATCGTCGCCGCTGCCGGGAGGCAGCGGGACGTTGACGGTGAACCCCTTTCCCCTCCCTTCTCCAATCTGGTCTTCATCGCCCCCATGGGGGAAAGCGGGAAACTGGTGGATGGACCAGTACATCACCTGGTCCGTCCCGTAAAAATACCGTTCCGTCCCGTCGCCCAGATGGCCGTCGAAGTCGAAGATCAGGACCTTCTTCCCCTCCAGGGCGAGATGCTGCGCGGCGATGGCGATGTTGTTAAAAAGGCAAAAGCCGCTGGCGTGGTCAGGGTGGGCGTGGTGTCCCGGCGGCCGGACAACCGCGAAGCCCTGCGACCGCGACGCCATGATGGTCGCCGCGACGGCACTGACGGCGGCCTCGTAACTGCGACTGGAAACGATTGTATCCGCGTCCAGATACCCGCCTCCCCGCTGGCACAGGCCCTTGACATGCTCTATATAACTTTGCTGGTGAATGATGGAGAGGAAGGGTTCGCCGTCGATGAGATCGGTCCGGGGCAATGGCTGCAGGGCCTTGAGCCTTTGGGCATTTTCCGGGTGTGTCCCGGTATCGTGCTCAAGGAAGATGTCGTGATAAATGGGCGTCATGGGAAAATGCCTTCAAGGGTCCCACCCGCATGGTGCCTATTGGCCGGACGCGGCCAAAGACGGCGAGGGCGCGGATTGCTGGATATCCAGGGAAAGGTAGTACCCCTGGATCTGCCTGCTTTCTTTCACGCTGAAACCGAACCTTTTAAAGATCGCCAGCATCGGCGCGTTCGAATGGGCCACGCAAGCGAACAACCGCGTTATCCCGTGCAGCTTCGCCGACTCGATCAGGTGCCCGCACATGAATTTCCCGATGCCGATCCCCTGATAATTTTCCTTGACGACCAGCCCGACTTCGGCCTGGTCCTTCCCGTCGCGGATGTAGCGCCCCAGACAGACCATCTGCGCGTAAGGCCTCCAGTCGTCGAACCCCGCGATGGCCATGTCCTTGTTGTAATCGACGGACACGCGCGTCTGGGCCTCTTCGTGGGGCAGGGCCTCGACGTTGGTCAGATACCGCTGGTAAATGGTCTCCGGCCGGTGGCTGTAAAAGAAATCCTGGATGGCCTTCTCGTCGAAGGGACGGAGCGGCCGGAAATAAACGGTCTTGCCCTTGAACGTCACGCTGTGGGGGATATTGTCCTTGATGAGGCTGTCGTCGTCCTTGATGGTTCTTTGGTCGATATAGACGTAGTGCTTTTCCTTGAGATACGCGAGCAGTTCGTCGCGAAATTGGGGATGCGCGATCTGGACGAGGGCCAGCCCCCGCTCGCGGATATTCTTCCCGTGCAGATAAGCCACACCATATTCCGTGGCGACATAATGGACGTCGGCGCGTGTGGTCACCACGCCGGCGCCCGCCGAGAGGCTGGTCACGATGCGCGAGATAGAGCCGTTTTTTGCCGTCGAAGGAAGGGCGATAAAGGACCTCCCCCCTTCGGAGCGCTTGGCCCCGCGCACGAAATCCACCTGCCCGCCGAACCCGCTGTAGAACCGCGCCCCGATAGAGTCGGAGCAGACCTGGCCGGTCAGGTCGATCTGGATGGCGGAGTTGATGGAAACGACGTTGGGGTTCCGGCTGATGACGAAAGGATCATTGGTGTACTCCGTCGGGAAAAACTGGAAATTCCGGTTTTTGTCAATGAGCTCGAATATTTTCTTCGTGCCCAGCACGAAACTGATGACCGTCTTGCCCTTGTTGAGGCATTTTCTCTTGTTGGTGATATTCCCGTTGCGGTAGAGCTCGATTATGCCGTCGGAGACCATCTCCGAATGGATCCCCAGATCGTGTTTGTCGTTGAGATGCAACAAAACCGCGTTGGGGATGGCGCCGATCCCAAGCTGCAACGTGTCGCCGTCGCGGATATACCGGCTCAAATGTTTTCCGATCTTCATCGAGATCTCATCCGGGTCTCCCTGCGGGAACTCAATCAGCGGCTCGTCGGCCTCGACAAAAAAGTCGATACATCCCGGCGGGATCCGCGCCTCTCCGCAGGTCTCGGGCATGTTCCGGTTGACCTGGGCGACCACGATGTCCGCGCCGGCGATGGCGGCCGGCAATATGTCGACGCTGACACCCAGGGACACAAAGCCCCTCCCGTCGGGCGGGGAAACCTGGATCAGGACCGCGTGAAGGGGCATCTGCCTTGTCTTGAACAGACTCGGGATCTCCGAGAGAAAAACAGGCATATAATCGGAATGCCCCTGCAGGACGGATTCGCGGATATTGTGGCCTATAAAAAAAGCGTTATGGCGGAAATTACGGGCGTAGCGCGGATCAGCGTAAGGCGCGATGCCGACCGTCAGGATATGCACCACCTCATTGTCGCGGAAACACTGCGCGTTACGGACCAGCGCCTCGACCAGATGATGCGGCTCGGCGCAGCCCGACCCGATCAGGATCCGCTTGCCCTTTTTGATGTTCCGGACGGCCGAATCGGCGTCGGTCCAGACGGTCTTTTTCTTCCTGTAGGTATATTTCTCGTACATGAACATTATTCAGGCAGCCCCTTTGAGCATGCCGCGCGCCCCCGCGCTTGCGTCCCCGCGGCCATCTGGTGAGTAGCCGCGCAAAACGGCTCCCGTATCCACGGAGAAACCCCTAAAGTCATGGCACTTGATATTTCTTCCGAGAGGGTTTCGCTCGACGCCCTTCGGGCGGATTGCCATCCGCCACCGGGCGGAAGTCCATAGAACTCAAGGCGGCTTTTAAAAACTGTAAACGATTTTGTGAAACCTGGCAAGTATTAGTCTTAACTGAACTATTCAGGATCTTCTTCATGACTTATTTCCTGCCTTCAAGGCGGCGAGGCGATCTTTTAACGCCGCGCCGTATTCCGGATGGCAGTCGGTGTAAAATTTTTCCTTCCGCAACGCCTCGCGCCAGCGAACAATATCTTTGCAGGGAGAAATATCGATCGCGGCGATCTCGCACGGGTCAAAGAGCGCCAGAAGATTGATGTCCGCCAGCGTGAGCCTGGCGCCGGCGATGTATTTATTTTTCGCCAACTGCCCATCCACAGCCGGCAAAAAGCGGTCCAGGAATTTCAGGCCTTCCTGGAGAGAATTTTCATCGACCGGGATATTGCGCAATGGCGCGAACAGACGATTGTAGATCACCTTGCTTAAGGCCGCGCCCACGTGCATGCTCCCGAAGTCCAGCCACATGTCCACCACCGCCCGGTCCCGAAGGCCCTTGGGATAAAGCGGGGAATTATTCTTATCGGCAAGATAGCGGATGATGGCGTTGCTTTCGAACATCTTGAAGCCGTCATCATCGATGGCCGGGACTTTCCCCACGGGGTTGATCGCCAGAAACTCCGGCTTCAAATGCTCACCGGCGCGCAGGTCGATGCGTTTATATTCATACTTGATACCGATAGCGTTGGCGGCGAATCGTACCTTGTTCGCCGGCGCCGAGAGATCACTTCCGTAAATCGTCAACATGAAAACCTCGCTTTCTTTTTAATAGGGGGACACAATACTTATTTCAATTAAGTATTGTGTCCCTCATTCTTCTGTCCCTCATTCTTATTCCTCTTCCCGCGGGGGGGCGTCGTAAAAAAGGACCTCGCCCTTGCCCCGCGCGATCTTTTTCCAGGAATCGACATTGAATTTCAAACAAACGATCCCCGCCGTCGGAAGCCCGTCCAGTTCGCGGCGGCTTAAATAGCTCATTAAATCCGACAAGGCCGGATTATGTCCGACCACAACCGCCACGCCATGATCCCGCGCGATATCTTTAATAACCCCCAAAATCGCCGGCGCGCCGGACTCATAAAGCGCCGGTTCAGCAATGATCTTTTCCGGCGGATACTGGACCCCTCCGGCCAGGGTCTCGGCCGTCGCGATGGCCCGCTTCGCCGGACTTGAAATGATCACCCCGGGGGAAACGTTGGATCCTTTAAGCCGCCGCCCCAGCCACGGCGCCTGCTTTTTACCGCGCGCGCTCAATGGCCGGTCGAAATCCCTTAACGCGGGAACATCCCGGCTGGCTTTAGCATGTCTTACCAAACACACGATTTTCATGGGTGGATTATTTCGTTTTTAACGCGTTTTTGTCCAGAAGGGCGTACGTTTTCTGGGACTTGTAAACGACCGTAGCCAAAGCGGCGCAAGATATCAGAACGATGAACGGAAAAACCGCGACGAACAGCCCTGTGCCGAAAACGATCATCGCCGTATTAAGGACGACCAGGAAATACCGGGCCTCGGCGACACCGACGCGGTTAAAGCTTATTTTAAAATCGCCGGTTATGGAGAAATCCATCAGAGTATGGACCATAAAACCGCCGCAGACCCCCAGGCACAACACCACTAAAGGAAAATACGCCGGGGGCAGCAGGAACGAATACCCTGCAACGATCGCGCACGTGAAAACGTAGTCGAGAAAATGGTCCATGTAAAATCCCCACTTGATCAATCCCGTATTCCTCCGGCGGCCAATCTCCCCGTCAAGCATGTCGGTAATATGCTGCACGAATATACACGCGCTAAAGCCCCATAACCAATTGATATTTTCAATGGAAAGATAACCGAAGAAAACGATCAACGCGGACCATAAAAAGGTCAGCAGCGTCAATGGAACCGTGCCCATCCACGAGGGAACGAGCGGCAAAAAGGCGGCGATCAGTTTCTTTTCATAACCGCGCAGGAAATGGTCCAAATGCTTTTGGCCGCCGGTGAAATGCTCGTTCATTTAAGTAATCTCCAGATCGACGATTAACGGCAAGTGGTCAGAAGCCAGTTTATCCAATTTAGTATTGGGAACTTCGATGGCGCAAACTTTTATCCCCGGACTGACAAAGACATGGTCAATACGCCCGATGGGGTAACGCCCGAACCAAGTCGCCAGCGGGCGATGCTCGTCGAGCGAGCGCTGGACATCGCGAAGTTTACCGTTGATCGTGCGCCATGGATTGGTGTTGGGCAAAGAATTAAAATCCCCGCAGAGGATAACGGGCCCGGCGCAGCGCGGATGCGCGAGCCATTCCGGCCCGATCAACGCCTTCGCCTGATGCCGGCATTCGGGGCCGTAGAAACTTAAATGCGCGTTAATAATCTGCAAATGAACATTGCCGATCTTCACTGAAACCCAGACCGCCCCGCGCGGTTCCAGCTTCAGCCGGCTCTCGAGCCTGGGCAATTTCATCGCGCGGACCAATTCCACGGGATAACGGCTCAAAACAGCGTTCCCGTATCTCTCTTCCGCGACTTCGATGGCGGGATGAAAGTGGTAGAGCATTTCCAGCTCTTGGGCGATAAGATGCGGCTGGTCGACCTCTCCGGTGCGTTTACGGCCGATGTCGAGCTCTTGCAACGCCACGATATCCGGTTGATAACGTCCGATAACGCGGGCGATCCGTTTGGGCGAATGTCTCCCGTCCATCCCGACGCAACTGTGGACATTGTACGTCATGATCCGGATGGCCGTCACGCCTTCTTTCGCCTTCTTTTGGGAATGGCCTAAAAAACTCCGGCCGTCTTTGGGCGTCTGGGTCAAGTTCAGCGCCGCCTCCCGCAGATCCATCGTTTTCAGATACGGGCGTGGCCGTGCGGGCGCGATGGCATGAAAAGGCAGCAAAGCGAACGCGCCGGTCTCCGCTTTCCCCGGTCCGGCGTGGGCGCCGTTCTCGAACGGAAAACTGAAATTTCTTCCCCCAACGTTCCATCCGGAGATCGTGAATGTCCCGGCGTTGGGATGATGACACAACGCGACCAGGTCCGCGACGACATCATCAAAAAATGGATGCTCCGGATCGACGATCTCCCCGGCCTGTTCGGGCAAAATAAACTCCCCTTTTTCATTCCAGGCGCGGAGCTTATGATCCCCTTCCGGCATCAGGACCAGGGGGATCTTCGCCGACTTGACCAGTTCCCTGGCAAAGGCGGCCTTTTCGCCCGCGCCCAATTGCCGAAAAACGTACACGCCGCCCAAAGGCCCCATCGCGGACGTCACCACCTCCCGCCCCGCGGCACAGCGCTGTTCCTGGTCCATCGACCACATTTCCTCGACCCATTTGCCCAAATAACGGGCCCGCTGCAATTGAACACCGTCTTGCCGCGTTTTTTTCGAATTCGCGGCGCTCATGACGGATGATCTGTCCTTCACGAACAGATCATGAAAGACCTCTTCCACGGCTTGCTCCACGCTCTTGCCGTAATATCCCGCGTAAGGGATCGTGGCTTCCTGACCGTGGTCCGAATAAACCCAGACGTCGTAATGGCGCAGGGTCGAGTGGAGCGCCGCGGAATAAATTCTGGAGATCGCCTTATCGATCCCCTTTAGCGCCCAATGGGCGGTCCGGGAACCGGGCCCGCGGCGGTGCGCCTGTTCATCATAGCCGAGAAAATTAAGATGTATGATGGGCAGCCCGCGGGTCACATCGACGATGGCGCCCAGCGCGATCAATTCGCGCAGCAACATACAAAGAAAGACCCTCAAAGGGATGAACTTGAACTCCACGATCAAATTTTCCTTCTTTAACAACCCGTAAACAAAATCCATCAAGGCCAGAACAGTTTCCCATAAAGAAAGAAAGGTCATGCGCGCGACAGCCACGAAATGCGTCAATAAAAGCAAAATAAAATTAAGCGGGTTGACGTCTCTCCAGATATGATCCCACCCCAATGATCCGGCGCAAAAATGGGCCTCCCGCGCGCCGGCGTTATAGATGTTCGAGTAGGAACTTCCTCCCTCCAGAAGTCCCTTACCGTGCCTGGCCAATCGCCGTTCGATCTCCCGGACGGATTCACCGTCGAACATGCGAAAAACCTTTTGGGATTCGCGATCAAAAAAGAAAAAAGACGGCACGGCCTGTTTGACGCCGTAGAACAATTCGCCCTGGACGGCCGGTGTCGTTGACGGCAATCCCGGGTAAAAAGAATGAAGGTGACATTTTTCCTTCTTGATCAAACTCTTCAAGAACGGCATTTCGTTACGTTCCAGCGCTTTTTCCAGCTCCGGCTTTGAAAAGCCGTCGATCTGGACCATGACGAGTCCGGGCCGGTCAGGGAATTGATGGTCCGCGGATAGCCCCAGGAGCTTGACGCTCCACTCCCACGCGTTCAATCGTTGTCGGCATCTTCGGTATCCAGAGATCATTTTGCCGCCGTTTTTTCCGAAGGAGAAGGAGATCTTTCCATCAGGGCCGCTTCGCTGGCCTCGATCAGGTTCTTGAACATATCCCATTCTGCCTTGAGACGGCCCTTGAGCATGTACCAGGAACTGTCGTTACGCCGCAGAGGATCAATCTCCTTCCTTCGCAGATCTTCATAAACTTCAAGCATGCGCTTTGCGCAGGAGCTCATCGAATAATCTTTCACCGTTTCTTTCGCATGTTGTTTAAGCGTGCGTAATTCCTCGGGGGGACAATGCGCGATCCCTGCCAGGGCGTCGACGAACTTTCGCTGGTCCGGATCGCCGATCACCCTGCCGTTAAAATGATCTTTGACGGCTTCCCTGACCCCGGGGGCATCCACCGTCACCACGGGAACTCCCGCGGCCATGGCCTCCAGGAGCACAACGCCTTGCGTTTCACTCAACGAGGCGAAGGCAAAAACATCCATGGAGAAATAGGCGTCCACGAGATCCTTCTTATATAAAAATCCCGTTAAATGCAGCCTCTCTCCCAAGCCGGAGCGCTCAAACGCCGCTTTGATCATTTTCTGCGACGGCCCCTGTCCGACCATCAATACATGGGCGTTGACTTCTTTCTTTAAAAACTCAATGAGGCAATTGACCAAAAAATCCAGATTCTTTTCCGGGGCCAGCCGTCCGACATGGCCGATGACGAAGGCCTCGGGAGGGATACCGCTGCGTTGGCGAAAATCCGCGCCGTTGCTCCCGCGGCCAAAGGCTCCTCCCCCTCGGCGGACCTCTGGCCGCGGGGAGGGAGCCTCTCGTCCGTTTGAAAACCATTCCAGATCAACCCCCGTCGGAATGACCTCAATGGGGCTGACAACGCCCCGGTCAAAAAGAATGTCGCGCACACTTTGGCTGGGGACGATCACCTGGTCCGCCAGATTCGCGTATCCCGCGGCGATCTCGATGACAAACCTTTTCACGCCCTCATTCTGAATGGGTAAATAGTGCACGTACCTTTCCACCATAATGTGATACGTGAAGACCAGCGGCCGGTGATATTGCCGGCTTAAACGCAGCGCGAAATCCCCCATAAAGAACGGATGGTGGCTGTGCACGATATCCGGAGAGAGCGTTCTCATGATCTTCGGGAAAAGCCCCGGGACGGGTAAATTGACCGAGAAATCCGTTTTATAAAATTTTCTAAGGGCGGGGACGCGGATGACATGCTCTTCGTCTTCGGCCTTTCCCTCATACGAGGGGGCGGCAATGAGGACTTCATGCCCCAGGCGCCGGAATTCATCGCAGAACAGACGAATGGATTGCTCGATCCCTCCCACCAGCGGGAAATAGGTATTGGTCATCATCAGGATCTTCATGATCTTCTCTCGAGTTCCACAACGACAGAACCGGCTTGCCCCGCCACACGCCCCGCCGGAGGCGGGGCGTGTGGCGGGGCTTTGACCTTCGGCAACCCGGGGATACAGACTTCAATGGCCGGTTCCTTGTCAAACCATTTCCCCGTCCATTCGACAACGATGTTCCCGCGATCCGGCTTGATATGAATATGGATCGTTCCAAAGATCGTCGGCGCGGGGCCGAAAGATATCTTCGCGTTCCTTTTAAGCCAGCGCGGCGGAATTCCGGGACATAAGATCAGCCGGTCATCTTCTTCGCGCACAAAACAATTCCGCATCATCAAAACCCACTCCGCGGCGGCCCAGACATGCTGGCCGTCGCCCATACACCCGCCTTTGGTCCGGGGATGGATCGCTTCCGGCCATTGACCGGTCGGTGAGGCCAGCTGAGCCACGGCGTTTATCAGATCAAAATAACGCGGGTCTCCCGCCCGTAATAATATCTGGGCGATGTGCAAGGTCAGATAAGGGTTAATGCCGGAATGGGTCATGTCATGGAAAAATCCTTTTTCAAACGAACAATTCTCCAAAAGGTAATTGACCGTTTCAAGAAGCCGGGGGTCATTCGCGCTGAAGATCCGCAGGGGATATCCTGCCGCCAATGACCCGATAGCGCCGGAATCCATCCGCCGGTAAGGGGCCGCCGGCATCATTTTCGCGCCCAAACGCCCTTCGACATGCGACAAACTGCGGTCCGCACATTCCTGATATTCCCGGGCCTGCCGGTCAAAATCCGCGCCGCGGGTTTTATCGCCGTACAATTTCTCCAGCCAGGCGGCCGCCCGAAGGCCCGCGATCCCCCAAAAATTATCCCAGTAATAATAATCGTTTGGACCCAAATGCTCGGCGCTGAATCCCGCGGGAAGAAGTCCGGCGTAAGGTGAAGGCGGTTTTGAGGGAAGGCGTTTGTGCGTGATCCACGATCCGCCTTTCCCGATCGTCTTGAGCCAGGCCGGAGCCGGCGGGATCTTTGTCACCTCACAAAACCGGCGCATGATCCAAAGCGCCTCGCCGTTGGAATCCCATTCCCCCTCTTGCGAAAGAAAATATCCCGCAGGCTGCTGGCGCGCAGGGAAACAATCAATGGCCCTTTTTACCCTGTCGGCAAATCCCGCGCAAAGCAGGGCATCTAAAATAAAGGCAGCGTCCCGGAACCAAAAACGGCGGTAAGTATACGGCCCCGGATAAACGTCTTTGGGGGAATGCAGGACCAGTGTCCGTAAAGCCGCCTCATAAAGAAATTGAAAATGTTCATCCGGAATTTGCAATTGGCAGCGGTCTTCAAAAAGGGCGTCCCACTTCACCGGCGGCAGCGCCACAAAAGACGCGTGGTCCTTGCGCTCTTTTTTCTCGCCCAAAGGGACCTGAAGCGTTACGGAAAGCGGATCATTCGGCGCAAGTTTGAAAAGGGCGGCCGCAGTCGCCATCCCGACATTGCAGAAAACCTCGCGTTTATCTTCAACGGATGGCAACCGGCTGTAAACATCCCCGTGGCGGTAATACGAAAATTCGTATTGGTCCGCCGGCTTGTCGAAATAAACAAAATCTTTCTTGTTGACCTCCCAGCCCCGGCGTTGGTCCAATAGATCAATGGCCGAAATAAAGCTGACGCCTTCAGGATTACAAGGCCGCAAAGAAATGACCAGCCAGGCCTCCTTTCTGTCCCGCGTAGCGGGACAGGCAGGACGATCGCTGGAGGCGGTAAATCCAATCTGGCACACGGGAGATCCTTTGGTCCCGACCGCTTCCGCCCTGGAGACAAGCGATAACGGCCCCAGCCGCGCGGCGGTGACCACCGCCAGATTGTCCTTGAGCAAAAATTGTTGCGACACGGCCGGCAAACGCGAAGGGATAAGCGCTGGACCGCAAGGGTCCAGGATCCACGCGTCAATGGACCAGCCGTCATAAAGCGGTGTCACCAGTCCCCGGGGATCAACGATGGGGAACTCATTCACATCAGGGATCCCCACGGCAGTCCAGTTGCGGTGCGTGAGATTGATCTGGGTCAGCGAAAAGGCGCGCGGAACGAACGCGTCATCCGCGGGATCAAGCTGGCGCTCGACCCAGAACGGCCAGATCCAGTCCAGGTTATGCTGGATGGCCTGGCTGTTCATCAATCCTCTGGCGTGCAGAACCATCCCCTCGCGCAGAAGCTCTTTGGGGGCTAAAACATCGGAAGGCTGGGCAAAACTCTGGAATTTGGCAAAGATGGAAACGGGATCAACGAATCCCTGCCGCCGGGCGAGGTTACGAACGATAAATCTCCAGGGGAACCATTTAAGCCACATACGAAACCTTTCGACGTATTAATTGTGGGGACACGATACTTAATTCCAATTAAGATTGTGTCCCCCTAAATGTCCCCCTAAAAATCTAACCTATAACGTGCTGGAGGCCGAAAGCCTTCCCGAGAAAGACGCCAAGGACGAAGGTGACCGCGGCGGTGGCCAGCATCAACCCGACGGTTTCCAGAAATTCCCGCCAGAAACGGCGCTCAAAAACGACCGCGCTGTAAAACGTCAACAGCGCGATGAGCGTCATCCCTGCCAGAATGGAAAACAGGAACGCGCAGCTCATATTGCGCGTCAGGAAATATGGAATGGCGAGCATGACGACCGAAAGGATATAGGAGACACCTGTGATCACCGCCGATTTCCATGCCGAACGATGGCCGGAGGCTCCCTTGGGGGAAGGGTCCTGCTTGGCCTGCAGGTACGCCGCCGAGCCCATGGAGATCGCCGCGGAGATCCCGACAATGAGACCCGATATCCCTGCGAACAGCGTCGAGCTGGTCACGCCCAGAAACCCCGCGTGAACGCCGGTGATCTCCACGATGGCATCGGCCAAACCCAGCGCGATGAACCCGATGTACTTGATGATCGTTTCCTGGATCTGGCCGATAAAAAAATCCTCGTGCTCATTCTCATCGTTGATGATCTTTTCCAGCCGGGCCTTGTCCTCACCGGAAAATTCGGCGGCAACGCTCTTGTATTCTTCAATGGTCGCGCGCTCATGACGTTCCAGGAACTTCACGGTGAAGGTCAACCCGCAAAAACGGCGCATTAACCGGAACCCGGCCAGGAAGACCGGATTCAGGACCGGATGGTAATCGGGGAGGAATTTTTTCCAGAAAAGATAATGCTCGTATTCCTGCCCGGCGAGCTTGAGCAGGGCTTGCTTGTTGCCGGGGTATTTTTCCCACGATGCCAGGTCTTTGTACAACTGATGGTCGGCGTACTCGTCGAGGATGTATTGCCGGGTTTTCATTTTTCCTTATTCGATCTCCAGCGCCTTATTAAGATATCCCGCAAGAAAAGTCTGCGCTGCTTTGCGCGCGAGCCAGCGCCAGGAAACAAAGGCGGCGAATATCAAGGCAGCGCCTCCCGCAACCCTGCGCAAAATCCCCGCCCAGAATCCGGCACGTTGTTTTAAAAAAAGACCGTCGATGAGGCCGTCGGCTTTCTTTAACACATTATCTCTTAAGGCGATCCGATGCTCCCTGGGGGCATCTTTTATGGTCACAAAATTAAGACCCGGATCGTAGGCGGTGTCTTCGAGCGGAACTCCGGAAAGATCGGCCTCCAGGCCTCCTTCACCTTTGGGGCCGCGGACAAAATCCCTGGCGACACTGCGTCCAATATTAAAATCATGCTTTCGAAAATCCGCAGAAAAAAATCCTCCGAAACTGATCAGAAAATCACCGGCCAGCATGCCTTTTCCCGGAGGGGTAATAAGCCTTAAGTCCAGAATCTTTTTTTCGCGTAAACCGGCGATGTTTTCCAGGACAAAAATAAATTTGGCGAGATGCTCCTGGCTTGCCCCCTGATCCTCCCCCGCCGCAAAAAAAATGTTGGTATTGAGCGTTTTATAAATCCGGCCGAGATTTGTTTCCAAATAGGCGGATTTATCTTTCTTCGCTTTCCCGGCCTTAAATTGCGCGATCTCCTCGACGATTTCGTTTAAAGATTGATTGAAGGCGGCATCCGGCGCGGCAAACCCCAGGGGCGTTGTTTTTGTCCTGCTCTGCAGGATGCTCTGCAGGAGCAGGCCCTTGACGAGATTTTGTTTCCATTCAATACGCTGGTTGACTTTAACGGCCTGGTACCAATCCCGAAAATGCGCCTCGGTTAAAACCGCCGGGACAAGGCGTCCGCCAACGGCCAGCATGTTGAGTCCAGAGAACGGAACGGCGGCCTCCGGCGGCGAAGGGTCAACCAAAATATAAACCCGCGAGGTACCCTCCGCATCTAAAGGAGCGGCGAGCTCCGTCGCCCGGTTGATTGGCTCATTGTTAAAAACTCCGCCATCGACATAAACAAATTCGAATTCTCCCGACGGTGTCGGTTCAAGGGCGGTGTTCTCATACTCCTGGCATCTTCGTCTCAGCCGCCGCGCGGGAAAGGCGAAAGGAAAAGCCGCCGAGGCAATGGCGATGTCGAGCATATGGCCGATCTCTTCAAGGGCTTTATCGGAGCGGTCCCCTTTCTTGAGATCCACGGTGTACCAATCGGCAAAAGTGGTTAACTTAAAACTTTCCTGGATATTGCTAAATCTGACGGGATACGGGATGCCGGAAAGATTCGCGAGGGTCAATCCAATTCGCACTTTATCCGGGAAATACGCCGCGGGGACAGCCGTGCTTCCCCTGATCGCCTCCAGAATATCGCTTTTCAGTTTTAAAATAACTTTATTGGAAAGCAGGGACTCCCAGGGGTCGTCCACTTTCTCCAGGAGCACCGAAATATCAAGCCCGTCAAGCCATATGCGTTTGGTAAATTCGATCAATTGGGGATCGTACATCATGGCCAGGCCCAGAATGGCGCTATTGACCGACCCCGCTGAGGCCCCGGTAATGACGTCAATGGTGAACCCGGCGTTGCTGCCTGATTTTCTCATCAGATCAAAGATTTCGTAAATGACCCCCGCCTGATAGCTCCCCAACGAAATGGCCCCGCTGACGCTTAAAGCTAATTTTGTTTTATGGTTGTCCATTATTCAGACCTTTCTCATAACATTTTTCCTTCGCGAGATCGTTACGTTTGGAATCGGTTCTTGTCATCGCTGATAACCGTAGCTGGTATAATCAATGCCGATTCCCTCCATATCATTTTTCATCGGGCCGTGAAAACCGAAAGGGGTTTCCGCGAAAAAGGCGTCGACGAGATCTTTCTCGGTGACCTGCGCCCGGCCTTCCCGGGCGGCAGTGCCCTCGGCCTTTTTCGAGACTTTTTCCCGCGCCACACCCCGCAGGAAGACCGGGATTTTCTCAAGCAGCTGGTTGAATTTTTCTTCCGTGGTTTCTTCCCATGAGATACTCACTTTAGCCTCCGCGGATAAACAACTACACGGCCAAAAAAAAGCGATCAAGCGGGAGCTCAAGGGGGACGAAAAATGTCAAATGAGCAAATGAAAAATGTCAAATTAATGTCCAATGGCCAATGTCAAATCACTTAACTAATTTGGAATTGGATATTTGTCATTAATTTGACATTGGATCATTTATCATTAATCATTTTCAAAATGGTATTTTCTCTCCACGCAAAATACCCGCTAATGGCGAAGCGTCGATGCGCAAGCCCCCGTCGTGTTCGATCTTGATCGTGTACAGGATCCCCGGAACGAACATCGTCCCCGGCGCCTCGATCTGGGCGTTCTTGATGCCTTCCAGTCTGGCCGTCCGGCCAGAAGCTCCCTGCGGGGAGGGATCCAGCGCGTATTCCCAAAAACGCGCCCAGAATCTGGTTTCGACGGGATTGTCCCTCCCCGCAGCCAGAGGTCCCCCGAGGGGGAGGAGCCTCTGGCCAGCATCGAGCTTGTAACCCTGCGGCACTTCATGAATTTTGGTGATATCGTATTCCCGGGTGTTTTTGCCGTCAAGCATAAAGACCTTCCAGAAAAGGTAAACGCTTTTACCCTTGAGCCGGTCGCCCTGACGGACGAGCAGGTCATCGAAGCGGACAACAAGCGACTGGAACTGGATGATGTTCCCCGAAAACGTGAAATATTTCGGGTCCAGCGGGTTCCCCTGACTGTCGTATTCCAGGAATTTGATCGTCGTGTAGGTCTTCTGCTCGGCCTCGCTGTAATTGACGCCGGTCACCAAAACTTCCGCGGCCCGGGAATCCGCCTCGAGCCGGGTGATGATCTGTCGAAGGACAGCGTTCTCGTAGATATACTGCCCGGCGAGCTTGTACCCCTGATACCCCAGCGCGAAAAAGAGCGCGAGGAGGGCGATATTTTTAACAATGCTTGATTGTTTTTTCATGGTGACAAAAAATGTCAAATGAGCAAATGACAAATGTCAAATTAATACCTAATGCCAAATGCAAAATAAGTTAATCCATTTGCCGTTAGGCTCCCTTTGGCCAAAGGCTCCCTGCGGGGAGGAGGAATTGGACATTTGTCATTAATTTGTCATTTGATCATTTGTCATTGGGTTTTTACGTTAGTCCCCTATTAAAGCTTCTTTTTCCCGTCGGGTCAAGGCCTTGATCTTGCGTTCCGCCATCAGCGCATGCTTATAATACCTGTATCCGCGCGCGAATACAACCTTTACCGGCAGTTTGCCCCGCAGATACTTCGCGCCTCTCCCCTTGTTGTGCGATTCGACGCGTTTTTGAAGGTCGCCGGTCGAGCCGGTGTAATACGTCCCGTCGGCGCACACGACGATGTAGACGTGGAATGTGCCCTGCCGTCGAAACTTCCGCCGCGTCTTTTTCGGGGTCTTCACTTGAAAAAGTATACCATAACTTTTATAAACATTATCGTAGAATTTATTGAATATTCATTTCTCATACATTATACTTATATTGATGTCACTCATGCCGGTTCGATATAATAAAATAGGGTTATGCCTTTGATGAACAGTGCAACAGGATTTCGTGCCCATCGTATGCTGGAAGTGGTAGTCAAGGGCATAACCCTATAATAAAATTCGAATATCGAAATCCGGAATAACTGTTTCCACCCCCTGTATCGGGTGAAAAATAAGGCCGGGAGGCGCGGATGAAATATCATTTAACAGCTATTATTGAACGCGAAGACGATGGATATGTTGCCTTATGTCCGGAGCTGGATATTGCAAGCCAGGGTGATAGTATTGGACAGGCGCGTGAAAATCTTCGGGAAGCATTGGAGCTATTCTTTGAAACAGCTTCTCCCAAAGAGGTAAAATTCAGACTTCATGGAGAAATTTACATAACGCATTTGGAGGTTGGCGCTGCCTAAACTGCGTGTTCTTTCTGGAAAAGACGCATGCCGTATTTTGTCTGAATACAATTTTGTCGAAGTCAGAAGAAGAGGCAGCCATATCATAATGCAAAGGAAAGGATCGGGAACTACAACTACTGTTCCGTTACCTGACCATACAGAACTTCGCGCCGGCACATTACAATCAATTATCCGACAGTCAGGCGTGCCGCGAAGTGAATTTGAGAGGATCAATAGGTGAAATTATCATCCCAAAACGCCCGGCACACCCTGGAATACCTGATCCTCATGCACTCATAATGGCCGGGGTCAGAAAGAACGAAAAAGCGAAATGATCAAACTGACAAAAAAACAGGCAATTCAATATAAACAAAAATGGGCCGCCGTAAGGGCGGTTGAGCGAGATGAAACACGCAAACTGTCCTTCAAGCAGAAATTGCATCAGGCCGCCTCTTTAATGCGGTGGGGAACTGCCTTAAACGTAAATTTTAATGAAGACAATGAAAACCGGGTGGTACGCCGCCGATGGGCGCGGCTTAAGAAAAATATCCCATGAGATTTCCTGGATTCAAAACTTTTTTGGAGCCGTTCTCGGATCTGCAAGAATTCATGAAGGACTTGGGCTGCCCATGGATGGTTATCGGGGGCATCGCCGCCAGCGTTCTAGGAAAACCCCGATTCACCAAGGATGTGGATATTGTTATTCTTATCGATGACGAAGAAAAAAATATTGAACATGTCCTGAATACGGCGCCCCATTTCGGATTTCAATCCCGGATAAAAGATGCCGCTGAATTCGCACGCAACAAAAGGATATTGCTTCTGACGCATAAAGCAAGTGACACCAATCTTGATATTTCCTTAGGGCTTTTACCTTTTGAGCGAGACGCGATAAAAAGACGCACAACCCATAAGGCTGGAAATATCGTCCTTTATTTGCCCACACCGGAAGATTTGATCATCTTCAAAGCCGTTGCCCACCGCCCCCAGGACATGCTGGATATTCGAGAAATTATCGACATTCATTCCAAACTTAATAAAAAATATATTCGAAATATGGTCAGAGAGTTTGCGCGCGTCCTGGAAATGCCCGAAATTTCGACAGATTTGGAAATTTTGTTGACGCCAAAAATAAGGAAGTCAAACCTGACATGAAATTATCCCAAAACGCCCGGCCCCGCCAAAAGCGGGGCCAGCACACCCTGGGATACATGATCCTCATGACGCTCATCATGGCCGGGATCATCATCGGCGGGCCCCGCGTCATCTGACGAAATCTGGATTACAGGCGTGATTCACGGCGCTCGCGACCGGCATCCGGGTTAGGACGAGCCAAGCCACTCAGGGAGTGTCCGGCGGCCATCTTCGCGGCGGAGACAGAGGCAATGAGATGGAAATTCCGGGAATTTAAGCCATATCAAAAACACAGCCGCATAACCTCGGGGAGGTGGGAAAAGACATGAAAAAGAAACCATTGGTCAATTATGACTCAAAATCAGACGTGCTTTATATTGTCACTCAAAAAGGCAATGAAGAAGAATCTCTGGAGATCGCACCCGGAATACATATCGAACTTGATGGAAATGGCAAGGTGATTAGCATTGAGATTCTCAACGCCTCAAATTTCTTCAAGGCTGTGGCTAAACCGTTGTATCAGCATATGCAGATGGCGTAGCCGGAAAGTAACGGTGCCAGGCACTTTGGGAGGGATGTATTATTCCAAAGATATGTTTTCATGTGGTTATTCGTTCTCCTATTAACGCCTCCTTTTGCCGTCGGCGCACACGACGATGTGGACGTGGAATGCGCCCCGCCGTCGAAACTTCCGCCGCGTCTTTTTCGGGGTCTTCACTCGAAAAAGTATAACATAACTTTTATAAACGTTATCGTAGAATTTATCGTAGAATTTATTGAATATTCATTTCTCATACATTATACTTATATTGATGTCACTCATGCCGGTTCGATATAACAAAGAATTCGAATATCGAAATCCGGAATAACTGTTTTCACCCCCTGTATCGGGTGAAAAATAAGGCCGGGAGGCGCGGATGAAATATCATTTAACAGCTATTATTGAACGCGAAGACGATGGATATGTTGCCTGAGGTAAAATTCAGACTTCATGGAGAAATTTACATAACGCATTTGGAGGTTGGCGCTGCCTAAACTGCGTGTTCCAGAATTAAATATGACCCTCAAACTGACGCAGTGTGTTATACTTTTAAAGGCATGAAATTTACGCAGTATTTTCTAACTGTCCGTGAACGGCGGGACAGAAAAATGATTGAATTATCATGGATAAAGCGTGCAATAGTCAACCCTGTCGCGGAAGTCATCCAGATAGATGGCCGTATCAGGCGATGGGCCAGAATTCCCGAAGCGGGGGACAGATATTTACGTGTGATATTATTAGCGGACGCGGAGACAGTGCATAATGCCTTTTTTGACCGTTCATTCAAGGAGGGAATGACAGATGAACATTAAATATTTTCAAGATACGGACACGCTTCTGGTCACCTTCACAGAAAATGATGCGGTTGAGACACGGGATCTGAGTGAGAACGTTCTGCTGGATTTAGACAAAGACGGTAATATTGTAAGCATGACCATTGAACACGCCAAAAAGCGGGCCAGCATCGATGAATTTTCATTTCAACAAATCCACGGTCATTAGGTATTGACCATTTATAAATCAGTGGTAACTACTCAGGTCTTTGACAAAGCCAAAGGCATTAAAGGCGAAGAAGAGAAGACAGATTCGAGGGCGTCTCGAAGCTGAAGGCCTTGTTTGCGCACGGTGGCAATAAAGCTGCGGATCCGACAAAAGGCATTGGCCATACTGGAGGAACGAAATGTTCCGGAGATTTTCTGTTTCACCTTCGCCATGCGTACGTCGCGTTCAACGAGATTATTATCAAAGGGGACCTCAAAGTCCGCCATGAAGGCCAAAACCTTATCTTGGTGATGATCCAGGCGCTCGACCAGGCAGCGCGCCTTGCCTTTTTCAGGACGACCCCGTTTTCTTTGAGTCTTCGGCGGATCATGCCACGGATTGGCCCGATACCCCCGCGCGAGGATGGATTGATAGCGATTGCGCCAATAGGACATTTGCCAATCGTTTAAAGACGTTTGCCCTTGCTCTTTAGCCTGTGCAACTTTTTCTTTGATCTTCAGCAGGCAGTCGATCATCAGCTGGGGCCAGGATCGTTTGAGCTGCTCTTTGATAAAAATCAATTCGCGTAAATGATGCGCGTTGCACAACCCATGCCGGCATTGCTCGTATTGAAAATACGCCGGCCAGCCATCATGCACCGCCGTGCCCTGAAATTCAGGCAAGATGCCGATTGTATCCATCGCTTCTGTGCCTCTCTTGGGATGCATCGCGTAATAGGCGGCTTCAGGGGTGCTGACGGTATGCAGCCAGTGATTCTTCCCATTCTGAGAAAGACCTGTTTCATCAAAATGCGCCACTGGCGCATCAATCATTTGCTTTTTGAGATCATCCATAAAGGCCGCAAGATTTTCGGCGCTTTCTCGTAAAATGGTATCCAGCGTCCCTTCGCTGACGGCGGCTTTAAAGATGTCCCGGAACAGTTCAGCCGTTCGGGCGGAAGGAAGCAGCTGATATCCTCTGAGATACACGACCAACGCTTTAAAGTGCTGCCCATATTGAACGCGGGCTTTGACGTCTTGAGGGAAAAAACCTTTATGCTCTTTGGCACAAACCGGACACCGTTTTATCTCAGCGCGATGC